>NZ_VICE01000110.1 GCF_006546775.1 Marilutibacter aestuarii
CCGTGCAGCGGCTGCGACAAGTACAGCGGTTCGCTCAGCGGCACCGGCAACTCGGCGGTGCAGCCCAACGGCACCTACTACCAGTCCGGCGCCGGTGCGCAGAAGGGCTGGCTGCGCGGGCCGTCGGGCGCGGACTTCGACCTGGAGCTGTACCGCTGGAGCGGTTCGGCCTGGAGCAAGGTCGCGTCCTCGACCACGCCCACCAGCGAAGAGTCGGTGAACTACAACGGTGCCCCCGGCTACTACTACTGGAAGGTGCTGTCCTATTCGGGCAGCGGCAACTACGACCTCTGGATCGACGCGCCGTAAGCGCTTCGCCAGCAGGCATGCAGGATGCAGGCGGCCTCCGGGGCCGCCTGCACCGGGAGGACCTGGTCCGTCCAGGTCCTCCCGTCCCTGGCATGGCGCGGTATCGCGCCGGGCGGTGACGCCCACCACATTCCATCTCCAGGTGGCTCCCGGCACGCGCCGGGGGAGGGGACGCCCTCATGCAAGGAACCCACGACATGGTCTTCAAACCCGTCCCCCTGCTGGCCCTCGCGGTCGGCATCCTGCTCGCGGCACCGCCGCCCACCCTCGCGCATGACCCGCGACACGACGCCGGGTCCGCCGCTGCCCTGGGCCTGTCTCTCGAGTCCGATCCGCACGCCGCGGTCTACATCGTCAGCTCCCGCGACACCTTCGTCGGCAGCCTCAGGCTCGACGCGCGCAACGCCGACGTCATGCGCGACAGTCTGGGCAATGCCCTGGTCGTGTCGGAGGTCCGCGCCCACCAGTTGCCCAGCATCAGCGAGCGCATCCATGCCGGCGAGAAGCGCTGTGGCGGCTACTTCGCGTTCGCGACCCGCCAGCAGGCCCGGGACTTCGTGGCCTCGGGGCAGGCCCTGCAGGCGACGCAGCAGGCCTTCCTGCTCGACTACGGCATCGACAACCAGGCCACGGTGGACCCTTGGCTGGAACAGGTGCAGGAACCCCGTATCCGCGGCACCATCAACCATCTGTCAACGGCCTATGCAAACCGGTATTACTCCACCGGCAGCGGGCGCAGCGCGGCGGTCTGGATCCGAGACACCTGGCTGGCGCTGGGCAATGGCCGCAGTGACGTCAGTGCCGAGCTGTTCGAGGACTGCGGCAACTGCGCCACCCAGCCCTCGGTGATCCTGACCATCCAGGGCAGCGAATTGCCCGACGAGATCGTCGTCGTCGGCGGCCACCTCGACTCCATATCCAACAGCGGCAGCGGGAGCAGCATGAACGCGCCCGGCGCCGACGACGACGCCTCCGGCATCGCCAGCGTCACCGAGGTCGCGCGCGTCGCCCTCGCCAGCGGCTGGAAGCCCCGCCGCACGGTCAAGTTCATGGGCTATGCGGCCGAGGAGGTCGGGTTGCGCGGTTCCAACGCCATCGCGCAGTCGTTCAAGGCGCAGGGCAAGAACGTGGTGGGCGTGCTGCAGATGGACATGACCAATTACGCCGCGGGATCCAACGTGGCGATGAACCTGGTGACGGATTATTCCAACGCCAGCCTCAAGCAGTTCCTCACCGATCTCTTCGACGAATACCTGGCGCCGCTGGGCCTGTCGCGCGGTACTTACACCTGCGGCTACGGCTGCTCGGACCATGCCTCGTGGACCAATGCGGGCTACCCGGCGGCGATGATGTTCGAGCCGACGTTCAACAATCGCCTGCACACCAGCGGCGACACCCTGGCGAACATGGGCGGCACCGCCAGTGCCAGCGTCAACTTCGCGAAGCTGGGCCTGGCTTTCATCGGCGAGCTGGCCAAGACCTCCGGCGGCAGTGGGAACGCGCCCCCGGTAGCCGACTTCAACGTATCGACCGACGGACTGACCGCCCGTTTCAGCGATGCCTCGGTCGACAGCGACGGCCGCATCGCCTCCCGGCGCTGGGACTTCGGCGACGGCAGCAGCGCGACCAGCGCCAATCCGAGCCATGCCTATGCCGCGGCCGGGCGCTACGACGTCAGCCTGACGGTGACCGACGACCGCGGCGCCAGCGACACCGAGACGCGCTCGGTGAACGTCAGCGATGGCGGCGACCCGCCCGGCGACGGCACGTTGGAGAAGGGCGTGCCGAAGACGGGGCTGTCGGCGACGACCGGCAATTCGCTCAACTACACCCTGGTGGTGCCGGCCGGCGCGAGCAACCTGGCC
>NZ_VICE01000111.1 GCF_006546775.1 Marilutibacter aestuarii
AAAGGGCGCCCCAGGGCGCCCTTTTCCGTTGGTGGCCGCGATGGACGGAACAAGGCACGCAACGCGTGCGGCGTTTTCGGCAGGTCGGATACGGAGTGCAATAGTGTCCCATCGGGCGAGCGGCTAAGCTGCGCCCCGATGAGCCGTACCGGACGCCCGTTCGCGACCCTTTCGCCTGGCCTGCGCCTTCTGGTGCTGGGCCTGTTCGCGTTGTCCCTGCTCGTGCGGCCGGTACTGACGACCTTCGGCGAAGTCCACGAACTGGCCCACGCCGGCGCCGCGTCGCACGAAACGCATGTCGGTGCCGCCGACGACGTCGGCGACACGCGCCAGGCCGGCGAAGACCCGACCCTGCACACCCTGCTGCACCTGGCCCATTGCTGCGGCCAGTCCACGCCGGTGCCGGCCCCGCTCGTGGCCGCCCTCCCCCATGCCCCCCCGGCGTCCTCGCCGCGGGCGGCGAACTACGACGCGCCGGCGACGACCCCGGCCGACACGCCCTTCCGGCCTCCGATAGCCGCCTGACCTCGCCCTGGCCCCGCGCCAGCCCGACGTCACGCACAACCATCGGAGTTCACCATGACATTGCGACTTGCGGCATTCGCCGCGGGTCTCGCCTGCGCGTTCGCGGCCCTGCCCGCCCGCGCCGGCGAGACCCTCGACCTGGACGACGCCTTCGCGCGCGTCCTCCGGGCCCACCCCGACCTGCGCGAAATCGACGCGCGCCGTCCGCTGCTGGCGCACGAGCGCGACCAGGCCGCGCAGCGCCCGTCCCTGCGTTTCGACGCGTCACTCGAGAACGCCATCGGTAGCGGCGATCTGCGCGCGCTCGACGGTGCCGAGCTCACGCTGGGCCTGTCTTCCGTGCTCGAGCGCGGCGCCAAGGCCGACGCGCGCGCGGCGCTCGTGCAGCGCCGGCTCGACGGCCTCGGCAACGAACGCGCGGCCCGCCGGCTCGACCTGCTGGCCGAAACCGCGCGCCGGTATCTCGACGCCCTGGCCGCATCGGACCAGCGGCGCATCGCGCTCCAGGACATCCGCCAACGCGAGCAGGCCGTGTCGTTCGCGCGGCGGCGGCAACAGGCGGGTGCGGCGCCGGCCTCGCTGGTGCTCACCGCGCGCGCCGCCCTCGCCGAAGCCGAGCTCGGACTCGATCGGGCCTCGCATCAGCGCGCCCTCGCCGTCGCACGCCTGGGGGCGCTCTGGGGCGAGCGCGAGCCGTCGTTCGAGCTCGCCGACAACGCGCCGCCCGGCTTGCCGGAGATCGCGCCTCTCGCGCGCCTCGAGGCCCTGCTGCGCGACACGCCGGACCTGGCAGGCTTCACCGACCAGCGCCGGATCGCCGAGGCCCGCCTGCAGCTGGCGCGCAGCCAATCGCGCGCCGACATCGACTGGAGCTTCGGCGTGCGCCGGCTCCAGGCCGACGACGACATCGGCCTGGTCGCCGGCATCTCGATCCCGCTGGGCAGCCGCGGACGGGCCGCCCCCGCCATCCGGATGGCCGAGTCCGAACTGCAACGGCTCTCGGTCGAGCGCGAGTCGGCATCACTGTCGCTGTACGCGACCCTGGTCGAAGCGCATGGCCGCTATCGGCTCGCGCGCCTTGAAGCCTCGCGTTTCGAGGACGACATCATCCCCGCGCTGGAGCGGGCCGAGCGCGATGCCCGCCTGGCCTTCGAGCGCGGCGCCGCCGGCCCGCTGGAATGGACACAGCTCCAGGACCGCATCGTGGAAGCCCGCATGCGCCAACTCGCTTCGACGGTGGATGGCCAGCGCGCCCTGATCGAACTCCAGCGCTTGACCGGCGAGCCCCTGCTCGCCACCCCTGCCACGAACCCGGGAGCCGCGCCATGAACCGCACCCCTGCATCGGGCGTGTTGCCACGCGCCCTGCTCCTCGCCCTGGCGATGCTGATGCTCGTCGCCTGCAACGACGCATCGCCCGCGCAAACCACGGATCCCGCGCCAGCGGTGACCAGGGCCGACGAACACGACGACGACCACGAAGACGGCGACGCCCAAGCGCAGACACCCGCCACCCGCATCGAGCCGGCGATCGCCGAGGCCTCCGGCATCCGCGTGGCCGTCGTGACCGCCGGCACCATCGCCGACAGCCACGAAGTGCAAGGGCTGCTGACCCCCATCGAGGGTCGCGTGGCCCGCATCGCCGCGCGCTTCCCCGGGCCGGTGCGACGGCTCGACGCGAACCTCGGCGACCAGGTCCAACGCGGTCAGGTGCTGGCGATCATCGAAAGCAACCTCAGCCTGGGGCCGTACTCCGTGCACTCGCCGCTCACGGGCGTCGTGACCGCGCGCTATGCCTCGATGGGCGACATCGCCGGCGAAGACGCCACGCTGATGGAGATCAGCGACCTCTCGCGGCTGTGGGTCGACCTGCACGTATTCGGTCGCGATGCCCGGCACCTGCGCGCGGGCGCGCCGGTGCGGGTGAGCCGGCTCGACGACGAGGCCACGCAGGACACGGTGCTCGACCGTGTCCTGCCCGGCACGGCGACCGCGAGCCAGAGCACGATCGCACGCGCGGTGCTCGACAACGCCGACGGACAGTGGCGCCCCGGCACTGCGGTGCGCGCGCGCGTCACCGTCAGCCAGGCGCCGGCCGAACGCGTGGTGCCGGCGACCGCCCTGCAGTCGATGGACGGGCGCGAGGTCGTCTTCGTCGTCGAGGGCGACCGCTACGAAGCCCGCACCGTGGAGGTCGGGCAACGCGACGGCGAGCGCGTCGAGATCCTGTCGGGCGTGGAGGCCGGCGAAACGGTCGTCGTCGAACAGAGCTACCTGGTGAAGGCCGACATCGAGAAGTCGGGGGCGTCCCATGCGCACTGACGCGTCGGTCCTGGAGACCATCATCCGTTTTGCCATCCGCCGCCGCGGCCTGGTGCTGGCAGCGACCCTGGCCCTGGTCGCGCTCGGCGCGTGGAGCCTGGCGCGCCTGCCGATCGACGCGACCCCCGACATCACCAACGTGCAGGTGCAGGTCAACACCGAAGCCGCCGGCTACTCGCCGCTGGAGGTGGAGCAGCGGGTGACGTTCCCGGTGGAAACGGCACTGGCCGGCCTGCCGGGGCTCGACTACACGCGCTCGCTGTCGCGCTATGGGCTCTCGCAGGTCACGGTGGTGTTCGAGGACGGCACCGACCTCTACTTCGCCCGGCAGCAGGTCAACGAACGGCTGCAGCAACTGGGCAGCCAGCTGCCGCCGGGACTGGACCCGGCCATGGGCCCGATGGCCACGGGCCTGGGCGAGATCTTCATGTACACCGTCGACGCCGAACCGGGGGCACGCAAGCCCGACGGCTCGACCTGGACCGCCACCGACCTGCGCACCCTGCAGGACTGGGTGATCCGCCCGCAGTTGCGCAACCTGCCGGGCGTCACCGAGGTCGATACCATCGGCGGGCACGAACGACAGGTCCACGTCACGCCCGATCCGGCGCGCCTGGTCGCCTTCGACCTGGGCCTGGACGACGTGCGGCGCGCGATCGGCCTGAACAACCGCAACGTCGGTGCCGGTTACATCGAGCGCAACGGCCAGCAGTTCCTGGTCCGCGTCCCGGGCCAGGTCGGCGCGGGCGACAGTCCGGCGCTGGAGGAGATCGGTGCGATCGTGCTGGACCGGCGCGACGGCGTCCCGATCCGCATCCGCGATGTCGCCGAGGTCGGCGAGGGGCTGGAACTGCGCAGCGGCGCGGCCAGCCAGGACGGCCACGAAGTGGTGCTGGGCACGGTGGTCATGCGCGTGGGCGCCAACAGCCGGGAGGTCGCGCGGGACGTCGCGGCCGGCCTGGAGAAGGCCGCCGCCAGCCTGCCCGAGGGCGTCACCGCGACCGCGGTGTACGACCGCACCGCACTGGTCGACCGCACCATCGCCACGGTGACGCGCAACCTCGCCGAGGGCGCCCTGCTCGTGGTGCTGGTGCTGTTCCTGCTGCTGGGCAACGTGCGCGCCGCCCTGATCACCGCGGCGGTGATCCCGCTCGCGATGCTGCTCACCGTCACCGGCATGGTCCGCGGCGGCGTCTCGGGCAACCTGATGAGCCTGGGCGCCCTGGACTTCGGCCTGATCGTCGACGGCGCGGTGATCATCATCGAGAACTGCCTGCGCCGCTTCGATGAAGCACGACGCCTGTCGGGTCGCGCGCTGGACGCCGACGAACGCCGCGAACTCACCGCGAGCGCGACCGCGGAGGTCGTCCGACCCAGCCTGTTCGGCCTGTCGATCATCACGCTGGTCTACCTGCCGATCTTCGCCCTCACCGGCATCGAGGGAAAGATGTTCCACCCGATGGCGATCACCGTGGTGCTGGCGCTCGGTGGCGCGATGCTGCTGTCGCTGACCTTCGTCCCGGCCAGCATCGCCCTGTTCCTCGGCCGCGAGGCGCCGCGGCGGTCGCACGACGGCACGCGCGACCACGCGGCCCACGACAACCGGGTGATGCGTCTGGCCACGCACGCCTACCGCCCCGCCCTGGGCTGGGCGATGCGGCACCGGACCGCGGTCCTGGCCGGTTCGCTGGGCCTGGTCGTGCTGTCGGGCCTGCTCGCGTCCCGGCTCGGCAGCGAGTTCATCCCCCAGCTCGACGAGGGCGACATCGCCCTGCATGCCATGCGCATCCCCGGCACCGGGCTCGAGCAGTCGGTGCGCATGCAGCAGTCGCTGGAAACCTGGCTCAAGGCGGTGCCCGAGGTCGAGCGGGTGTTCAGCAAGATCGGTACCGCCGAGGTCGCGGCCGACCCCATGCCGCCCTCCGTCGCCGACACCTTCCTGATGCTCAAGCCACGCGACGCCTGGCCGGACCCGCGCAAGCCGCGCGCCACGCTGGTGGCCGAACTCGAAGCGGGGGTCGAGCGCCTGCCCGGCAACAACTACGAGTTCACCCAGCCGATCCAGATGCGCATGAACGAGCTGATCTCGGGGGTCCGCGCCGAGCTTGCGATCAAGGTGTTCGGCGACGACCTCGACACCCTGCTGGCGCTGGGCGAGGCGATCGCCGACACCGCGCGCCAGGTGCCGGGCGCGGCGGACGTGCGCCTGGAGCAGGCCAGCGGCCTGCCCATGCTCACCGTCACCCCGGACCGCGTCGCGCTCGCACGCTACGGCCTCAATCCCGGCGTGGTCCAGGACACCGTGGCCACCGCGGTGGGCGGCGAGGTCGCCAGCCAGTTGTTCGAAGGCGACCGGCGCTTCGACATCGTCGTGCGCCTGCCCGAAGCGCTGCGCCGCGACCCGCACGCCCTCGCCGACCTGCCGATCCCGCTGCCCGAGGCGTTCAGCCAGGACGAGGCCGGCGCCGGCGCGAACTGGCCATCGGGCCTGCCCGGCACCGTACCCCTGCGCGAGGTCGCCCGCATCGAGACCGTCAGTGGCCCCAGCCAGGTGAACCGCGAGAACGGCAAGCGCCGCGTGGTGGTGACGGCCAACGTGCGCGGTCGCGACCTGGGCGGCTTCGTCGAGGAGGTACGGCGACGCGTCGGCGACAACGTCGAACTGCCTGCCGGCTACTGGGTCGACTATGGCGGCACCTTCGAACAGCTGATCTTGGCCGGTCGACGCCTGGCCTGGGTGGTGCCGCTGACGCTCGCGTTGATCTTCGCCCTGCTGTTCATGGCCTTCAACTCGCTGCGCGACGCCGCCATCGTCTTCAGCGGCGTGCCGCTGGCCCTGACCGGCGGCGTCGTGGCGCTGGCCATGCGCGGCATCCCGATGTCGATCTCGGCCGGCGTGGGCTTCATCGCGCTGTCGGGGATCGCGGTGCTCAACGGCCTGGTGATGATCGCCTTCATCCGCCGCCTGCGCGAGGACGGACTGCCGCTGGCCGACGCGATCCGGGACGGCGCGATCGGCCGCCTGCGCCCGGTCCTGATGACCGCGCTGGTGGCCTCGCTGGGCTTCGTGCCGATGATGCTCAACGTCGGCACCGGTGCCGAAGTGCAGCGCCCGCTGGCCACGGTCGTCGTCGGCGGCATCGCGTCCTCGACGCTGCTGACGCTGCTGGTCCTGCCGGCCCTGTACGGCTGGTTCCACGCCAGGACCCGCGTCGCGACCGCGCCCCCGGGCTGAGGGGCCGCGGCCAGCCCGGGGCGCATGCGTGCCCCGGGCTGGCCCGTTCCGCATCCCCGCTGCGTTATCCCGGTTCTGGAGCCCCGCGCGGAACACGGACGGATGACGACCCTGGCACTGGCCATTGCCCTCCCCTTGCTGCTGGTGCTCGCGATGGTCCTCGTCGTCGCGCGCCGCGGCCTGCAGCTGCGCCTGCTGGTCGAGGACGGCGTGGAGACCGAGGGCCGCGTGGTGGAGCGCATCAAGCACACCGGCAGCACCTACCAAGCGCAGAAGCGCCTGCGCTACGAATACCGCGACGGCCGTGGCGAGCGGCACGAACATGTATCGCTGGTGCCCGACAGCGTCTGGAACCAGCACCCGCGCGGCACCTCGATCGCGGTCGTATACGCGCGTCGCAAGCCCCACGTGAGCGCACCGCTCCATCTCGTGCGCCAGGCCCGCGAGGCGGTCGATCGCGACGACTGAGTTCGCGCGGAGGTCGCCACTTCGCACCGGCTTCACCGTCGCGCCATCCCCGGTTTGCAGCGCCCCGACAGACTGCGTGTCGTCCTCGCAGGAGTCGCGACCATGCCCCATCCCCCCCGGACCGACCACGACCTGGTCGTCGTCGGCGCCAGTTTCGCCGGTGCCGCCTGCGCCCTGGCAGCCGCCCAGTCCGGCCTGCGCGTGCGCGTGCTGGAACGCAAGCGCGATCCGGGCGAGAAGCTGCACACCACCGGGATCATCGTGAAGGAAGCGGCCGAGCAGACCCTGCTCAACCAGGTGCCGTCGCGCCTGGTGCGCCGCGTCGAGCAGGTCCGCCTGTATGCGCCCAGCCTCAAGCAGGTCGCACTGGCCGCACCCGGTTACTACTTCCTGACCACCGACACGCCCGACGTCATGCGATGGCTGGCGGCGCAACTGGTGGCGCACGGCGTCGAGCTCGACCTCGGCACGGCCTTCACCGGGGCCGAGCGCCACGCCGGCGGCTGGTCGGTGGACGGCATCGGCAGCACGCGCTACCTGGTCGGCGCCGACGGCGCGCGCTCACGCGTGGCCCGCGCGACGGGGCTGGGACAGGTGAGCCAGTTCCTTTACGGCGTCGAGTACGACTTCCCCGGCGCCCGCCTGGCCTCGCCCGAAGCCCTGCATTGCTTCATCAGCAAGCGCTACGCCCCGGGCTACATCGGCTGGATCGCGCAGTCGCCGACCGGCATCCAGGCCGGCCTCGCCCTGCGCCACGATCCCGACCGTGCGCGGGTGCCGGACATCGACGGCTTCCTGATGCGGGTGGGCGATGTCGGCGGCCTGCCCCGCCATCTCAAGCCGGGCACCACCCGGGCCGGGCTGATCCCGTGCAGCGGTCCGGTCTGGCCATTGGCGACCGACGGCGTGATGCTCACCGGCGACGCGGCCGGGATTGTGTCGCCGGTCACCGCCGGCGGGATCCACTCGGCCTGGGAGCATGGCTGGACGATCGGCCGCGCAGTCGCGGCGCGTGTCCGCGATGGTGGCCCGCCGCCCGAGTGCGCCGCGGTCGAGGCCGCGCCGCGCTTCCGCGCCAAGCGCGCCCTGCGCTGGGCCTACGACCGGCTGCAGTTCGACTGGCCCTTCGACCTGCTCATGCACACCCCGCCGCTGCGCTGGGCGGCCGAACAGGTCTACTTCCACAAGCGCGGCCACCGGCCATGATCCCGAGCGAAGACGAAGACACGTGCGTGGCGCCGGTCGACGACGTGCGTCCACGCGACGTGCCCGGATGCGGGTTACTGCTTGTCCTTGTCCTGTTGTTCCACGCTTCGATGAGCTTCAACCTCGCGCTGGCGTCCGGCTTCGTGCTGGCCGTCTTCTACGCCTTCCTGCCCCCGGTGGCAGCCAAGGTCGTCGCCACCCTTGCCCTGTCGACCTGCCCGGTCTTCGCCGGCACCAGCGTCCTGGTCTGGCTCGCGCTGCTGCTGGCCGTGTTGCGTGCGCGCAAGGTCCTTCGGCGCGCGACGAGGGACCGCTGGCCAACGGGCGCGATCGCCCTGTGCCTGCCGATCCTGCTGACCTGGTCGTTGCTTGCCAGTGGCGAAGCGGTCCGCACGATCGCCATGCATCGCGCCCTGCACGAGGCCCGACCGGATTGCCATGCCACCCGAACGCTGTGGTCGTCCCTGCACGAATGGAGCGACGGTTTCGGCCACCGGCAGGCCCATGCCTGGTTCGTCAAGCATGGGGTTCGCTTCATCTGGAGCTACCGCAAGATGGCCTTCGTCCCCGATACGAGGCCTTGGCTGAACGGTGGCCGCTGCCGACAATCGGGCGGCACCCGCCTGCCCACGGCATCGGGTGCGCGTCGCTCGGTGGACCCGGCCCTCCCCCAGTGGCCTGACCGCCCGCGGACTCAGCGCAGCTCGAAGGCGTCGCCGTCGAGCATGGCCGGGAAGCGTTCGCGGTGGGCCTGCAGTTCGGCGGCCTGCAGCGTGGTCGTCACCACCACTTCCTCGTCCGTGCATTCGCTGACCGGATGGCCGAGGAAGTCGATCACCGCGCTGTCACCGGAATAGGCGATGCCGTTGCCGTCGGTGCCAACCCGGTTGAGGCCGGCGACGTAGCTCAGGTTCTCGATCGCGCGCGCGCGCAGCAGGGTCTTCCACGGGTACGCGCGTGCCGCCGGCCAGTTGGCCACGAACAGCAGCAGGTCGTAGTCGAGCTGCCCCGGGCGCTCGACGTCGTAGCGGTTGCGGCAGAACACCGGGAAGCGCAGGTCGTAGCAGACCTGCGGGCAGATGCGCCAGCCCTTCCACTCGACCGTCAACCGCTCGTGGCCGGCGGCGTAACGCTCATGCTCGCGCGCGTAGCGGAACAGGTGGCGCTTGTCGTAGTGCCGCAGGCCGCCGTCCGGGGTCACGAACAGCATCCGGTTGTAGACGCCCTCGCCCACCCGCAACTGCACGCTGCCGGTGATCGCCGCGCCGATCCTGGCCGACTGCTCGCGCAGCCAGGCCACGGTCGGGCCGTCCATGTCCTCGGCGCGGTCGATGGCGTCGTTGGAGAAGCCGCTGGTGAAGGTCTCCGGCAGCAGCACCAGGTCGGTCAGGTCGCGCAGGGAGCCGACCAGCTCGCCGTAGTACTCGCGGTTGGCGGCCGGGTCGTGCCAGCGGGTGTCGCCCTGGACCAGCGAAATGCGGAGGTTGTCCATGATCGATCCTCAGAGCGCGCCCAGGCGCGCGATGGCTTCGTCCAGGGTGGCTTCGTTCTTGGCGAAGCACAGGCGCGCGAGGCGCTGCCCGGCCGGCGGCGACTCGTAGAACGGCGACAGCGGGATCGCCGCCACGCCCTTCTCCGTGGTCAGCCAGCGGCAGAAGGCGGCATCGTCCAGGTCGCTCACCGCCGAGTAGTCGACCAGCTGGAAGTAGCCGCCGGGCACCGGCAGCGGTTTGAGCCGCGTGCCCTCGAGCTGGGCGCGGAAGCGGTCGCGCTTGGCCTCGTAGAACGCGCCGAGCTGCTCGTAGTGGGCGGGCTCCTCGCGGATCATCTCCGCGAAGGCGGCCTGCGCCGGGGTGAAGGTGCAGAAGGTGTTGTACTGGTGGACCTTGCGGAACTCGGCGGTCAACGCCGGCGGCGCCACGCAGTAGCCGACCTTCCAGCCGGTGCAGTGGTAGGTCTTGCCGAAGCTGGAGACGACGAACGCGCGCTCGCGCAGTTCGGCATGGCGCAGGATCGATTCGTGGCGCGCACCGTCGAACACGATGTGCTCGTACACCTCGTCCGACAGCAGCACGATGTCGGTCCCGCGCAGCAGCGCCGTGAGCTGGGCGATGTCGTCCGCACCGAGCATCGCGCCCGAGGGATTGTGCGGGGTGTTGATCATCAGCATGCGCGTCTTCGGCGTGATCGCCGCGCTGACCACGCCCCAGTGCGGGGCGAAGGTCGCCGGATCCAGCGGCACGTGCACGGCGACGCCTCCTGCCAGGTCGATCGCCGGCTCGTAGCAGTCGTAGCAGGGGTCGAGCACGATCACCTCGTCGCCGGGGCGGACCACCGCGTGGATCGCGTCGAAGATCGCCTCGCTGGCGCCCGAGGTCACGGTCACCTCGGTGTCCGCGTCTGGCCGGTGGTCGTAACAGCGTTCGGTCTTCGCGGCGATGGCCTCGCGCAGGGCCGGCAGGCCGTGGGCGGGCGCGTACTGGTTGAGCCCGGCGCGCATGGCACGGTCCAGCGCGTCGACCAGCCGACCCGGCACCTCGAAGTCGGGAAAGCCCTGGCCCAGGTTGACCGCGCCGTGCTCGGCGGCCAGCTGGGACATGACGGTGAAGATGGTCGTACCGACCTTGGGCAGCTTGGTTTCTGGCTTCATCGGATCCGTTCGCGCGGGGGCGTGTTCCTGTATCGACCTGCAAGTGTACGAAAACCCGTGACCGGCTTGCCGGGAGGTGCGCGGGCCGGCGGCGCGGTCCCATTGCATAAGCCCGCGCGGGCGAGGACACTCGAAAGCATGCAGCGCCTCCACCTGGTCGACGCAAGCGAGCTGGCCTCCGCCTATGCGGCCGCGGAATACGCGGTCGTGCTCGACGGCGACGTGCTCGCCCTGCACGTGGGCGAGCCCGCGGTCGACGTGGAGGCCTACTGCGCGGCCCGCCGCTATGCCTTCATCACCGCCTGGAACCCGGCGTCCCAGCCCTTGCCGGAGGCCGCGAACAACGAGGCCGACGCCCGCCTCGTCGCCCGCCTGCAGTCGCTGGACCTGGGCTTCCATCCGGCATGGGCGCACGACCGCGACAAGCAATGGCGCGAGTCCGGCTGGCTGGTCGCCGACATCGACGTCGCGATCCTGGACACGCTGGCCGTCGAGTTCGGCCAGGCCGGCACCCTGTTCTGGGAACATGGCCAGCCCGTGCGCCTGCGCATGAGCATGGCCCTGGCGAACGGCGCGGACGCCCTGCCTTTCGTCGACTGGGGCTGCGGCCTGGCCGCGGACCCGGATTGAACCGCCCGGTCCCGGGCGGAGCCCCGCGCACCCGTTGCTAGAATGCGGCGACCCGGCCCGCCTGGCCGCCCGTCCGAGTTCGATGACCGCCCCACCGCCCCGATCCCCGCTGCTGGAAGCCCGGCAGCTGCGCTTCTCGCGCAACGACATCCCGGTGTTCGGACCGCTCGACTTCAGCGTCGACGCCGGCGAGGCGCTGCTCGTCCAGGGCGACAACGGCGCGGGCAAGACCACGCTGCTACGGGTGCTGGCGGGGCTGCTGCGACCCGAGGGCGGGCAGGTCCGCCTGCAGGGGCAGCCGGCCGATCCGCTCTCGCGCGCGCAATCGACCGCGTACCTGGGCCACCTGCCCGGCGCCAAGGCCGACCTGGGCGTGCGGGAAAACCTGGACTACCTGTGCGGCCTGCATGGCAGGCGCGCCACCCCCTCGCTGGAGGAAGCCTTGGACGTGGTCGGCCTGGGCGGCTTCGAGGATGCCTTGGTCCGGCAGCTGTCGGCCGGGCAGAAGAAGCGCCTGTCGCTCGCCCGCCTGTGGCTGTCGCCGGCGCCGCTGTGGCTGATGGACGAGCCCTACGCGAACCTGGACCTGGAAGGCATCGAGCTGGTCAACCGCATGGTCCGCGCCCACCTCGACGAAGGCGGCGCGTCCCTGGTGACCACGCACGGTGCGTATGCCGCGCCGCCGGTACGGACCCGCCTGCTGGCGTTGGAGAAGCCCACGTGAGCGCCGCCACGCCGAGCCTGGCCAGCACCGCCCGGGCGCTGGTGCTGCGCGACCTGCGCCTGGTCTGGCGCCGCCGTGGCGACGCCCTGCAACCGGCCCTGTTCGCGCTGCTGGTGGTGGTGCTCTTCGCGCTGGCACTGGGCAACGAACCCAACACCCTCGCCGCGGTCGCACCCGCGATCCTGTGGCTGGCGGTGCTGCTGGCCGGCCTGCTGTCGCTGGACAGCCTGTTCCGCGGCGATGCCGAGGACGGCTCGCTGGAGCAGTGGATGCTTGCGCCGGTGCCCCTGGCGTGGCTGGTCGCGGTGCGGACGTTCATGCACTGGGCCACCACCGCGCTTCCGCTGCTGCTCGCAGCGCCCCTGCTGGGCGAGATGCTGCGCCTGCCGCACGCACAGCTGCCGGTGCTGATGGCCTCGCTGGCGCTGGGCACGCCCCTGCTCAGCCTCGTCGGGGCGGTTGTGGCGGCGCTCACCGTCGGGATGAGGCGCTCCGGTATACTGGTGGCCTTGCTGGCGCTGCCCCTGTACGTCCCGGTCCTGGTGTTCGGCGCGGGCAGCGTCGCCGCCTCGGCCCAGGGAATGGAGTACGCCGGCGCATTGCTGATGATGGGAGCCGGACTGGTGCTGTCGGCGCTGCTGGCACCGCTCGCCGCGGCCGCGGCGATCCGGATCGCACTCAACTGAGCCCGTCGACGCCGGTGCCGACCCCACACGCCGAACGGCCCGCGCCGGCACGGCAGGTTTGAAGAGCGCATGAATCCAATCGTCCTTTGGTTCCACAAACTCGGCTCGCCGCCCTATTTCGACCGTTTCGCGGCGCGCTGGGCCCCCTGGGGCCACGGCCTGGGCCTGCTGCTGATCGCCATCGGCCTGTACGGCGCGCTGTTCCGGGTGCCCGCGGACTACCTGCAGGGCGACAGCTTCCGCATCCTCTACATCCACGTGCCCAGTGCCTGGATGAGCATGGCGGTGTTCGCGGCCATGGCCTTCTACGCCGCGATCGCCCTGGTCTGGCGGATCAAGCTGTGCGAGATCCTGGCGATGGCCTGCGCGCCGATCGGCGCCGCCTTCACGCTCATCACCCTCGCCACCGGCTCGATCTGGGGCAAGCCGACCTGGGGCACCTGGTGGGAATGGGACCCGCGCCTGACCACCGAACTCGTACTGCTGTTCATGTACCTGGGCGTGATGGGCCTCTACCACGCCATCGACGACCGTCGCGCCGCGGCGCGCGCCGCCGGGCTGTTGGCGATCGTCGGCGTCGTCCTGCTGCCGGTCATCCGCTATTCGGTGGTGTGGTGGAATTCGCTCCACCAGGGCCAGACGATCCGCCTGTTCGGTGAGTCCAGCATGGACGCCAGCATGATGTGGCCGCTGGCCTGGACGGTCCTGGGCACCAAGTTCTGGTTCCTGGGCTCGCTGCTCGCGCGCGCGCGCGCCGACAACCTGCGCCGCGAAGCCGGCAAGGCCTGGGTGGCGCAGGCCGCCCTCCCCGCGGTGGCAGCCGACGCCCGTCCGGAGGCACGCCCATGAGCGCCGCCGGATACGTGCTGGCCGCCTACGCCGTGTTCGTGGTGGTGATGGCCTGGGATTACCTCGCCCCCCGCCTGCAGGTACGCCGCGTGCTGCGCCGAGAGCGTGCACGCGCCGCCGCGCCGGCGCGACGGGAGCGACGCGCGACCGACGCGAACGCATTGAAACGATGAGAACCGCCGCATGAACCCGACCCGTCGCCGCCGCCTGCTCTGGGTGGTCGCCCTGATCGCCGCCGCTGGCATCGCCGCCACCCTGGTGGCGATGGCGCTCCAGCGCAACATGGCCTACCTCTACACGCCCCGCGAGGTGATCAGCGGCGAGGCCGGGGAAAAGGTCGCCGCCGGCGAGACCCGCTTCCGCCTCGGTGGCATGGTCGCCAAGGGCTCCTTCCATCGCGCCGAGGGCTCGCTGGAAGCCACCTTCCGGGTCACCGACGGCGACGCCGAGATGCCGGTGAGCTATTCGGGGATCCTGCCGGACCTGTTCCGCGAGAACCAGGCGGTGGTGGCGACCGGCCGCATGCACGACGGCCGTTTCGTCGCCGAGGAGATCCTGGCCAAGCACGACGAGAACTACATGCCCAGGGAAGTCGCCGACAAGATGGGCGAGGCCCACCAGAAGCATGCCGTCGACACCGGTCCCGCCAACGCCGAAGGGACCGAATAAGTGCTGCCCGAGCTTGGCCAGGTCGCCCTGGTACTCGCCCTGCTGGTGGCCGTGCTGCAGTCGGCGCTGCCCCTGCTGGGCGCGCAGCGCGGGATCGCTCCGTGGATGGCGGTCGCGCGACCGGCGGCCTACGTGCAACTGGCGCTGGTCGGCGTCGCCTACGCGATCCTGACCCATGCCTTCGTGGTCCAGGACTTCTCGGTCGCCTACGTCGCCCAGCACAGCAACAGCCTGCTGCCGATGGTCTACCGCTACACCGCGGTCTGGGGTTCGCACGAGGGCTCGTTGTTGCTGTGGGTGCTGGTGATCGCGATCTGGACCGCGGCGGTGGCGCGCTTTTCCCGCCGCCTGCCCGAGACGGTGATCGCCCGCGTGCTGGGCGTGCTCGGCATCGTCGCCACGGGCTTCCTGGCGTTCCTGATCTTCACCAGCAATCCGTTCGAGCGCCTGTTGCCGGCCGCACTGGAAGGCCGCGACCTGAACCCGTTGCTGCAGGACCCGGGCATGATCATCCACCCGCCCATGCTGTACATGGGCTACGTGGGGTTCGCGGTCTCGTTCGCGTTCTCGATCGCGGCCCTGCTCGACGGCCGCGTCGACGCGCGCTGGCTGCGCTGGACGCGGCCGTGGACCAATATCGCCTGGGCCTTCCTGACCCTGGGCATCGCCCTGGGCAGCTGGTGGGCGTACTACGAGCTGGGCTGGGGCGGCTGGTGGTTCTGGGATCCGGTCGAGAACGCCAGCTTCATGCCCTGGCTGGCCGGCGCGGCGCTGATCCACTCCCAGGCCGTCACCGAGAAGCGCGGCAGCTTCCGCAGCTGGACCCTGCTGCTGGCCATCGCGACCTTCTCGCTCTCCCTGCTCGGCGCGTTCCTGGTGCGTTCGGGCGTGCTGACCAGCGTCCATTCCTTCGCCGCCGATCCGGCCCGCGGCGTATTCATCCTGGTGTTCCTGGGCCTGGTCATCGGGGGCTCGCTGCTGCTGTACGCGCTGCGCGCGCCGTCGACCGGCGACGGCGAACGCCCACTCGACGGCCGACCCTTCGCCGCAAGCTCGCGCGAGACCCTGCTGCTGGTCAACAACCTGCTGCTGGCCACTGCCTGCGCGATGGTGCTGATCGGCACCCTGTACCCCTTGCTCGCCGACGCCCTGCAACTGGGCAAGATCTCGGTCGGCCCGCCCTACTTCGCGCTGATGTTCATCGTGCTGATGGCGCCGCTGGTGCTGCTCGTGCCGCTGGGCCCGCTGACGCGCTGGCAACGCGAACAACCCAGCCGGCCGCTGGCGATGCTGGCGCCCTGGTTCGCGCTGGCCGCCGCGTGCGGCGTGGGCGCCTTCTTCCTGGCGCCGCAGGGCGCGTGGAAGGTCGGCTTCGGGATCGCCGGCGCCGCCTGGGTGGCCCTGGGCACGCTGCGTTTCGCCTGGACGCGCCTGCGGACCAGCGGTCGGATGACCCCTGAAATGTGGGGCATGGTCCTCGCCCACCTGGGCATCGCGGTGTTCGTCGTGGGCGCCCTGCTCACCGAAGGCCTGAGCCAGCAGCGCGAGGTCGCCGTCGAGCCGGGGCAGGCAGTCGAACTGGGCGGCTACCGCTTCCGCCTGGACGGGGTGGAACACCATGAAGGTCCCAACTACCAGGCCGATCGCGGCAGCGTCAGCGTCTTCGATGGCGCGGCCAGCGATCCGCTGGCGGTACTGCATCCCGAGAAGCGCGCGTATGCGAGCGGCGGCCAGGTGATGACCGAGTCGGCGATCGATCGCGGCGTCACCCGCGACCTGTACGTGGCCCTGGGCGAGCCCCTGGGCGGCGGCAGCTGGGCGCTGCGCGTCCACGTCAAACCCTTCGTGCGCTGGGTCTGGGCAGGGGCGCTGCTGATGATGCTCGGCGGCCTGGTGACCGCCTGCGACCGGCGCTTCCGCCTGGCCACCTCCGCCCGGCAGCAGGAGAATGCCGCATGACCGATACCCCGCGTCCCACCCGCTCGGCGATGCTCTGGCTGCCCCTGGCGGTCGTCGCCGCGCTGGGCGTCCTGCTCGCCGCCGGCATCTGGCTCAGCAGCCAACCCAACCGCGAAGCGCTGCCTTCGCCGCTGATCGGCAAGCCCGCGCCCCGCTTCGAACTGCCGGTGCTGCACGAAGCCGGGCGACTGATGTCGTCGGAGGCGCTCAAGGGCGCGCCCTACCTGCTCAACGTCTGGGGCAGCTGGTGCCCGGAGTGCCGCGTCGAGCATCCGGTGCTGACCCGCTTCGCCGAGACCAAGCGCGTGCGCGTGATCGGCTACAACTGGAAGGACGAGCACGCCGACGCAATGCGCTGGCTCGAGCAGTACGGCAATCCCTACTGGGTCGTCCTGGTCGACTACGACAGCACCGCCGCGCTTGACTGGGGGATCTACGGCGCGCCGGAGACCTTCCTGGTCGATGCGAAGGGCATCGTCCGCTGGAAGCACGTTGGTGCGGTGACTCAAGCGGTCATCGACGACGAACTCACGCCGCTGCTGGACCGCATCGAAGCCGAGGGCGACGCGCGATGATCGCCCTTCGCCCCGTGGTGCTGGGCCTGTTTCTCTCACTGGCCGGCCTCTCGCTCGCCGCGCTGGCGCCACGCGTCCAGGCGCAGGCCGCGTCCGGTGCGCCGCTGGAGTTCCGCGATGCCGCCCAGGAGCAGCGCTTCCACGCCCTGGTCGTGGAGTTGCGCTGCGTGATGTGCCAGAACCAGTCGCTGGCCGATTCGAACGCGCAGATCGCCGTCGACCTGCGCCGCGAGGTGCTCGCGCTGATGCAGGAAGGCCGCAGCGACGACGAGATCAAGGCCTACTTGGTGGACCGCTACGGCGAGTTCGTGCTGTACCGGCCGGAGGTGGAGTCGCGCACCTGGCTGCTGTGGTTCGGCCCCTTCGCGGTGCTGCTGCTGGGCGCCGTCGCCGTCGTGGTCGCCGTGCGCCGGCGTGGCGGCGATGCGCCGGTGCCCGTCGACGACACGCAGGAATGGTGATGAGCACGCCCGCCCTCGTCTTCACCCTGCTCGCCCTGCTCCTGGCCGTCGGCGCCCTGGGCTGGGCGCTGCGTCCGCTCTGGCGCAGCAGTCCCGCCGCCGGCACCGGCGCGGTGCTGGCCCTGGTCGTGCTCACCGGCATTCTCTACGGGACCGTGGGCATGCCGCCTGCGCTGGACCCCGCCAATCGCGTATCGGCGATGCCCGAAACGCTGGACCAGGCCATCGCGCAGCTGGAAGGCAAGCTCGACCAGGACCCGGACCAGCCCGAGGGCTGGCGCCTGCTGGGCAATGCCTACCAGTCGCAGGGCGAGATGGCCAAGGCCGCGCATGCCTTCGGCAAGGCGCTCGAGTACGCGCCCGACGATCCCGACCTGCTCACCGAACTCGCCGAGTCGCGCGCCATGAACGAGCCGCAGCGGCGCTTCGATGCCGAGGCCGTGGCGATGCTCGAGCACGCCGTCGAGGTGCAGCCGATGCACCAGCGCGCGCGCTGGTTCCTGGGCATCGCCCGCCGCCAGGCCGGCGATGCCGCGGCCGCGGCCGAAGTCTGGGAACCCCTGCTCGCGATCGTCGATGCCAGCACTGCGCGACCGCTGCGGGAACAGATCGCCCTGGCGCGGAGCGAGGCCGGCCTGCCGCCCCTGCCCGAGCCTGCGGAAACACCCGCGCCAGCGGGCGTGACGATCGCGGTTTCGCTGGACCCGCAACTGGGCATGCGCCTGCCGGCCAACGCCACCCTGTTCGTGCTCGCGCGCCAACCGGGCGGGCCGCCGATGCCGGTCGCCGCGAAGAAGCTGCCCGTCACCGGCTTCCCGCTCACGGTGGAGCTGACCGATGCCGACAGCCCGATGCCGACGCAGAAGCTCTCGCAGCTGGAGACGGTCGAACTGGTCGCGCGGATCTCCGCCAGCGGTGACGCCCGCGCCGCGCCCGGCGATTTCACCTCCGCGCCGGTCGAGGTGGAGACCGGTGAAGGGGCCAAGGCCGCGCTGCTGATCGATCAGGTCGTCGAATAGGCCTCGCCGCCACGGCATGCATCGCAGTGTTCCAGCCGTGGCGATCACCATCGCTTGCAAACAAATAGCGCGCTATGTAAATTGGCGCCATGTCGAATCGTCGCGCCGAGGCCCCCGCTGAACCGTCCTTCACCAGTCCGCTGGCGCTGGACAGGCAGCTGTGCTTCGCCCTGCATTCGACCTCGCTGGCGATGACCAAGGTGTACCGCAAGCTGCTGGCGCCGCTCGGCCTGACCTATCCCCAGTATTTGGCCATGCTGGTGCTGTGGGAGCGCGACGGGCTGACGGTGTCGCAGCTGGGCGAGCGCCTGTTCCTCGATTCGGCCACGCTGACGCCGTTGCTGAAGCGGATGGAAGCCGCCGGCCTGCTTTCGCGCACCCGCTCGGCGGATGACGAACGCCAGGTGGTGATCACCCTGAGCCCGGCCGGCCACGCGCTGCGGGTCCCGGCCAGTGAGGTGCCGCGCCGGCTGATGTGCGCCACGCCCATGGCGCCCGGGGAGCTGGCGTCGCTCAAGACCCATCTGGAACGCTTGCGCGGCGACCTGCAGGCAAGCACCGCCGACTGAACCCTTCGTCCCCCATTGACGGAACATCCGTCACTTTAATCGTGCACGATCATATCGCCAGCAATGCATCCACCCCCGGCGCGACGGTCAACCAGCCGTGCCATCCCTTCCCAAGCCAAGGAACCTTCCCCATGTCCATCGAAAACGTCCTCTACCGCGCCACCGCCACCGCCACCGGAGGCCGCGATGGCCGCGCCGTGTCCGCCGACGGCGCCCTGGACCTGCAACTGTCGACCCCGCGCGAGCTCGGGGGCGCCGGCGGTCCCGGCACCAACCCCGAACAGTTGTTCGCGGCCGGCTACTCGGCCTGCTTCATCGGTGCACTCAAGTTCGTCGCCGGCCAGGCGCGCACCAGCCTCCCGGCCGAGACTTCGATCGAAGGCACTGTCGGCATCGGCCAGGTCCCCGGCGGCTTCGGCATCGAGGTCGAACTGAAGGTGACGATCCCCGGCATGGCGCGCGAGGAAGCCGAAGCGCTGGTCGAGAAGGCCCACCAGGTGTGCCCGTATTCCAACGCCACCCGCGGCAACATCGACGTCAAGCTGGTCGTGGCCTGAGCCCGCGCCTCCCTTCCCGCCCGCGGGAAGGGAGGCATCGCCATGAGCATCGGTTCCGGAGGCCTCGCCGACCGTCATTTCCCTGTCGGTCGCGCCCGCGGCAGAATCCGTGCGCGCCCTGCCGCGACAACCGCGTCGCACGCAGGCACACTGCCCCCTTCCCAACCGCGCACGACGCGGCATCCCGAGCACAGGACGCGCGCGAACGCATGACCGAATTCATCCCGCCCGGCACACGCTACTTCGACCTGCCCTCGCCCTTCCCGATGAAGCGCGGCGGCGAACTCCGCGGCGCCCGGGTCGCCTACGAGACCTGGGGCACGCTGTCGCCCGGCGGCGACAATGCGATCCTCATCCTCACCGGGCTGTCCCCCGACGCCCACGCCGCGTCCAATGCCGGCAACCCCGAACCCGGCTGGTGGGAAGCCATGGTCGGGCCGGGCAAGCCGATCGATACCGGCCGCTGGTTCGTCGTCTGCGTCAACGCCCTGGGCAGTTGCAAGGGCTCGACCGGCCCGGCCTCGCCCCACCCGGCGACCGGGCAACCGTATGCGCTCGACTTCCCGGCGCTGTCGATCGAGGACGGCGCGCGCGCCGCTGCCCACGTGGTCGACGCCCTGGGCATCCGCCGACTGGCCTGCCTGGTGGGCAATTCCATGGGCGGCATGACCGCGCTGGCCCTGCTTTGGCAGCGCCCGGGCATCGCGCGTACGCACATCAACATCTCCGGCGCGGCGCGGGCCCTGCCGTTTTCGATCGCGATCCGCTCGCTGCAACGCGAAGCCATCCGCCTGGACCCGGAATGGAACGGCGGTCGCTACGACGACGCGCACTATCCCGAGTCGGGCATGCGCATGGCACGCAAGCTCGGCGTGATCACGTATCGCTCGGCGCTGGAGTGGGACGGCCGCTTCGGCCGGGTCCGGCTCGACTCCGACCGGGCCGACGACGAGCCGTTCGGGCTCGAGTTCGAGGTGGAGAGTTACCTGGAAGCGCACGCGCGGCGCTTCGTGCGCCACTTCGATCCCAACAGCTACATGTTCATGAGCCGCTCGATGGACTGGTTCGACCTCGGCGACTACTGCTCACCCCATTGCGGCGACCACGCCACCGACGTGCACGGCGCGCTCGCCGCCCTGGGCCGCTCCGGGCTGGAGAAGGCGCTGGCGATCGGCGTGCATACCGACATCCTGTTCCCGCTCCAGCAGCAGGAGGAGATCGCCGAGGGCCTGCGCGCCGGGGGGTGCGACGCGACCTTCCTGCCCCTGCCCTCGCCCCAGGGCCACGACGCCTTCCTGGTGGATTTCGAGCGCTTCGGCCCGGCCGTGCGCGGATTCCTCGACGGGCTTGGCTGAACGCCCACTGCGCCCCGGGCCGCCGGGGCGTAGAATGGGGGCATGCACGCAGACGCCCAGATCCCCGACATCGCCTTCCCCGGTCAAGACAAGCTGGTTTCCGCGCTGGATGCTGCCGTCAGCGCCGGCGACGACCATGCGATCACCGCGGCCCTGCGCAATACCCTGTGCCGGATGATCCGCGACCGCGACGTCGCCCTGCCCGCCTGTATCTACGAGCCCATCGACGACCACTACGCCCGTCGCGAGATCTACCGCAGCGCCGAGCATGGCTACAGCGTGGTCGCGATGACCTGGGGGCCCGGCCAGGGCACGCCGGTGCACGACCATTGCGGGCTGTGGTGCGTGGAAGGCGTCTGGGACGGCGAACTGGAGATCACCCAGTACGAACTGCTCGAGCACGAAGGCGAGCGCTTTCGTTTCCGCGCCGCCGGCGGCATGCAGGCCGGTCCCGGCAGTGCGGGCAGCCTGATCCCGCCGCACGAATACCACACCATCCGCAACACCAGCCCGGACGCGGTGGCGGTATCGGTGCACATCTACAAGGCACCGATGGAGTGCTGCTCGATGTTCGTGCCCGAACGCGGCGAGTGGTACGCGCGGCAGGCCAAGCCGCTCGAGATCGACGAGGCCCACTGAGCCCCGTCGCGGCGGCGCCAGCCCGTCGCCTTCCTCCCGCATGACGCCGCCCGCCCGGGCAACGGCCCGGCATCGCCGTGCCTGCGGCATGCCGGGGACGGCCCCTGCCTCCATGCACGATCCGCGCCAGAAACCCCTTGTTTCCGGCGCTCCGGCGCGTGTCCTGTTTCCCTCCCGGGGGGCGTTGGCTTGGCTGCAGGGGGACGTCAGGGACGATCATGCCTCCCGCAAAGGACGGTGCATGGACCGAGCACCACTGGCCTAGACGTCGGTCAAGGATATCCGCCAGGCCAACATGTCATGAAAATGGAGAATCCCCCATGGCAGTCAAAGCCCCCACCCGGGCCATCAAGCCCAGCCTCACCCGAAAGGCCGCGCTATCGGAAGTCCGCCTGTCGCTGGCGCCCGACACCTCCTTCGACGACCTGGTCGGCATCCTCAAGGAAACCCTGGTCGTGCCGGAGTTGCCCGGCATCCGCGGGTGCCGGCCGTGCCTGTCCGGACTGGACCGCTTCATCATCGAGGACATCGTGATGAAGGGGATGCGCTAGCGCATCGCCAGGAGGACGGCGCATGCATGCGCTCCCGAAACTCGGCGTGGGCCTGGCGTACCAGGCCCCGCTGAACCCCCTTTTCGACACGGCATCCCCGCCCATCGATTATGTCGAGGTGGTGCCCGACATCTTCTGGACCGATCGCGGCCCGGCGGTCGAACCGCGCTACGTGGATGATGCGAAGGGCATGGGCACCGTGTCGTCGCTGGCACGCCGCTGGCCCATCGTCGCACACGGCATCGGCCTCTCGATCGGCAGCGCGGACGGCTTCGAGACCGACCACCTGGGCCAGATCGAACGCTGGTGGCAGCGCCATCGCTTCCCATGGCACAGCGACCACCTGGCCTTCCATCTCGCCGAGCACCAGGGCGCGCGCGCGAATGCGGGCATCACCCTGCCGCTGGCGCGCGACCGCGAATCGATCGACTTGCTGGTGCCGCGCATCCGCGAAGTGATGCGGCGGGTCCCCGCGCCCTTCCTGCTCGAGAACAACGTCTACTACTTCGACATCCCCGAAGCGGAGATGGACGAGGCGAGCTTCCTCGACACCTTGTGCCGCGAGAGCGGTTGCGGCCTGCTGCTGGACCTGCACAACCTGCACACGAATGCCTGCAACCATGGCTTCGACCCCTTCGACGTCCTGCGCCGGCTGGACATGCACCATGTCGGCGAGATCCACGTCGCCGGCGGCATGGAGCTCGACGGCTTCTACCTCGACGCCCATTCGGACGTGATCCCCGAAGCGGTCTGGCACCTGCTCGAGTGGACGCTGCCGCGCTGCCGCAACATCGGCGGCGTCACCTTCGAGATTTTCGGGTCCTGGGTCGAGAGCGTCGGCCTGGCGGCGATCCAGTCCGACCTGGAGCGCCTGCAGGCGCTCTGGGCGCGCTGCCAGGGCGAAGCGTCGGCGGCCGCCCATCGCGAGGTGGGCACATGAGCCTGCAGGCATTCCAGTCGATGCTGTTCCGGCTGATCGCCGAACCGGAGTTCCGAGACGGCATCCGCGCCCAGAAGCCGTTCCCCCCGCGCGTCGAACTCAGCACGCGGGAGATGCGCCGCCTGCGCGCGATCGCCGACGATCGCGGGCTGGACATCAACCGGACCCTGCACAAGGGCTTCCGGCTGGGCAAGCTGAGGGCGCTGTTGCCGATGACCTGCCAGTTGCTCGGCAGCAGGCGCCTGTCGCGAGAGCTGTCGCGGTTCTGGCTCGAACGGCCGCCGTCGAGTTTTTCCTTCCTGCCCGAAGCCCTGGACTTCTGCGAATTCCTCAGGCGGCGACGGCTGCGGATGCGTTACCTGCACGACGTCCTCGCCTTCGAGCGCGCCCTCCTGCGACTGGAGGCGGCAGGCGCGGATGGGCGGCCCGAAGCGGTTGCCTTCGAGCACGATCCGGCCCCCGTCCTGGCCGCACTGGCGGCAGGCGGGCGGCCCCGCCACGTACCCCGGCAACGGGTGGACGCGATGGCGACGCGCGACCGCGACGGCCACATCCACTGGCGCATCGAGCCGCATTGAACCAGCGCGCCGCGGGCGGGCGCGCGGGGGCATCGGACGCGAAGGTGTCAGGACGGCGCGAGGTGGGCGCGCCCCAGGGCGACGTACCCCTGCTCGACCAGGCGCGGCTCGACCAGCCGATGCAGGTCCTCGTCGGCATCGACCAGCAGCAGCACGTGCCCGGCTTCGATCTCCTTGGCGAACTCGCGACGGATGGGATCGGGCAGGGCCGAGCCGACCAGTGACGATACCCAGGCGCCGACCAGCACGCCGCATACGGCCATCACCGCGACCGCGACGACGCCGAAATGCAGGGGTTTGATCGCCATCGCCACCAGGCCGATCGCCACGCCGGTGAGACCGCCGTAGAGCGCGCCCTTCAGCGCCGCCGGCATGAAGTCGGTATCGGCCTCCTTGCGGCGATTGGGCACGCCGTGCATCTCGATGTCCGGTCGCGCGACCAGGGCGATGTCGGTGTCCTCCACCCCGCTCACGCGGGCCAGTGCGATACCCGCCCTGGCATGCGCCAGGTCGCGGCTGCGGAATACGTGTCGATGCTTCATCTCGCCCTCCAGGACTGGATGCGTCGGGACGCGCCGTCCGCGCGGGGCGCCGGACTTCATGCCGGGCCCGGCGGCAGGTCGTGGTGCCACAGTGGCACGAAGCGACTCAAGGCAAGGCGAAGCCTGCGTGACGACCGCGTCGACCCGGCCGGGTGCTTGATGCACGGGGGCCGCCCCGATAGCGTAGGCGCCTGCCGACTGGAGCCGCGCCGATGATGACCGACCTGCTGCTTGCCGCCCTGCACCACCTGCTCGTGTTCGGACTGGTATCGATGCTGGTGGCCGAGGCCGTACTGCTGCGCGGCCACGTGGACGCGGGCATGGCCCGTCGGCTGGCGGGCCTGGACACCGGTTACGGCGCCACCGCCGTCCTGCTGCTGGGCGTGGGGGTGCTGCGCCTGCTGTATGGACTCAAGGGCTGGGACTTCTACCTGCACAACCCCTGGTTCCACGCCAAGATCGGGCTCTACGTGCTCACCGGCCTGTTGTCTGCCCTGCCGACGCTCAACTTCCTGCGCTGGCGACGTGCCCTGCGGCAGGATCCGGGGTTCGTCCCGTCCACGGCCGACGTGGACCGGGTGCGACGCGTGGTCCGGATCGAACTGGCCGCGGTCGCGGTGATCTTCGTTCTTGCCGCCGCGATGGCCCGCTACGGCGGCTTCTGATCGCCCCTGCCCGATGCCGCGCCCGGGACCGGCCTGACCCGGAGCGCCCGGAACACCTCCCGGGACGGCAGGCCGATGCCGCGGCTGCCGGGCGTCGTGAACAGGGTCACGTGGGCCGGCGCGTCGGGCAGCGGCACGCCGCTGGCCAGGGCGATCGCCTGGCGGAACGCGTCCAGCGAGGGGCAGGTCGCGCAGGCGACCAGCGACCAGGCCTCCGCTTCGGCCGTGGATTCGTGCAGCAACCACGCTTCCCCGGTCAGGCGCAGCGACCAGTGGAGGGCCTGGAACCTCGCGGCCCAGGCCTGGACCGGCAGGCCGCATTCGACCGCCGCCGCTTCTTGCGACGACAGCAGGGTCAGGTGGAATTCCAGCTTGCGCGCCATCCGGCACTCGGGCAGCACGCAAAGCGACGGCAATCCGGCGAAGGCCTCGTCCGCCAGCGGCAGGACCACCGAGCCGCGCGCGCTCCGGCCGGGCCAACGCGGTCGTACCGGGGTCAAAGCGTCGAGGGGCAGGCCTTCCATGGCGCCAGCATACGTGCGCCGTGGCGCCGCCCGGCTTGGAATCCGGCCGCCAGGCACGAAAAAGCCCGCGCAACGCGGGCCTGTCGCGTGCACGCACCCGAGTAGGCCGGATGGGCAGCAAAGCTGGTGCCGAAGGTGGGACTCGAACCCACACGCTTTTAAGGGCGGCGGATTTTGAATCCGCTGCGTCTACCGATTCCGCCACTTCGGCGCGGCCGCGCAGTATAGCGGAGCGGGATCGGTCGCGGGAATGGCCGGGTCGGCGGAGACCGGGCGCGGCGTCCGGACGAGAAAGCCCGGTCGTCCAGCTATCCGGGGCTGGGCGGCCGGGCTTCTTGACCGGATATACGGCGCGGACTTGCGTCTATGGTGGACTTGTCCGTCGCCTGCGTACCCGGCACGTCGATGCTAGCGCCGGCCCGCCATGCCAGCGTTACATGCGGGTGAATGAACAGCCGCCGTTCGTCGGCGCACGGCGGGCGTGCCCCGCGGCCGCCGTCGACGGCAGACCGGTATCCTGATCGCATGACCCTGTTCCCCGCTGCCAGGCATCCCATCGGCTCCAGGCCGCGGCGACGCGGACGGCTGGCCTCCCTGCTCGGCCTGATCGCGCTGGGCGGCTTGTTGTCGGCCTGCCACTCGCTGGGCTACTACGCGCACGTCGGCGGCGGCCAGCTGCGCCTGATGGGCGAGCGCCGACCGATCGCGGACGTGCTCGACGATCCCGGCATCCCGGCCCCGCGGCGGCAGGTCCTTGCCGAGCTGCTGGAGGCGCGCGAATTCGCCTCCGCCCGCCTCGGCCTGCCCCGCAATGGCAGCTACACCGACTACGTGGCGCTGGATCGCCCCTACGTCACCTGGAACGTCTTCGCCGCGCCCGAATTCTCGGTGGAGCCGGTCACGCACTGTTTTCCTGTCGCCGGATGCGTGGCGTACCGGGGCTACTTCACGCTGGAGAAGGCGCGCGATGAGGCGCGTCGCCTGCAGGCCCGCGGCCACCAGACGTGGATCGGCGGCACTTCGGCCTATTCGACGCTGGGCTGGTTCGACGATCCGGTACTCAGCAGCATGATCGGCCCGGACCAGGACGATCCGGTCGGTACCGTCTTCCACGAACTCGAGCACCAGCAGCTCTACGTGCGCGACGACACCGCCTTCAACGAATCGATCGCCAGTTTCGTCCAGCGCGAGGGCCTGCGCGAATGGCGTGCGTGGCGTGGCCAGCCCGCGCCCGACGAGGGCCGCGAAGTCCGCGAACGGGCGTTCGTCGCCATGGCGCTCGCGCTGCGCGCGCGCTTGGCCGACATCTATTCGCGCGAGCTGTCCCCCGAAGCGATGCGCGCGCAACGCGAGCACGCCATCGCCGGCTTCCGCGATGCCTACGCCGCGCGCCGACGCACCGAATGGGCGGGCGACGCGCGCTTCGACCGCTGGGTCGAGGAGCCGATCACCAATGCCAAACTGGTACCGATGGGCCTGTACGACGGTTGGGTGCCCGCGTTCGCCGCGGTGTTCGATGCCTGCGGCAGACAATGGGCCTGTTTCCATGCCCGCACCGCCGCGCTTGCCAGGGAACCGGCGGCGGTGCGCCAGGCCGGGCTGGATGCGCTCGTGCCCGGTGGCATCGCCCCCGGCGCCGATGCCTCCTTGCGCTGATCGCAGGGCCCCGTCGCCTTTGGCGCACGACGCACAAGCGCCTACCATGCGCGCATGTGCCTGATCGCCCTGGCCTGGAAGGCCCATCCCCGTTACGCCCTCGCGGTGATCGCCAATCGCGACGAGCGCCACGCACGCCCTGCCGCACCAGCGGGGTTCGACCCGGAGCATCACGACGTCTATGGCGGTCGCGACCTGGTCGCAGGCGGCAGCTGGTTGCTGGCCTCGTCCCGGCGGCGCTTTTCGGCAGTGACCAATGTCCGCGCAGGGCGTCCGGACGCGGTATCGCCGCGCTCGCGCGGCGCCCTGGTGCACGATTTCGTCGCCGGCGACGACGACACCGCTTCGTGGTTGTCGGCGCTGGCTGCCGATGCCGGCGACTTCGGTCGTTTCAACCAGTTGGCCTGGGACGGCGAGCGCCTCGGGTTCGCCAGCAACCATCCGGGCTTCGTCGGCGGGGATGTGGCGCCCGGCCTGCATGCCATGTCCAACGGCGCGTTCGATGCCCCCTGGCCCAAGAGCGGACACGCAAGCCGCGCCTTGTCCCGGTGGCTGGACGATCCGGCATCGACTGCACGCGGCGCCGACGATGTCCGGTCCCTGGCCCCTTTGCTGGACGCGCTCGCCGAGTCGACCCCGGCACCCGACGACGCCCTGCCCGACACGGGGGTGGGCCTGGCACTGGAACGCGCGCTCTCGCCGGCCTTCGTCAAGGATGCCACTTACGGCACGCGATGCAGCACGATCGTCCTGGTCGAGGCCGACGCGATCGGCTTCTACGAGCGCCGCTTCGATCCGGCCGGCCGCGTGGTCGGCGAGTCGATGCAGGTGCTCGCCACCCCACCGACGCCTGCGTCGCGCTAGACGCGGATGCGTCCCTGCAAGTAGACCACCGCCTGGCCGCGCAAGCGCACGCGTTGGCCGGCGAACTCGCATTCCAGCGACCCCTGCCTGCGCCCGCCCTGCCGCGCATTGAGACGGGACTTGCCGAGGCGGGCCGACCAATACGGCGCGAGGGCCGTGTGCGCCGAGCCGGTGACGGGGTCTTCGTCCACGCCCACGTTGGGCCCGAACCAGCGCGAGACGAAGTCGACGTCGCCGCCCGGCGCGGTCACCGCGACGCCCCGGTTCGGCAGGCCCGCCAGCGCGCGTATGTCGGGCGCCAGCGAGGCGACGAGCGCGGCATCATCGACGACGACGATGTAGTCGTCGGCCTCCAGTACCTGTACCGGGACGCCCGCCAGTCCCAGCGCAGCCAGCAGGGTCGGTGGAGGGTTGCAGGGTGCGGGCGGTCGCGCCGGGAAATCCATCACCAGCGCGTCCCCGTCGCGCGCCACGGTCAGCTCGCCGCTGCGCGTCGAGAAGCGCAGCAACGCCGGGGCGTCGTCCTGGCAATGCACGATCACCCAGGCCGTCGCCAGGGTCGCGTGGCCGCACAGGTCGACCTCGACGGCCGGGGTGAACCAGCGCAGCGCGAAGCCATCGCCCGCAGGGACGAAGAACGCGGTTTCCGAGAGATTGTTCTCCGCCGCGATCGCCTGCAGCGTGGCATCGGGCAACCACGCATCGAGTGGGCAAACCGCCGCGGGATTGCCGCCGAAGACGCGGTCGGTGAAGGCGTCGACCTGGTAGAGCTCGAGGGTGGTATCGGGTGCGCAACGCGTCGCGACCATGCCTGGCGTTCCTTGGGGCGGGGCCTGCATGCTAGCAACAGGCAAGGCCGTGTCGTGCGTCAGGTCCGCCAGGGCCACCAGCCCTCACCGGTCAACGCGTAACGGTCGGCCGCGCGCTCGAAACGGTTGCCGACGCTGACGCCGCCGCAGGCCAGGTACAGCGGCAGGAACAGCGGGCCCAGGACCATGTACTGCAGGACGTGCGCGCGTTCGTGGTCGCTCATGCGGATCGCCGGTTCCTCACAATGCCCCGCCCGGTGGGCGTAGGTCATGCACGCCACGTCGAGGTCATCGCCGGTATGGAGGATGACGTTGCCCAGGGTGATCGCCCCGCCCGGGCCCCAGGGCCAGCGCTGGAACACCAGGGCCATCTCACGGGCCCGCCACGACGCGCGCGCACCGAAAGGCATGCCGGCCATCCCGGCGAAGAGGCCGAGCAGGCTGTTGGGCGCGGCCCAGGCCAGGCCGGCCAGGAACGTCGCCGGGTGCATCCCTGCGGGCTGCCTCAGGCGCTTTCCTCGGGCATCAGGAGCCAGAGGATCAGGTAGACGATGATGCCGGGAAACGCGGCCGAGAGGATGGACACGAGCACGAAAACGACGCGAAGAATCGTGGAGCTCCATCCATAGCGCCGGGCGATGCCACCCATGACGCCGCCGATCATCTTGTCGTGCCGCGAGCGCGTGAAGGGACGCGGGTTATGACTCATGTGGGGGGACTCCGGGACTGCCATGCCGCCAGTTTAGACAGTCACCGTGATGGCGATGTGCGGGCACGCAGCGATTCGAGGGCCTCGTTCAGCCAGCGCGCGGAGGGCATCGCTTCGCGGCCCGGGCAACGCACCTGGTAGGCACGTCCGCTCATGCTGCTTTGGGTACCGGCACGTTCGATGAACTGCTCGCTGGACGAGATCAGGTCGCGCTCCAGCAGCCATGCCTGCTTGCGACGCAGGTGCGTCGCCGCGCGCGCGCCGTCGTACCAGCGCCCGTTTCGCTCGAACTCGCAACCCGAGCCGCCCAGTGCGTCGATCAACTGCTCCATCTCGCGCAGGGTCTCCGGCGGCGGTTACGCGGACGCCGGGATCGCGATGCACGCGAGAAGCAGCGGCCATGCGATCCGCGCCAGCCCTCTCCTCACGGCGAGCGCTGGTCCAGCCAGTCGTGGATGGCTTCGGGCACCTCTCGCTGCGCGCGTCCGGACACGTAGATGCCGATGTGGCCGCCACGGAAGGAATGCTCGGTGTAGTCATCCGTCGCCACCAGGCCGCCGAGCGCCTGCGAGGCCGCCGGCGGCACCAGGTGGTCCTGCAGCGCGTAGATGTTCAGCACGGGCATCGTGATGCGCGAGAGGTCGACCTCGCGCTCGCCGATGCGGATCCCGCCCTTCAGGAAGCCATTGGCCTGGTAGAACATCTTGATGAACTGACGGAAGGCCTCGCCCGCGAGGTCGGGCGAATCGAAGATCCACTTCTCCATGCGCAGGAAGTCCTCGACCGCCTGGCGGTTGTCGAGGATGTCGACCAGGCCCACGTACTTCTGCACGAACAGGCGCCACGGCTTGAGCGTCAGGTAGCACCAGTTCATCAGGTCGGCCGGGACGTTGCCCAGGGTGTCGACGAACTGGTCGACGTCGATGCCCTGGGTCCAGTGCGAGAGCATGTTGCCCTCGGTATGGAAATCCACCGGGGTCACCATGGTGATGAGGTTGCGCACCTTGGCCGGGTTGAGCGCCGCGTAACACAGCGAGAAGGCGCCGCCCTGGCAGATGCCCAGCAGGTTGATCGCCTCCTGTCCGCTCCGGTGGCGCAGGTGGTCGACCGCGCCGCCGAGGAAGCGCTGGATGTAGTCCTCCAGCTCCAGGTAACGATCGGAACGGTCCGGATATCCCCAGTCGAGGATGTACACGTCTTCGCCGCGCTCGAGCAGGCCGCGCACGATCGACTTGTCGGCCTGCAGGTCGGTCATGTACGGACGGTTGACCAGCGCATAGGCGATCAGCACCGGCACCGTCGCGGTGGGCTCGCGCTCGCCCCGGAAGCGGTACAGCACCACGCGGCCGTCGCGCCAGACTTCCTCCTTCGCGGTCGCCCCGTAGTCGACGTCATCGACCTGGCGCAGCGTGTCGAGACCGGCGCGCAGCTTGGCCTGGACGCCCATCGCCTCCTCGGCCAGCGACTCGGCGGTGAAGTGCAGGGGGGCATTGATGTCGACGCGGTCCATCAGCGCGCCCCCTTGCGTGTTGCCTTCCCGTTCGCGGCCACGCGCTTGGTCGCACGGGCCGGCGTTGCGCGCGCGGGCGCCGCCTTGCCGCCGGGTTTGGCGCGTGCCGTGGAGGCGCGCGTGCGCGAGGCGGCGCTGGCCTTGGACTTGGCGGTGGCCGGCTTCTTCCGGGCAGCGGTGGAAGCCTGCGGCGCGGTCTTCTTGGCGCTACTGCTCCGGGTGCCTGGCCTTGCCTTGGCGCTCGCCCCTGCAGCGCCCTTGCCGCTCGAACCTCCGGGACCGGGCGCGGCCTGCGTGCTGCTCTTGCGCACCGTGGGGCGCTCGGCTGGCGTGTCCGCAGTGGCGCTCGCGTCCGCGCGTTCGCGCAGGTGGCGAAGCTCGCGCTCGAGCTGGACGATCTTGCGGTGCGCGGAGTCGATCTCGGTGCGCGAGGGCATCCCGAACAGCCCGGCGACGAGCTCCACCTCGTGCTGGAGGGCGGCCCGCAGGCGCATCTGCGCGTTGACCATCTCGCCGAAGTCGGCGCGGTATTGCGGGGACAGCGCGACCTCGGCGTAGGCGTCCTCCGCGGCGTCGATCCAGACGTCGAACAAGGCGCGCGCCGACGTCAGCTGCCGGCCGGGCTCGGCGTGCGCGGCAAGCTTCTCCTCGAAGCGGACGAAGGCCTTCTGGCCCGCCTCCATCATCAGTTGCTGGCAGGCCTGGTTGCGCTCCTGGTACTCGACCTGCAGGCGCGCGATGCGCTGCCAGCGCTCCTGGTGCTCGCGGGCGAAGCCGAAGGCCGGCATGCCCAGCCAACTGCGACCCTCGCCCTGGAGGGCGGAAATGAAGGGCGCGGCCTGCTCGAACCACTGGTCGAAACCTTGCTGGCCCTGCCCGCCCATCGAGGCGAGCACGTCGCCGAAGGGGTTCGCGCGGGCGCCGCCGAGCATCTGCTTCCAGGCATCGACCACGTCCGCGGCCGCCGGGTTGCGGCCGACGAAGCCCGCGGCCAGCTGCTGGATGCGGCCGAACCAGTCACCGGCCTGGCGTTCGAACCGCCCCACCGCGGCATTCGCCTCGGGCATGCCGCCCGATGCAAGCTTCGACCACCAGCCGATGGCATCGTCCCAGCCGGGCATCGTCGGCGCCGGGGGCGCCGCGGGCGCGGTGGCGGAGCGCATCATCTCGCCCCACTGGTTCCAGTACTGGCGCGCCAGCGCGTCGAAGTCGCCGAAAGAACGGTCTGCCATGGTGCCCTCCAAAACGAGGTCCGATCATAGCAATGCCGTGTTTCAGATAGCGCGAAGGTCCCGCTGCTGCGGGCGCGCGGGCTCAGGGTTTGGGGATGCGCAGGGTCTTGCTGATCATCAGGGAGCCCGACAGGGCGAACATCAGCACCAGCGGGTGCAGCTTCCAGGGGCCCAGCTGGACGGCCCCGAACCAGATCGCATCCCCGATCGCCCCCTGCCAGGCCGCCACCGCCAACACCACGACCAGGGCCAGGCTGGTCGGAATGGGCGTGCCCTCGAAATGCGTCACCTTGCCCTCGTCGCCGGACAACTGCTCGGCGGTGACGTTGTAGCGCGCCAGCCGGCTCACCCCGCAGCCGACGAAGTAACTGAGCACCAGCCAGTCCCAACCGCCATGCAGGCCGCAGGCATAGGCGAGCGCCGCCGGCGCCACGCCGAAGGAGATGACGTCGGCGAGCGAGTCGAGCTCCCGGCCCAGGGTGCCGGCGGAGTTGCGCCAGCGCGCGATCCGCCCGTCGAGGGCGTCGAAGATGAAGGCCAGCGGGATCAGGCCCATGCCGACCATCAGGCTCCGCGCCTGCCCGAACTGAAGGTAGTGCATCGAGGCGAAGATGGCGCCCATCCCGCAGATGGCGTTGGCGAGGGTGAACCAGTCCGCCAGGTGGAACTCGCGAAGCATCGAGAAATGGCGGCTCATGGGATCGACCTGGCGACGGTCGCGGGGACCGGAAGTGGCCAGCCTGCCAAAGCCGCCCCCTGCCCTGCAAGCGCCCCGATCCGGGGTGGCGCAGCGGCAGCGGCGACGGACTTCACAGCTTTGTGAAGCCTGCCACGGCAAAGCCCCGTGCGGGCGGTATAGTCCAGTGTGCAGGGGGCTGCACGCAGGGGAAAACGGGACATGTCGATCGCAGATGAGGTCATGCGCAGCATGCGCATGGCCGGTTCGTCGCAACCGCAGGCAAGGACATCGGCCGTGGCGCCGGCCTCGACAAGCGCCGGGGGCCGGGTCGACCGGAACTTCCTGGCCCGTCGGTACGGCAACGGCGTGGCCATCGCCACGCAGGGCCACCTCGGGCACAACGCCGGGGGAGCGGCTTCGACCGCCTCGCCGCATGCCGGCCAGGCGCCGCGCGCAGAGCGGAGTTCGCCGCCGTCGCTGCTGACGCTCGCGCGTGCGCCCTTCGCGGTGCGCATGCTGTCCAACCTGAGCTACGGCATCACGCCGCAGTCGCTGTCGGAGTTCGATGCGCTGGGCAGCAGCGACATGGAGCGCCTGGCCAACTGGGTCGACTGGCAGCTTGACTGGGGCGCCATCGACGACAGCGCCGTCGACAACCGGCTGTCCGCGGCCGGCTACACGACCCTGGGCAAGTCGCTCGCGCAGCTGTGGAGCGGCCATGTGCTCGGCAATCCCGAGTACAACACCCGCATGCGACCGGCCTGGGAGGTGCAGCGAGCCGCGTTCGTGCGGGCCACCCACTCCCGGCGGCAGCTGCGCGAGGTCGTGGTCAACTTCTGGCACGACCATTTCAACGTCACCGCGGGCGATTTCTCGGCCGGACCGGTGTACGTGCATTACGACCGCGACGTCATCCGCAAACACGCGCTGGGCAACTTCCGCAGCATGCTGGAGGCGGTCGCCACCAGCCCGGCGATGCTCTATTACCTGGACAATGTCTCCAACACCCGCGCGGGCCCCAACGAGAACTGGGCGCGCGAGCTGCTCGAGCTGCACACCTTCGGCGCGGCCAACTACCTGGGCTTCATGGATCCGTTCGCGGTGCCACCGGACCCGACCGACCGTGACTATCCGTCGGGCTATACCGACATCGACGTCTACGAGACCGCGTCCGCCTTCACCGGATGGACGATGAAGAACGGGCACTGGGAATTCCCCGACGACAACGACGGCAGTTTCGTCTACCGCCAGTCCTGGCACGACGCGGGCCCGAAGTTCGTCCTCGGAAAACTGCTCAACCCCGAACAGCCGGCGATGAAGGACGGTCGCGACATCCTCGACCGGCTGGCAAGCCACCCCGCGGTTGCGCGATTCGTCTGCGGCAAGCTGATCCGGCGCTTCGTCAACGACACCCCGCCCGAGTCGCTGGTCAGCAGCGCGGCGACGGTCTTCCGCCAGAACTGGCAGCGCGCCGACCAGATCGAGCGCGTGCTGCGCCATGTCCTCACCTCGAGCGCGATGTACAACGCCTGGGGCCAGAAGACCCGGCGGCCGTTCGAGGCCATCGTCGCCGCGATGCGCGCGACCGGCAGCGACTGGACCCTTCGCCTGGACAACGATGCGGCCAACAGCTTCATGTGGCGGCTGGGCTTCACCGGCCACGAACCCTATGCCTGGCCGGCACCCAATGGCTACCCGGACACCGAGCAGGCGTGGACCGGCGCCAACAGCCTGGCGATGGACTGGAAACTGCTGAACTGGCTGACCGAAGCCAGGGACGGGGAGGCGCCGTTGCTGCCGATCCTCGCCATCAGCCGGGCCCAGGTGTCGCAGTGGACGGCGACCCGGCTGGTCGACTACTGGTGCAACCGGATCCTGGGGCGCAGGCCGAGCAACGCGCGCCGCCAGCTCCTCATCGGCTTCATGGCCCAGAACGGCGACCCGGCGACGCATGTCATCACCGACACCAACGCCTGGGCGGGCAACGACCTGAAGAACCATTACAACCAGGAACGACTGCGCAGCATGGTCTCGCTGATCCTGATGTCCCCCGAATTCCTGAGCCGTTGAGGAGGCGATGATGAAGACGATCGAACACAGTCGCCGCGACTTCCTCAAGGGCTGCGCGGCCGCCACGGCCATCGGCGCGGTCGGGCCCGGCCTGTTCTTCTCGGGCGCGGCGCAGGCCGCGAACAACCACGACACCGTCGTGTCGGTGTTCCTGCGTGGCGGCATGGACGGCCTGAACCTGGTCCTCCCGGTCAGCGGGCAGGACCGCATCCACTACGAGCAGGCACGCCCCGACCTCGCCATCGCCGCCAGCGGGACCTATGGCGCCTTGCCGCTGACCCTGGGCAACGGCAGCGCCACCGGGTTCGGCCTGCATCCCTCGGCCACCGGGCTGCGCGACCTGTGGAACGACGGCATGCTCGGGATCGTGCAGTGCTGTGGCCTGCTGACGTCGGTCACCCGCAGCCACTTCGATGCCCAGCTGTCGATCGACCTCGGCACCCCGGGCCGCCAGGGCACCGGCACTGGCTGGCTGGCGCGCGCGCTCGACACGCAACCCGGCGTGACGGCGTCGATGCCGCTCACCGGACTGGCGGTCAACAGCCGCCAACCGGCGAACTTCAACGGCAGCACCACGGCGTTGACGATGGGAAGCCCGGGCGATTTCGCGCTCAATGCGGGCGCCTGGTCCTGGCAGAAAGCACGCGAAAATTCCCCGGCCGGCCTGGTCGGCGTCAACGACGTCCTCGAGTCGATGTGGAGCCCGGGCAACACCGGCCTGGAGCGCAGCGGCGCGCGCGCCGAGGGCGCGCTGCGCGTGATCGCGCAACAGCCCTACCAGAACTTGCCCGCCGACTGGCCCACCAGCACCTTCGCCCGCCAGCTGTGGACGGTGGCGCAATCCATCCAGATGAACCTGGGACTGCGCTACGCCACCCTCGACCTGGGCGGCTGGGACACCCATGACGGCCAGGGCACGGCCGGCAGCGGTTACCACTATTACCAGAACAAGATCGCGGAACTGTCGGACGCCCTGTCTGCCTTCCACGCCACGCTCGAGGCAAGCGGCCACCTGTCGCGTGTCACCACCGTGGTGCAATCGGAGTTCGGCCGGCGCGTGCGCGAGAACGCCAACCGGGGCACCGACCATGGCTATGGCAATCCGATGCTGGTGATGGGCGGCACTGTCAATGGGCGCAGGCTCTACGGCAACTGGCTGGGGCTGGACCCGCAGGTGCTGTCGCCCTACTACGGCGACGTGCCGGTCACGACCGACCATCGCCGCGTGCTCTCGGAGATCCTGATCCGCCGCATGCGCAATCCGAACCTGGGCGCGGTGTTCCCCGGCTACGGCGGCTATACCCCGATGGGGATCATGAAGGGCAGCGACCTCGCCCCGGTCGGCATGGCCGCGTCGGCCGCGTCACCGGCGGTCGCGGCATCAGCCATCGCGCCGTCACGCCGCCCCGTTGCCCCCCGGCCCTCCACGCCCACGCGGCCCTCCACGGTCGACCGGCCACGGCCGGCGCCCAAGCCCACCCCGACTCCATCCCAACCGGGGCCGGACTGGGTGCAACAGGTGCAGCGCGACGTCCGCCAGATCCACCGACGGGTCGAACGCTTCTTCCGCGACGTCCTTCCCTGACGTCCGCGGAAAACCCATGATGGGTGTTGCTTCACGCAGCCCATCATGGGCCGTGGCGGTCGTCGACGGTGGCTATCGACTGCGGCTCGACCCATCCTGCGGGTAACGCCGGTGCGTGCGGGTGACGCTGGGTGCAATGCGCTTGGATTCTTGCACCCTGCGATTCTCGATCCCTCTTGCCGCGGCCCCGGGTGCGCGTCGCTTACCCGGGCTACGTGGCGTGTCGCCGTTGCCGTTGCCGTTGCCGTTGCCGTTGCCGTTGCCGTTGCCGTTGATCTTGATCTTGATCTTGATCTTCGCGACTTTGAGGCCGCCGAGCACCGCAGGCCATGGCGGCCGGAGAGGCGCCCTTGTCCGGGCGCAGCGAGTTTGGGCGCCGTGCCGCCATGGCCGAGGCGCACAGGGGACCGGTGCGGCGAAGCCGGACCGACGGACGATGGAGCCCGCGGTTTTGGTTCCTTTTACCAAGACAAAAGGGACCCGCCCAAAGGGCGGAAGCCTTTGATCTTTCCGTGGGTTCCGATTGAGCACCGTAGGATGGGTTGCGCGAAGCAAAACCCATCGTGCGTCGTGGCCGGCAGCGGCGACGGCGGGTTTCGCCTTTGGCTCTACCCACCCTACGAAGGCGGCATGGCAAAGGCTGGATCCCAGCGTTCGCTGGGACCCGGCTCTTGGCTTTACCGGAGCGCCGGGTGCGCTTCGCTTACCCGGGCTACGGGTATCGCCGGGACGTGCCGATGACGTTTTGCTGCAATGCGCTTCGCTTGTTGCACCCTACGATCCTCGCCCCCTCATGAAGGGGCCCCGCATGCGCTTGGCTTACCCGGCTGCGCGGGCCAAGAGGGATGTTGCCCCTGCGCCCGCGCCCAATCACCCTTTACCAATCACCTACTCCGGCATCACGAGGTGCCCGGCCTCCAGCGCAGCGCCGCTGCCACGCGGCCGGGTCGCGATCACGGCGTTCGAAGGCAGCGGACCCGTGCCATCCAGATAGGCATCGACCCGATCGAGCGCGGTGTAGACGTAAGGCAGCAGCGGCAGATAGCGCGCCGCGTAATCGGGCAGTCCCAGGAAAGCATCGAAGTGCTGGACGTGGCCCACCTGCCAGTAGCGGACGTCGCGACCGGCTGCACGGGCCATTGCCACGTACGGACGGCTGCTGAACGCTGGCGGGATGAGGCCGTCGTCGGTGCCGTGGACGACGACCACCGGCAGGCCCTCGCGCGGCGCCGAGGCGCGGATTTCGTCCACGCCCGCGTGGACGCGACGCGCATCGTCGCCCTCACCCGTCCACAGCGCGCGCAGGCAACGCAGGCCATCGAAGCCCGGATCGGGCGCGGCGACCGGCGCCTGCACGAGGCCGATGCCGCCGCCGGGGGGAATGCCGCTGCCATCGGACCACCAGGCTGCGCGTTCGGCATGGGTCGAGGGGCGCGGCGCGCCGTTGGCGTCGAGCGCGGCAAAGCTGAAACCGCATGGGTGGGCGCCAGGGGCATAGCGCCCGTAGGCCGACGCATAGGTCACCGCCACCGCTCGCCACAGGTCGAAACCCGAGGACAGGACGCCGGCCCTGAGCGCTTCGTCGCTGAAACCGCTTGCATTGAGCCGGCGATGGGCGTCGACGGCCTGTGCCGCTGCGTCGGCACCATCCACCAGGCCCGCGGCCTTCAGTGCGCCGCAGCGCGCCAGGCCGACAGCACCGACCTGTGCCGCCAGCGGCGGCTGGGGCAGCGGTCCCAATGCGGGGTCGAGCAGCGCACAGGGCATCAGCAGCGCCGCCTCGGTGGCGTAGTCGTACAGGCTGCGGCCGCCTTCGACGTCGACGTTGGGCTCGCCGGCCACCACCGCGTCAAGCCAGTTCCCCTCCAGCTCGGCGGCACGCAGCACCGCGCCGCCGCCATTGGAGATGCCGACCGCGATGACCCGCGTGTTGTCGGGCGTGAAAGGCGCCGACGCAGGGAAGGCCTGGTCGAGCGCGTGCAGCGCGAACCGGGCCGCCTGCTCGACGTGCCGGCCCCAGTCGGCTTCCGGGTTGTCGCCTGAATGCGCGTGCTTGACCGCGACGCCGCGCGTGCCCTCGCCCGCAAAGGTCGCGAGGCCGGGCTCGAACGCCAGGTCCCCGCCAGTCGCGAGCCTGCCATCGGCGGCGACGCCCTGGCCGCTGTCCAAGTCGTAGTAGTCGGTACCCGCACCCTTGTCGGTGTAGGCGACGGCGCAGCCCCGCGGCAGGCCCCAAGCGCCGGCGACCGCGATCGACCCATAGACGCCGCGCGAGCCGGAAGCCGCGGTCACCACGACGCAGCGCTTGTCCGCGTCGAACCCATCCGGCACCTGGACCAGCACGCGGTGAGGCTGCCTGGCGCCCGCCACGCGGGCGAGCGCGCTGTACTCGCGTCCGGGCACGCTGGCCGTGCTGCCGTACACCTCGCCGAAGCCGCCACCGGGCGCCAGGTCGGCGATTCCGCGCCAGTTGCTCCAGATCGCCCGTCGACGCGTTTCGGCCGCGCTTGGATTCAGGGGGTCGGCGAACGCAGGACCGGCCATGTCACGCAGGCCGGCCAGGCCGAGGCCGGCGGTCAGCAGGTCATCGCCGGCGCGATGCTCGGTCATGCGTTCGGCCGCGAACATCGGCTTCTCCTGGACGGGGGCGCGTGCCGCGGTGGTGGCGCAGGCGGCGGTGGCGAGGGCCAGGCCCAGGGCCAGGCAGCGCAGGGATGATGGCATCGGATGGGTGGTCATGCGGCCAGCCTACCAACACCGCCCCGCGCGCCCATCGTACTTATGTACGAGCGCGGCTCCCGCCCGCGCCCGCGCAATGGCTTGTAGGCTAGCCCCATGTCCAGCCTGCTCATCGCCGACGACCACCCCCTGTTCCGCGCCGCGCTGCGCCAGGCCGCCACGGATGCGGTCCCCGGCGCCGTGGTCCGCGAGGCCGATACCCTGGACGCGGTGCTCGCGGCGCTGGATGCCGATCCCGGCATCGACCTGGTGCTGCTGGACCTGCACATGCCCGGCAACCACGGCCTGGCCGGGCTCGCCGCGATCCGGGCGCAGTTCCCGGGCGTGGCGGTCGTGGTGGTCTCGGCGAACGACGATCCGCGCGTGGTCCGCCGGGCCCTCGACCACGGCGCCGCCGGCTACCTGCCCAAGAGCGCAGGGCTCGACGAGCTGCGCGACGCGATCCGCGCCGTCCTCGCCTGCGAACAATGGCTGCCGCCGGCCCTTCGCGGGACCGTGGCCCGCACCGAGAGCTCGCGCGCGGACGCCGACCTCGCCGCCCGGCTCGCCAGCCTCTCCCCGCAACAGTTCCGGGTCCTGACCCTCGTCGCCCAGGGGCTGCTCAACAAGCAGATCGCCGACCGGCTCGACGTGCAGGAACGCACCGTCAAGGCCCACCTGTCGGCGATCTTCGAACGCCTGGGCGTGCGCAATCGCACCCAGGCCGGCGTCGTGCTGCGCGAACTCGAGCTCAGCGACCCCAGCCGGCAGATGCCCGACGGCACGCCGGGCTGAGTGCGGTCTCAGGGTGCGTCGAGCCCGAACAGGCGGCGGGCATTGCCGAAGCGGATCGCCGCTTTCTCCTCGTCGCTGAGGTCCAGGCGTTCGAAGGCCTCCAGGGTCCTGGCGAGCGATATCTGCGGATGGTCGGAGCCCAGGATCACACGGTCGATGCCGATGTTGCGCAGGGTCCACAGGAACTCGTCCTCCAGCGGCGAGTCGGCCATGAGCAGGACCGTCGCGGAGATGTCGAAGTAGACATTGTCCATGTCGATGCCATCGGCCGTGCGCGCCAGCGGCAGGATGTTCCAGAAGCGGAAGTTGAGCCCGCCGACGTGCGCGAAGATGAAGGTGGTGTCCCGCGCGCGCAGCGCGAGGTTGAACAGGTTCTCGCTGTCCCCGGCGACGATGTTCGCGTTGTCCATCAAGACCGCCACGTCCAGCTCGCCCGCCTTGCGCACCAGTGCCAGTACGCGCGGGTCGGCGACGTCGAATCGCTGGGTGTGCGCATGCAGCTTGATCAGCTTGACACCCTGGGACGCGATGCGCTCGAGCTCGTCCAGCGCCGCCTGGCCGTCGTAGGGATGCACCGTGCCGATCGCAACGACCCGTGGATGCCGTTCCGCCAGTGCGATCACGCCATCGTTGCGGACGCGGATGTCCGCCGGGTTCCCCGCCAGCGCCTGGTGGGGCCCACCGAACCACATGGCGCCCAGTCCGGCGAGTTCGATGCCGGCGGACCGGGTGTCGGCCTCGAAGGCCCGCAGCGATGTTTCACCATCGCGCAGGTGCACGTGCACGTCGAATACCGGGGGTGACGCCACCTGCGCGGACGCGTTCGACACGGACAGCAGCAGCGACAGGCAAATCAACGGCAGGTAACGCATGGATCGGGGCCTCCTCGACCGTACGGGGCGCCAGTCTAGCGGGACCCACCGCCTGTCGCAGCCTTGGCCCCCGCGGCCGCCCTTGCCTGCGCCGGCCCCGGGGCGAAGGGTTCAGCCGTCGACCGCGCCGGATGCGGCGGAGCGCGAGGTCAACAGACGATCGAGCACCGACTTGAGCGCCAGTGGCTTGAGCGGCTTGGCGATCAGCGGCAGGCCGGCCTCGTGGACGGCGCGACGCACCGCCTCACCGGTGTCGGCGCTGAGGATCAGGGTCGGCCGGCTACCGAACGCCCCGGCCAGGCGCTCGGCGAGCGCGACGCCAGTGTCGCCATCGTCGAGGTGGTAGTCGAACAGCCACAACGCGGCAGGCATCGACGCCAGCGCCCGCTCCGCGACGGCGCCACCCTCGGCGGTGCGCACGCGGTATCCCCAGCCCCGCAGCACCGTCGCCAGGGCCGCCAATGCCTGGGGATCGTTGTCGACCACCAACACCTCGGAAGCGTCCGTCGCGCGCGAGGCCGCGGAGGTCGCCGCCGCGACCGCGCCGGCGCCGGCCAGGCGCGGCATCGCGACGTCGAACACGGTGCCCCGGCCCGGCTGGCTGCGCAGGCGGATCGGCACGCCGAGCAGTTGCGCGATGCGATCGGCGATCGACAGGCCCAGTCCGAGCCCTTGTCCCGGCGCGTCCTCGCCGCGGCGGAATTCGTCGAAGATGACGCGCTGCTGCTCCGGCGCGATGCCCGGTCCGGTGTCGTGCACTTCGATGCGCACCTGCCCGCCTTCGCGCCGCACGCCCAGCAATACATCGCCGTGCGGCGTGTAGCGCACCGCATTGGCAAGGAAGTTCTGCAGCACCCGTCGCAACAGTTGCGGATCGCTGTGCACCCAGGCGCGGCTGGGCACGTAATGGAAGGCCAGGCCGCGGGCCGCGGCGATGGCGCCGAATTCCGAGGCCAGCGGTTCGAGCACCTCCGCCAGCGGGAAGTCGCGCGACTGTGGCGCCAGACCGCCGGCCTGCAGCCGCGACATGTCGAGCAGGCCGGTCAGCAGGTCGCTGGTGGAGTCCAGCGCGCCGCTGATCTGCAGGACGGAGTCGCGCTGCGGACCCGCCACCTGTTGTTGGAGGGCGTCGGCGAACAATTGCGCGGCATGCAGCGGTTGCATCAGGTCGTGGCCGATCGCGGCGAGGAAGCGGCTCTTGGCCTCGTTGGCGCGTTCGGCCTCGCGCTTGGCCGCTTCCAGGTCGGTGGTGCGCTCGGCGACGCGCTGCTCCAGCGTCTCGTTGGCCTGGATGAGGCCGGCCTCGGCGCGACGGAACTCGGTGACGTCGGTGAAGGTCGCCACGAAGCCACCACCCGGCATGGGGTTGCCGCGGATCTCGACGATGCTGCCGTCGGGCAGCACGCGTTCGCTCAGATGCACGGTGCCGGCACGCATGTAGGCCAGCCGCCGCTCGAGCGCGCGCTCCATGTCGCCGTCCGGCGGCACCTGCCGCATCGCCCAGCGCGCGAGGTCGGCGATGGGACGCCCCACCTGCAGCAGGGACTCGGGGAAGCCGAAGAGCTCGACGTAGCGCCGGTTCCAGGCGACCAGTCGCAGGTCGGAATCGACCACGCTGATGCCCTGGCTCATGTTGTGCAGCGCGGCCTCGAGCACGCGCTGGTTGAAGCGCAGGTCGGCCGAGGCCTCACCGACGATCTGGGCGACCGTGTCCAGGCCGCTGCCGACCTCGCGACGGGCCGCATCGAGCAGCACGCGCGCCGACGCCGAGCCCAGCACCGCGGCCAGTTCGCGCTCGATCGCCGCTTCGGTCGCGGCCGGCACCGGGCCATTGCCTTCCACGCCGTCCAGCCATTGCTGCACGCGCTCGCGCGGCAGGAAGCGCAGGCCGGCATCGCGCAATGTCTTCGCATCCAGCCCCCGCTGTGCGAACCGGGGGGCCTCACGGCGCAGCATGGCCGACAGCAGGGTCGCCGCCGTGCCCACGAAGAGGCTGGCCCCCACCGCGCGCCCCAGCCGGCTCCAGCCGGTCAGTCCGAACAGGCCGTCGGGCGAGAGCCAGGCCCAGCCCAGCGGGCCGTCGACCAGCCAGGCCGGCGACAGGCCGCGCGAGGCGAGGTACATCGGCGTCAGCAGGACCCAGGCCCAGACCAGGAAGCCGGCGACCACGCCCACCACGGCGGCGCGGGGTGGCGTCTGCGGTCGCCAGACCGCGAAGCCGAGGGCGGGCGCGAGCGTGGCCAGCGCCGAGAACGATACCGCGCCCACGTCGGCCAGCGCATCGTTGCTCGCCACCAGCCGGCTGTAGCCCCATGCCAGCAGCATGATGACCACGATGCCGCCGCGCCGGAGCGCGAGCACGCGACCGCGCAGGTCGCTGCCGTCGTTGCGCGACCAGGCGCCACGCAACAGTCCCGGGGCGAACCAGTGGTTGCCGATCATCAGGCTGAGCGTCAGCGTGCTCACCACCACCATGCCCGTCGCCGCGCTGAGGCCGCCGAGGAAGGCGAGCAGGGCCAGCGCATGCTGCCCCTGCGACAGCGGCAGGGCCAGCACATAGAGGTCGGAGGGAATGCCGGTGCCCCCGAGCAGCGCGCTGCCGGCCTTGGCCAGCGGCAGCACGGGCAGCGCGATCAGCAGCAGGTAGAGGGGGAACAGCCAGCGCGCCGTGCCGACGTCGCGCTCGTTGCGACATTCCACCACGCCGACATGGAACTGATGCGGGAGGATGAACATCGCCAGGCCGCCGAGCAGCACCAGCGGGATGAAGCCGCCGCTGGTGGGCGCGACCGGCAAGGCGACTGGCTGGGCCACGTGCGCCCCGGGCATGCCGGCCAGGCCGAACCAGACGAAGGCGCCGATGGCGAGCATCGCCACCAGCTTGAACACGGACTCGAAGGCCATCGCCAGCACCAGGCCGCGGTTGTGCTCGGCGGCGCTGGCGCGACGCGTGCCGAACAGCATCGCGAACAGGGCCATCGCCAGGGCCACGTACAGCGCGATGTCCTGCCAGGGCGGGACACGATCGGGATCGGCCGCGCCCGCGGTGAGCATCGCGAAGCTCATCGCCACCGCCTTGAGCTGCAGGGCGATGTAGGGGACCAGTCCCAGCGCGGCGACCAGGGTCACCGTGGCCGCCAGCCAGGCGTCCTTGCCCAGGCGCGTGGCGATCAGGTCGGCCAGCGAGGTCGCGTTGGTTTCGCGCGCCAGTCGGACCAGGCGCACCATGAAGCCCATCGCCAGTACGTAGAACAGGATCGCGCCCAGGAACGTGGGCGGCAGTGGCCAGCCGTAGCGCGCCGCCTGGGTGACGGTGCCGTAGAAGGTCCACGACGTGCAATGCACCGCCAGCGACAGCGCGTAGACGTGGCGCCAGTGGCGCGCCCATACCGTCGGGGTCCGCTCGGCATACAGGGCGGCGCCGAACATCAAGGCCAGCCAGGCCAGGCTGGCGATCGCGACGGTCGCGTAGCCGAGCGTCATGCCGGCCGCCCCCCGCCGCTGTCACGCCGATCCATTTGCCGCCTCACCGTGTCCACCTGCCTGCGACGCCCCGTCGCGAGCATAACGCAGCGACGGCGGGCCGGAGCCCGCCGTCGATCCAGCGTATCGTCGGTGCGGGCCCGGGTCAGAAGTCGTACCGCGCGGTCAGGCTGACCTCGCGCGGGGGGCCGTAGAAGCCGGTCAGCACCCCGAGCACCGGGATGTTGTAGCCGGTGGTGCGATACTCTTCGTCGAGCAGGTTCTTGCCCTGCAACGACAGGCTCCAGGTGTCGTTGGCACGCCAGATCACGCCCGCGTTGAGCAGGCCGTAGCCGTCCTGCCTGATCGCCTCGGAGAGGTCGGTGGTCGGGTAGACCTCGCTCTGGTAGCTGTAGCCCACGCGGGTGGAGACATCGCCGCCATTGGCCAGCGGCAGGCGGTACTCCACGTTGATCGCCCCGGAGAACTCCGGCGCGTTGGTGAACTCCTGGCTGTCGGCGACGTTGACGCCGTTGGTGATGAACTCGTCGTACTCCGCGTCCAGCCAGGCCAGGTTGCCGGAGATCGCCCAGTGCTGCGAGGGCAGCCACTGGTACTCCACCTCTACGCCGTTGACCGTGCCTTCGCCGGCGTTGGTGAAGTCACCGAAGAAGGAGTCCTCCACGCCGTCGCCGTCGGCGTCGAAGGCGGTGAAGACCGACAGCTGGATGTCCTTGTAGCGATTGTGGAACGCGGCCAGGTTCAGGAACAGGGTCTGGTCGAGGAAGGCCATCTTGCTGCCGACCTCGTAGCTGTCGACCACCTCGTCGTCGAAGGGCTCGGCCGAGCGCGGCACCGCGGTCGCCTGGGCGCGGATGTTGTAGCCGCCCGACTTGAAGCCGCGCGAGGCGGCGCCGTAGACCATGATGTCCGGGGTCACCTGGTAGTCCAGCGAGACCTTCGGCGAGGTGTTCTTGAAGTTGATCGTCTTGTCGAAGTCGGCCGCGACCGAGATCGGCGTCGTGTAGGTGGCGTCGCTGTAGCCGCGGTTGAGGACGTCGGCGCGCTTGTCCTCGTCGGTGTAGCGGGCGCCGACGTCGAGCTGCAGGCGGTCGGTCAGGTCGAAGGTCCAGTCGGCGTACAGCGCGAAGCTCTCGGTGTACACCGTGCCCTGGGTATCGCCGAACAGCAGGCCGAAGAAGTTGTTGAGCACCTGCCCGCCGGCCTCGCCGTCGAACCAGTACAGGCCCATCACGCCGCGCGCGCGACCACCGGCATCGTAGTTGACCTGCAGCTCGTTGCTGACCTGCTCGTCGCTGTAGAAGGCCTTCACGTCGGCGATCGTGTTGGGCAGCGTGTCGAAGTCGATGTTGGTCTCGGTGTCGGATTCGCGCTTGGCGATGACGTACTTCGCCGACCAGTCGTCGTTGACGCGCCAATTGGCGGTCGCCGAAAGGCCCTGCATGTCGGTGTCGTTGACGTTCGGCATGCCGTTGCGCACGTCGTAGCGGTCGTCGAGCGGCGCATAGCCGGGCGCGAACGGGTTGGGCGCGAGCATCTTCGCCCCGCGCACGCCGGACTGGTCGTCCATCCAGTCGTAGGCGAAGCGGATGTCGAAATCGTCGCTGACATAGGCGCCCAGTTCGGCACGCAGGGTCAGGATTTCCTTGTCGCTCACGTCCTGCTTGGTGATCCGGTTCTCGCCGTAACCGTCGCGGTTGAGGCTGGCGACCGAGATCCGGCCGCGCAGGGCATCGTTGCCGCCGAACGAGCCGCCCAGCGCGGCCTTGACGTCGAGCTGCCCGTTGGTGCCCGCGGTGACCGAGGCGAAGCCGTCGGTGCTGGCCGGCAGGCCGCGCGAGATGTACTTGATCGCGCCGCCGATGGTGTTCTTGCCATAGAGCGTGCCCTGCGGGCCGCGCAGCACTTCGATGCGGTCGACGTCGAACACGTCCAGCAGCGCGCCCTGGGGCCGGGCGATGTAGACATCGTCGAGGTAGATGCCCACGCCCGGGTCGACGCCCCACAGCGGGTCGGACTGGCCGATGCCGCGGATGTAGGCGGTGACCGTGCTGCTGGAGCCGCGCGCGGCGTAGATGGTCAGGTTGGGCACCTGCGCGTCCAGGTCGGACAGGTCCTCGACGTCGAGCCTGTCGAGGGCGTCGGCGGTGAACGCGGTGACGGCGACCGGCACTTCCTGCAGGGTCTCCTCGCGCTTGCGGGCGGTGACCGTGACCGCGTCGAGGGTCGCCGCGGCGCGCTCGCCCTGCGCCGCGGTGGTGCCGGCGTCCTGCGCCCAGGCACTGGGTGCCAGCAATGCGCAGGTAATGGCGATGCTCAGGTGTTTGCGGTTCATGCGTGTCCTCTCCCCAGGTGCCAACCGATATCGGAATGATGGTGTGCAGTACGACGACGGGGGTCCCCGTCCTGGAGCACAGACTAGGAGGGGGCGCCCGGCGCGACTGCTGTACCTTCGGACAATGCCCACGCGCCGCCGCGTTGCAGAGACTCCGGACTGTCGAGGGCCCGCCGGGGCGCCGGGGAGCAAGGAATGGAGTTTCTGATCGTACTGGGGGCGCTGTGCTTCCTGATGTTCGTCGCTTATCGCGGCTACAGCGTGATCCTGTTCGCGCCCATCGCCGCACTGGGCGCCGTGCTGCTGACCGACCCCGGCCTGGTCGCGCCCATGTTCACCGGCCTGTTCATGGACAAGATGGTCGGCTTCATCAAGCTCTATTTCCCGGTGTTCCTGCTGGGGGCCATCTTCGGCAAGCTGATCGAGCTGTCGGGGTTCTCGAAGTCGATCGTCGCCGCGACGATCAGGCTGCTCGGGGCCCAGCGCGCGATGCTGTCGATCGTCGTGGTCTGCGCCCTGCTCACCTACGGCGGCGTCTCGCTGTTCGTGGTGGTGTTCGCCGTCTATCCGTTCGCGGCCGAGCTGTTCCGCCAGAGCGACATCCCCAAGCGCCTGATCCCGGGCACGATCGCGCTGGGTGCCTTCACCTTCACCATGGATGCGCTGCCCGGGACGCCGCAGATCCAGAACATCATCCCCACCGCATTCTTCGGGACCAACTCCTGGGCCGCGCCGGTCCTGGGCACGCTGGGCGGCATCTTCATCCTCGTCCTCGGCATGGCCTACCTGGAATCGCGCCGTCGCAAGGCCGCCCGTGCCGGCGAGGGCTACGGCGACCCGGCGAGCCTGGTCAACGAACCCGCGCCCTTCACCGACGACCGCCTCGCCAACCCCTGGCTGGCGATCCTGCCACTGGTGCTGGTGGGCGTGTCCAACAAGCTGTTCACGCTCTGGATCCCGCGCGTGTATGGCCAGACCCACAGTTTCGACCCGGCGGTGGTCGGCGACGCCGCGCCCGTGGTGCAGGAGGTCTCGAAGATCGCCGCGATCTGGGCGGTCGAGGCGGCGCTCCTCGTTGGCATCCTTTCGGTCATCGCGCTCGCCTGGAAGCCGGTCACCGCGCGCTTCGCCGAGGGCAGCAAGAGCGCCGTCGGCGGTGCCCTGCTCGCCTCCATGAACACCGCGTCGGAATACGGCTTCGGTGCGGTGATCGCCGCCCTGCCCGGCTTCCTCATCGTGGCCAACGCCCTGGGCTCGATCCCCAACCCGCTGGTCAACGAAGCGGTGACGGTCACCGCGCTCGCCGGCATCACCGGCTCGGCCTCGGGCGGCATGAGCATCGCCCTGGCGGCGATGGCCGATACCTTCATCGCCAACGCCAATGCCGCCGGCATCCCCATGGAGGTGTTGCACCGGGTCGCGGCGATGGCGTCGGGCGGCATGGACACCCTGCCCCACAACGGCGCGGTGATCACCCTGCTGGCGGTCACCGGCCTCACCCACCGGCAGGCCTACAAGGATGTCTTCGCGATCACGATCATCAAGACGCTGGCGGTGTTCTTCATCATCGGGGTGTTCTACGCGACCGGCCTGGTCTGAGGCCGCGGGCTTCACGGGACGGTAGGGCCGACGTTGGAACTGGGGTAGCCGCATCGCGGGTCGCGCCGCACGGCTTCACTCACCCCTTCCCGACCATCGAGGTATCCCCATGGCCTACGTGCCTCCGCAGCAGCGCAGGATCGGCGCCGCCACCGCCCTGCTGGGCAATCCGCCGCCCCATGACCCCAACCCGATCTTCGCCCAGGTCCCGCAGGATGCCTGGGCTCAGCGCGGCTACCAGTACACCCTGACGATGCAGTGGGCGAACGTGCCCGTCCCGCAGCTCCCTCCGATCACGGTCCGCGCCCACGTCCACTACGCCTGGAACGCCAACCTGGCGCGCTGGGACCGGTTTGCCGGCAACGCCTGGATCGAGGACGTGGTCAACTGGAGCACGCCGACCACGCCCCCGGTCGTGGCGATGGCCCCGGCCCAACCCCCCGACCCGGACTACCACCCCTGAGTCCGCCTTCGCGGGCGCCCCGGGCAGGCGCGCCCGCACACCCTGCTGACGCCCGCTGTCAGCAGGACGCGGTATCGTTCCACCGAATCCCGATGCCGTCGCCCGTGTCCGCTGCCCCGCTCCGCAAGATCGTCCATGTCGACATGGATGCGTTCTACGCATCGGTGGAACAGCGCGATGCGCCCGAACTGAAGGGGCAACCGGTCGTGGTGGCCTGGCGCGGCGCGCGCTCGGTGGTGTGCGCCGCCAGCTACGAGGCGCGACGCTTCGGCGTGCGCTCGGCGATGCCCGCGGTGCGGGCGGAGCGGCTGTGTCCACATGCGGTGTTCGTGCCGCCCGACTTCCCGCGCTACAAGGCCGTTTCGCGGCAGATCCGGGCGATCTTCGCCCGCCATACCGACCTCATCGAGCCCCTGTCCCTGGACGAGGCGTATCTCGACGTCACCGAGACCAAGACCGGGATGCCCTCGGCGACGGCCACCGCCGAGGCCATCCGCGCCGCGATCCGCGAGGAGACCGGCCTGACCGCCTCGGCGGGCATCGCGCCGAACAAGTTCCTGGCGAAGATCGCCTCGGACTGGCGCAAGCCCGACGGCCAGCTCGTGCTGCGCCCGCGCGACGTCGATGCCTTCCTGCAGCCCTTGCCGGTCGGGCGGCTCCCCGGCGTCGGCCAGGTCACCGAGCGCCGCCTGGCGCGCCTGGGCATCGCCACGGTGGGCGACCTGCGCGGACTCGGCCAGGCCGAGCTGGAACGGACGTTCGGCCGCTGGGGTGCGCGCCTGCACCGCCTGTCGATGGGCGTGGACGACAACCCCGTGCAACCCGAACGCCCGACCATGCAGGTGTCCTCGGAGGACACCTTCCCCGAGGACCTGCCGCTGTCGTCGCTGGCGCCCCATATCCAGCGCCTGGCCGAGAAGACCTGGGCCGGCTACCAGCGCGAACGCGCGCGCGATCCGCAGCGCCTGGCCCGCACCGTGGTGCTGAAGCTCAAGACCGCCGACTTCCGCATCCTCACCCGCAGCCTGACGCTGCCGGCGTTGCCCGCGGACGCGCAGGGACTGGCCGAGGTCGCCTGCGAGCTGCGGCAGCGCGTGGACCTGCCCCGGGAGACGCTTTACCGCCTGGTCGGGGTCGGCCTCTCGGGCTTCGTCGACGGTGAGGGCGAAACCGCCCAGATCGATCTGTTCGAGGCACGCGACCCGGGCGACGCGTGACGCCGGGCCCTATTCGCAGTCGGCGATGCGCCGGAAGTCCAGGTCCTCGTAGTCCGAGCTGAAGTCGCCGTCGGGATCGAGCTTGGCCATCGTCATGCGCGTGCCCGCGCCATCGTCGTGGAAATCCATCCATGCTTCCAGGTCGACGGTGTCGTCGTCCCAGTCCACCAGGGCGCGCTCACCCACCCGCATCACCCGTCCCGACAGCAGTGGCGACATCACCGATTGGAAGCGTACGCCGTCCTCCATGGCACAGACCGACACCTCGCCGAACCAGGGGTCGCGGTACCGCCCCAGCCGCACGCCCGGGAAGGTGGCCTCGATCGGCCGGCGCGAAGTGGTATCCGGCACCCGGGACGCCGAAGGCGCGGTGCGCTCGCTTTCCAGGCGCGCGGCGAAGGCGTTCACGTCCGCGTCCGACCCTGGACGGGTGAAGTACTTGAGCAGCGCGGCGGTCAGCACCGTCCGCGCGGCGCTGCCCTCGCCGTTGATCATCACCACGAAGCCGGACTTCCGGTCCGGCAACAGCATCAGCACCGAGTACATGCCCGACAAGGTGCCGGTATGCGACACGGTCCATTCGCCGTCGACGTCAGCCAGGCGCCAGCCATAACCGTAGGCACGGACATGCGTGTCGTCCCATTCGCGGTTGCGCGCCGACACCGGCAGCGGCGTGTGCGCGGCCCACATCTCGCCCCGTTGCCGCTCCGACAACCACTCGCGCTGCGCGGGCGTCGGGGCGAGCCAGTTCAGGGCCCATGCCAACATGTCGTCCAGGCTGCAGCGGATGCCACCGGCGGCGGCCGAGGTGATGGCCGGCACCGTGTCGCCGTCGGTGCGGATGGCGATGTTGCCCGTGTCGGTCCGCATGTGCGGCTGGGCGACGCTGCCCGCCGCGGCACGACTCCATTCGCCGACGCGGCATGAATCCAGGCCGAGCGGCTCGAAGACCTCCCGCCGCAGCAGCACCTCGTAGGCCTCGCCGCCGACCGCGGCGGCGACTTCCCCGGCCACCACGTACATCAGGTTGTCGTAGGCGTAGCCCGACCGGAAGCTGCGTTCGGGCTTCAGGTGGGCCAGGCCGGCGATGATGTCCTCGCGGCCGAAACGGTTGGGTTCGGGCCACAGCATCAGGTCGCCGGCGCCCTCCGGCAGGCCGGAGTTGTGCACCAGCAGGTCGCGCACCTGCATTTCCCGCGTGACCCACGGGTCATGCATACGGAACGACGGCAGGTGGCGGACGACTGGATCGTCCCAGGCCAGCAGGCCGGCATCGACCTGGCGCGCCAGCAGCGAGGCGGTCATGGCCTTGCTGTTGGAGGCGATCTTGAAGAGCGTGGCGGGCAGCACCGGCTCGCCCGAGCCGGCGACGGTCTCGCCGCCCGTGCGCACCCAGGCGACCTCGCCGTCCTCGATCACGCCCATTGCCATGCCCGGCAGCGCGTAGCGCGCCATGGCCTGCTCGAAGATCCGGTCGAGGGCAGCCGGGTCGCGGGCCCCCGCGGGCGACTGCGCGAGCACCACTGCAGGCGCGCACGCGACCGCCACCGACAGGACGAAACCTGGCAGCCGGCGCGAGGGTCGGGGACCGGCAATGCCGCCCCCCTTCACCCTCGCTTCCCGCGCCCGCGCCAGCGGCGCGCGCGCGTCCGGCTGGCTCAGTAGCGCCATGCGAGCGTCAGCTGGCCATAGCGCGGCGATTGCAGGAAGCGCTCCTTGCCGAAGTACTCGTCGCGGTCGCCCACGCCCGGCTCGAGGTCCTGGTAGACCCACACAGGCTCCTGCCGGTTGAACAGGTTGTAGACCGAAAGCCGTGCTTCGAAGGTGCCGAACGAGAACGCCCGCTCGTAGCCCAGGCTCATTCCCACGTCGATGATCCAGGGCATGTTGCCCTCGCCGCCACGCGGGGAGTGCTCGAACACGCGGTCGGCCGTGCTCCAGGTATCACCCTCCTGGGCGCCCTCCGGTGGCGTGCAGTTTTCTACGCAGATGAAGTAGCTGTGGTAGCTCTTCCAGTTGTAGGGATTGCCCACGCCGAAGGCCGTGATCGGCCCGCCCGAACGCGCGTCCAGCGTGGCGCCCACGCTCCAGTTGTCGTTGAACGCATAGCTGCCGCGGAGCTTGATCTGGTGGCGGTGGTCGTTCGCCAGCGGTCCGTCGCCCCGGTAGTTGACGAAGGGATCGTCGAAGTTCTCGGTGCGCCCGGTGTCGCCGAAGTTGGTGTCGGTATTGACCGGGCCCTCGGCGTTGCCCTCGTTCCAGGACAGGGTGTACGCAGCGTTGAAGGCCCACTTGCCATCCCATGCGCGGTCGACCTGGAACTCCAGCGCCTTGTACGTGCGCCGGGGCTTGACCCAGCCGCGCTGCCCGGTCGGGGTCGAGTCCACGTATTCCCATTCGCCGTTGACGAACGCGTAGTTGTCGGACTCGGTCCAATAGCCCATCTTCGAGGTATCGACGGTCAGGTAGCCGTCGTCGACGCCGTCGCAGTCGGTGTCGCCCCAGACCGTCACGTCCTCGCCCGGGTTGGCCATCACCCAGCGGCTGGCGATGCGCCCGCAATGGGTGGCGGTCAGGTTGATGTCGTCGATGGCGTTGTGGAGCTTGCGGTAGGTGCCGCGCACGCCCCAGGACCACGTCGAGTTGATCTGCTGCTGGAAGCCCAGGATCAGTTCGTCCTGGTAGACGGGATCCATGTCCGCGTCGACCTCGGCACGCAGGTCACCGACCGTGCCGTCGCCCTGGCTGTTGTCGAAGCCGAACTGGGTGCCGAGGATCGGAACCGCGTACTGCACGCCGTCCCGCTCCTGGATGTCCCAGCCGTCGAAGCCGTAGTACGTGCGCTCATCGAGCAGTGCCCCACCCTGCTTGATGTTGATGACGTTGGCGACGGGCAGGAAGTAGCGGCCCACGTTGCCGAACAGCTTGGTGGTGCCATCGCCCTTCATGTCCCAGGCGAAGCCGGCGCGCGGGGCCCACATGTCGTCCATCTCGATGTAGGTACGTCCCTCCGCGTCGCGGTTGTCGAAGGTCTCGTTGCGGATGCCGAGGTTCAGGACCACGTTGTCGGTGACCGACCAGTTGTCCTCGAGGTAGAAGGCTTCGTTGCGGCTCTCGAACTCGCCGAAGATGGAATAGCGGCGCGCGCGGACGTACGCGAAGTAGCCCGGCGGCACGATGCCGGCGCCGGAGATCTGTGCGCCGGGGGTGGTCGAGTACACGTTGTACTGGATGCCACCGGGACCGGCATAGTCCTGGCTGAGGTCGGAGGTGTTGGTCTCGCGGTCCAGCCCGAAGCGCAGCAGATGGTCGCCCAGCGCCCACTCGAAGTCCGCGCGGGTCTGCTCGCGCTGGTCGTTGCGGTCGTAGATGGTGGCGTTGTTTGTACAGCCCAGCGGCACGCCCGGATCGACCACGCCGGCACCGGCGGTCACGTAGTTGCAGTCGCCGTCGTTGGGCGAGGCGGCCACGCTGTTGCGCTCGTTGCGGCCGTGCATGAGCTTCATCGACAGGGTGTCGGTGAAATGCGACGTCCAGGTCAGCGCCCAGTTGTCGCCGCCGGATTCGGAATAGGCCTCGCTGAGCTTGTCGCCGCGCGCGCCTGCATCGAAGTCGTAGGCGTAGGTGGTGTTGTCGACACGGTTGTCGTTCGAGAACGCCATCAGGCTGAGCAGGTTGTTGTCGGTGAGCTGCCAGTCCAGCGTCGTCGCCCAGAAACCGTTGTCCGAGTCGCCGCGGGTGAAGCTGGTGCCGGCGTTGCTGGTGCTCTCGGGCTTGACGTCGCGCGCTTCGTACATGGCGAAGAAGAACAGGCGGTCCTTCATGATCGGGCCCGACGCCCAGGCATTGAGGGTGGCCAGGTCCGAACTGTCCTTGCTGCGCGTGAGGTAGCGGTCGCCATCGAGGTAGCTGTCGCGCGCCGAGGACTGCCAGTCGCGCGGTTCCAGGACCAGCTTGGCGCCATAGTGGAAGTCGTTGCTGCCCGACTTGGCGATCGCGTTCACGACGCCGCCAGTGGTGCGCCCGTACTCGACGGAGTAGCCGCCGGTCTTGACCTGGAACTCCTGGTAGAAGTCGAACGGCGCCTGCGAGAAGCCGACGCGGTTGTAGAAGTCGGTGACGTTGAGGCCATTGATGTAGAAGGCGTTCTCGGCGACGGAGGAGCCGCCGAAGGAGATGCCGCCGAAGCCCGCGCTGCCTCCCGCCACGCCCGGTGCCAGCAGGGCCACCGACGCGACGTCGCGCTCCACCGGCAGGCGTTCGATCTCCTCGGCAGTGATGTTGGTGGCCGATTCGGTCGAGGTGACGTCGACTGGCGAGATCACTCGGGAACCGATGACCTGGACCGCCGAAAGGCTGACCACGCCGTCGCTGCCGAGGTTGATGGTGGTCGCGTTGCCCAGCGACACGCCGACTTCGACCGGTTCGCCCAGGGGCTGGCCGTCGCGGCTGACCTGCAGCGAGTAGCTGCCCACCGGCAGCTGCGACAGCCGGTAGCTGCCGTCGGCGCCGGCGGCGACCGAGCGCGAGAGCCCCGTCTCGGTATTGGTGACGGTGATCCGGTCCCCGGCGTTCGCGCGGCCTGCGATGGCGCCGTTCACGTTCTGGGCGTGGACGATCCCCGGCGCCATCGACGCCAGGCCGATCCCCATCGCCACGAATAACGCACTCTTCCGCAATGCCGTGCCGTACATGTGTATCCCCCGAACTGGTTGCTGTGGTTGAGGTAGGTAACGTCCCTGTTAGTGCGCGGTGGCGTTGCCCGACAGGACCCGCGCCGAGAAGCGGTAGTCCCACTGGTCGAAGTAGAGGTTGCCCCCCGGCCACTCCACTTCGCCGCGCTGCGAATCCACGGTCTCCGACCGGAAATGCTCCTTGGGCGGGAAGAACTCCCGCGAATATTCGTCGTTGAAGGCGATGCGATAGGCGTCCAAACCGCCGAGGTAGAAATCGCGCAGGCCCTCGTCCGGGCTGTCGAGCAGGCCGGTGGTCACGTCCATCGGCACCCAGCCGTAGGGCGCCAGGTAGAGCCAGCCCCAGTCGTGCAGGTTGTCGTAGTCGCCGTCGGAATAGACCATGCCCGACTGCCATCGGGTGGGGATGCCGTTGAGGCGAAGCAGGGCCATCAGCAGCAGGGTCTGTTGCCCGCAGTCGGCGTGGCCGGTGCGCAGCGCGTGCTCGCTTATGTTGGAGATCGTCGAATATTCCCGCGCCGAGGCCCAGGGGATCCTGTCGACCGCGGCGAACAGCCTGCGCGCGATGCGCGCCGGATTCTCCTCGTCGCCCACGACCTGCTTCGAGAAGCGCCGCAGGGCGTCGGTGAACACGATGTGCGGCGGGCGCTCGGCGGTGAACTCAAGCAGCTCCGGCGGTAGCGTCACGCGGCTGACGCGCGCGGGATCGATGGCGTGGTACTGGCCGCGCACGGTCAGTTCGTAGCTCACCGAGAATTCGGTCGGCACGCCGGCCACGGCCTGCTTTTCCAGGTACACCGTGCGCTGCAGCGCCGACTCCGGCGCCACGACCGGGCGGCCGGGCTCGCTGCCGAGCAGGCGGATGTCGTCCTGCTGGCCCGGGATCGCGCGCGGATAGGGAATCCAGGCCCTGAGCGTCTCTCCGGCCGGCACCGCGTCGGCCTCCACGACCAGGGACTGCTCCACCCGGATGCGTCGCGGCGCCACGCCGGGCCGGCCCATCGCCAGCGCGGCGTCGCGCACCTCGACGTGGTGCGGGCCCAGCGTTTCCATCGGCCCCATCCGCGGCGCGGGTGTTTCCCGTCGACGCATCGCGGCTTCCGCGTTCACCCGGAACAGGTTGGGAACGGCGCGCGCGAAGTAGCGGGGCCGGCCATCGATGTCGAGGTGCTCCAGGGCGCCGGAGGCCGACCAGGCGGCGAACTCGCCGCTCGACAGGTCCGGGATCTCCTTGCGCAGACGCTCGAGCGTGGCCGGCTCGTCGAGCGGGAAATCCAGCAGGATGCGTCGCATGCGCTCGCGCTCGAACGCCAGCGCACGGCGAGCCTCGGCCGGGGTGGCGTCATCGGCCAGGGCCTCGGCGATGCGGCGCTCGGCGTCCGCAAAGCGCCCTGCGTCGACCCGGGCGACGACTTCACGTACGGTATCGGGAGGACCCGGGCGGGCGGGCACCATCAGGCTCCAGCCCAGCAGCGCCACGCACCCCAGCCGCCGGGCCTGCATGCGCAGGCCGGCCAGGGTCTCGACAGGTGTGCTTGGGTCGTTCGCCATGACGCGGCCCCCGGCCGGCTGGAGATGACATCGATGTAACACGCAGACGGGATGGTGGTCAATAATTTATTCCGAATTGATACTTTCATCGAAATAAGTATTCTCAAGGCCCGAGACCCCGGTGCGAAGCCGGGATTGCGGGCGCTGCCGAACCAGCGGTCGGACGGGCGCTGGACCGATCAAACGGGGATGCCGAAGATGCGTGTTGCCATGCCGATGCTCCTGTCCCGCACGCCCCGCCGCGCCCACGCCGGCCTGGGCGTCCTGCTCGCCCTCCTGGCTGGATTCGGCCTGCTGGCGACGACCGCCGCGGCGGCGCGGCCGCCCGCGACCCCGGGGACGGGCGTGCCCGGCGTCCAGGACGCCCAGCTCTCACCGGACTTCTGGACCTCGCGCCTGGACGCACCCGACGGCGTGGTGCTCGACGCGAACGCCATCGACCGCCTCAATGCGCGCCTGTTCGCCGAAGACGGCTCGATGCACGACCTCGAGCGCTTCCCCGTGTCGATGCCGCGCGCGGACGTCGAAGCACTTGTGAAGGGCCTGTCCTCGCCCCCCACGCGTTCCCTGTTCGTTGCCGGCGGCTTGCCGTTCCAGGACGTGGATGCGCTCGAACCCGGCCTCGGCCTGGACCGCCTGCCCGACACGGTCGGTACCCGCTGGGGCCTGGTGGTGCATCGCGCCGACATGCGCACCTTCCCCACCGACGTCCGGGTATTCAGCGCCCCGGGCGACACCGACATCGACCGCTTCCAGGAAACCGCCCTGTTCCCCGGCACGCCCCTGGCGATCCTGCACGAGAGCCGGGACGGGGAATGGTGGTTCGCGGTGAGTCCCCGCTACGCCGCCTGGATCCGCAAGTCCGCGGTCGCCAGCGGCACGCGCGGGGACGTGCTCGGCTACGGCCGCAGGACGCCCTACGTCGTGGTCACGGGCGCCACCGCACGCACCGTGCATACGCCGGAAGCGCCCCGGGTGTCCGACCTGCAACTGGACATGGGCGTGCGCGTGCCGCTGCTGGCGGACTGGCCGCCGGCCACGCCGGTCAATGGCCAGGCGGCGTACACCGGCCACGTGGTCGAACTGCCCGTCCGCGACGACGACGGCGCGCTGCGCTTCGCGCCCGCGCTGCTGCCGCGAAGCCAGGACGTCGCCACCGCCTACCTGCCGCTGACGCCGGCGGGCGTCATCGAACAGGGCTTCAAGTTCCTCGGCGAACGCTACGGTTGGGGCCATGCCTACGATGCCCGGGACTGCAGCGGCTTCGTATCCGAGGTCTACCGCGCCTTCGGCATCCAGCTGCCACGCAACACCAGCGCGCAGGGCGTGAGCCCGGTCTTCAACACGGTCCGTTTCGACGAGGGCGACGACCGCGCCTCGCGGCTCGCGGTCCTGCGCCAGCTGCAGGTCGGCGACCTGGTCTATGTCCCGGGCCACGTGATGATGGTGATCGGCCAGTACGAAGGCGCGCCGTACGTGATCCACGACGTGACCGGGATCAGTGTCCGCGACGACGACGGCGGACTGCGACGGATCGTGCTCAACGGTGTCTCGGTGACGCCGCTCGAGCCCCTGCAGTCGGGCGAGGACGCCAGCCTCGTCGACCGCATCTACAGCATCCAGAAGATCCGCCCATGAGGCCCGGACAGGCGGATACCGCACCCTTCGCGCACCGGTCCGGCCGCCGCGACCCCGCTGCCCCGGATGGCCGCCACGAGGAAGCCCGATGAAGATCACCGACATCCAGGTCGGCCTGCTGCGCGTCCCGCTGAAGACGCCGTTCAAGACCGCCCTGCGCACCGTCGACACCGTCGAGGACATCATCGTCCTGGTGCGCACCGACACCGGCCATGTCGGCCATGGCGAGGCCGCCGCGACCGCGGTCATCACCGGCGATACGCACGGCTCGATCGTCGAGGCCATCCGGCGCTACATCCGTCCGCGCCTGCTGGGCGCGGATATCGCCGACCTCAACCGCAACACGCGCCTGGTGCAGACCGCGCTGGAACGGAACTTCAGCGCCAAGGCCGCGGTGGAAATCGCGCTCTACGACCTGTTCGGGCAGCTCTACGATGCGCCGCTCTACCGCCTGCTCGGCGGTGGCGATCCGGTCATCACCACCGACATCACCATCAGCGTCGACTACATCGACAAGATGGTCGCCGACTCGGTGGCCGCGGTCGATCGCGGCTTCGAGTCGCTGAAGATCAAGGTCGGCAAGGACATCGGCCTGGACATCGAGCGGGTCAAGGCCGTCCATGCCGCGGTCGAGGGCCGCGCCCTGCTCCGACTGGACGCCAACCAGGGCTGGACCGCAAAGCAGGCGGTGTTCGCGATGCAGGCGCTCGAGGACGCCGGCGTGGCGCTGGAACTGCTGGAGCAGCCGGTCAAGGCGCATGACATCCGCGGCCTGAAGTACGTGACCGACCGCGTCCACACGCCGGTGATGGCCGACGAAAGCGTGTTCGGCCCGACCGAGGTGATCGACCTGATCAAGATGCACGCCGCCGACATCATCAACATCAAGCTGATGAAGACCGGCGGCCTGTCGAATGCCATCCGCATCGCCGACATCGCCTCGCTGTACGGCGTGGAGTGCATGATCGGCTGCATGATCGAGACCAGCATCAGTGTCGCCGCCGCGGTCCACCTGGCGGTGGCCAAGGCCGACGCGATCACCAAGGTCGATCTCGACGGTCCTTCGCTTTGCCGCCATGACCCGGTCGACGGCGGCGTACAGTTCAACGAGTCGGAAATATCGATCGTGGATGCACCCGGCCTGGGGATCCGCGAGGTCCGCGGGCTGGAGATGCTGCCCGAATGACGCGTGGCGGCCCGCCCCCGCAGGACCCAGCCCCCACCGAGGCGGGCGCCGCCGGCGCGGAGGCTTCGCCGCTGCTCAGGGTACGGGCCGAGCGCGACCGCATGTCCGCGATCGAACGGCGGATCGCCGACTTCCTGCTCGACAACGCCCACCTGTTGCGCGACTACTCCTCGCAGCAACTGGCCAGTGCGCTGGGGATCAGCCAGTCCAGCGTGGTCAAGTTCAGCCAGAAGCTGGGGTTCAAGGGCTACCCCGACCTGAAGTTCTGCATCGGCGAAGCGCTCGCGCGCGAGACCGCCGGCATCGCCGCGCGCCCCACGTCGACGCGCGACCTCGCGCCTCACGTGGCACTCGCCGAATCGCTGTGGCGCGGCAAGGCCCGCGCCGAACAGGAGACCCGCCTGCTCAACCCGCTCGAACAGATCGACCGGATCGTGCAGGCCATCGTCGGCGCCGACCGCGTCTTCATCTGCGGGCTCGGCCAGGACGGCATCCACGCGCGCGGCCTGGGCCTGCGCCTGTCGCTGATCGGCATCGCCACGGTCGAACACGCCGATCCGGTGCTGATGGCCGCCAGCGTCAGCACGGCGGGCCCCGGCGACGTGCTGGTCGTGTTCTCAGAACATGGCCGCCAACCCGAGCTGTGCCATATCAGCCGGCAGTTCCGCGCGCGCCGCGGCAAGACCGTCTCGGTCACCCGGCACGGCGCCAACCCGTTGCGCGCGCATGCCGACGCGGCGCTGCTGGTGTCCGCGCACGACGACGACGCCCACGTCGAACCCCTGCTCTACCAGGCCGCGCTGCAGCACATGCTCGACCTGGTGATCGTGCTGGTGTGCCAACATTCGGACGACTACCTCGACCACTACAGGAGCAGCGCGGAGCATGTCCAGAAGATGCTCGATCCCTGAGAGGCCCGCCGCCCTCGTCGCCACTGCCCTGCTCGTGGCGGCCATGGGCACGGCCCACGCCGCCACGCCCTGGACGCAGGCCCGGCAGATGGTGGTCGTCACCACCCCCGACTGGGACGCCGATGGCGGGCGCATGCAGCGCTTCGAGAAGCACGGCGCGGGCTGGCGCCCCGTCGCCGCGTCCGAGCCGGTGCGCATCGGTCGCGCCGGCAGCGCATGGGGCCTGGGCCTGCACCCGGACCAGCCCGGAACGCGCAAGCGTGAAGGCGACGGGCGCAGCCCCGCCGGCATCTTCGGCATCGGCGACGCGTTCGGTTATGCCGCCGATGCGCGTACCGCGCTGCCCTACCGGTCCATGCAGGCGGGCGACTACTGCATCGACGTGCCCGGCTCGCCGCTCTACAACCGCATCGTCAACACCGAAGAAGTCGGCGCGGCGGCGGTCAAGGGCTCGACCGAACCGATGCGCCGGGACCTGCACGCCGATGGCGACCAACGCTACGCGCAGGGTTTCGTGATCGACCACAATCCGGGCAACCGCAGCCCGGCGGGCAGTTGCATCTTCGCGCACGTGTGGAAGGCGGCGGACGTCGCCACCGCAGGCTGCACCGCGATGCCGCCCGAACGCGTGGCCGCCCTGCTCGACTGGCTGGACCCGGCGGCGCAGCCGGTGTTTGTGCTGCTGCCCGAAGCTGCTTACGCTCGGCTGCAGGCGCCCTGGCACCTGCCCGTGCTGCCACCCGTCCCGACGTCCAACCCGCCTGCCGCCAAGGACCCCCCGAATGACTGAGCCCCTTCGCCCGACCGTCGACCACCCGGCTGCGGGCGAACCCCCTGCCGGCATCGACCACGACACCGGCATGGTGCGGGCGGTCAGCCGCTGGCAGATCGTGGGCCTGTCCATCAACGACGTCATCGGCAGCGGCATCTACCTGCTGCCCGCCAGCACCGCGCTGTTGCTGGGGCCGGCGAGCCTGTGGGCGGTGTTGCTGGCAGGCGTCGCCGTCGGCCTGCTCGTGCTGTGCTATGCCCAGGCCGGCAGCTACTACGACGATGCCGGCGGCAGCTATCTCTACGCCCGCGATGCGTTCGGCGACTTCATCGGTTTCGAGGTCGGCTGGATGACCTGGCTGACCCGCGTGGCATCCGCCGCGGCCCTGGGCAGCGGCCTGGCGCTGGCGGTGTCCAAGTTCTGGGCGCCCGCGGGCGAAGGCTTGGGCTGGACCGCGGTGGTGGTCGGCTCGCTCGCGTTCCTGACTTTCATCAACGTGGTGGGCGTGCGCACCGCCGCGCGCACCGGCGTCGTCCTCGTGCTGGCCAAGCTGGTACCCCTGCTGTTCTTCATCGCCGTGGGGGCGTTCTTCGTCGACTGGTCGCAGGCCGTGGCCATGGGCGCACCGCCGACCGACAAGCTGGGCGAAGGCGCCTTGCTGCTGCTCTACGCCTACGCCGGCTTCGAGAACACCCCGGCGGCGGCAGGCGAATTCCGCAATCCACGCCGCGACGTGCCGTTCGCCCTGATCACGATGATCGTGGTGGTGACCCTGATCTACGTGGCCGTGCAGGTCGTCGCCCAGGGCACGGTGCCCGATCTCGCCTCGTCCAGGTCCCCGCTGGCGGATGCCGCCGAGACCTTTGCCGGCCCCGCCGGCGCGCTGTTGCTGACATTGGGCGCGGCGGTCTCGATCCTGGGCAGCAACAGCAACACCATGCTGTTCGGCCCGCGCTACCTCTACGCGCTTTCAGCCGACGGCTATGGCCCGGCCGCGCTGTCGCGCGTGCATCCGCGCTACCGCACCCCGACCATCGCGATCATCGTCACCGGCGTGCTATCGACCCTGCTGGTGCTGGGCCAGCAGTTCGGCGGCAGCGGCGTTTCGCAGGCCTTCGCCAACCTCGCGCTGCTCTCGGTGGTCGCGCGGCTGTGCAGCTACATCGGCACCGCGGCTTCGTTGCTGGTGCTGCAGAAGCGCTACCGGGATCGCCCCAATGCCCTGAGCCTGCCGGGCGGCCCCCTGATCCCCGTCCTCGCCCTGCTGGTGTCGCTGGCCCTGGTCGCGAGCGCGGGGGTGGGCAACCTGGTCGCAGCCGCGGTGGCGATCGCGGTGGGCGCCGTGATCTACCTGATGAGACGCCGCCCGGCGGCGTCCCACCGCTGACGACGACGTCATCCGGGCTGGACGCTTCCAGCCGCCCTCGCGGCGGCGACGCGTCCATGCCCATCCGTTGCGCGCCCCGTTTGATCTTCGATTGACGCGGAGGCACGAGGCTATCTCCACGCCATTCCGGCGAGACGCAGAGATGGAGATGCACGCATGTGGAGAATGATTCGGATCGCCTCGTTGGCGGCGGTGGGCCTGTGCCTGGTACTCGCGCTTGGCGGCTGGGCGTACGTGGCAAGCCTCGATCTCGAATCCGAGCCGCGGGCGGACCGGAACGCGGATGCGGCCGACCTGCCCTTCCTGCGCGCACGGACATCCGGGCAGCGAGGACGGATCCTGGCCGTCGTCACCAGCACCCCCCTCATCGGCGACAGCGGCAGGAAGGCCGGCTACGAGCTGACCGAGCTGTCGCGGGCCTACTGGACGTTCCTGGCCAACGGCTACGAGGTCGACATCGCCAGTCCCCTTGGCGGCGAGCCCCCGATGAGGCTGGACCAGGACGACACCGGCGATGCCGACTACGCATTCCTCAACGATGCACGTGCGCGACACAAGCTGGCCAATTCCCTCCCGCTCTCCGGGGTGGACCCGACGCTGTACCAGGCCGTCTACTTCGTCGGCGGAAAGGGCGCCATGTTCGACTTCCCCGGCAACCCCGCCATCGCACGCATCGTGGCGGAAATCGCCCCTCGCGGCGTGGTCGGTGCCGTCTGCCACGGGCCTGCGGCGCTGATCGGGCTCCGCGATGCCTCCGGCCGTCCCTGGCTGCAGGGGCGGTGGGTCACCGGCTTCACCAACGCAGAGGAACTGTTCCTGATCGAAAATGCCCGCGAGCTGTTCCCGTACCTGTTGCAGGACGAACTGTCGCGACAGGGGGCGCGCTTCGTCGAAGGCCCCGTGTACCTGGACAACACCGTGGTCGACGAGCGCCTGGTGACCGGCCAGAACCCGTGGTCCACATGGTCCGTCGCGGAGCACATGGTGCGTGCGCTGGGCCATGAGCCGGTGCCTCGGGCGCGAAGCGCCGAGGAAATCAGCGTGCAATTGCTGGCGACCTACCACGAGGCCGGCATCGAGGCCGCCCTGGCGATGAAGGCGGGTGCTGCACGCAGCGATCGGCGACTCCTGCTCATGCACGCCGTGGTGGCGGCCATGCAATGGCGGCTGCGTGAGGCCTACCAACTGCAACGGCTTGCAAGGAACTAACCAGCGGCCGATGCTTGCGACCGGACCCCGGCATCGGCCGGGAGGCCCGGCCGCCGACCATTCACCGCGTGCGAACACGAGGGCAGGCGCTTGGACAGGCTCGAGGACGAAAAAGGCGCGAAGCTGGCGGTACTGCTGGTCGAGGACGACCTTGACGTCGCCGCCGGCATCGGCGACTACCTGGAGGCGCACGGGCTGGCGGTCGACTTCGCCTACGATGCGTCCCAGGCGCGGGCCCGTCTCCTGGAGTCGACGTTCGACCTGCTCGTGCTGGACGTGAACCTGCCGGGCGAGGATGGGATGAGCCTGTGCCGTGAGCTGAAGCAGGTACAGGGCCTGCGCCAACCCGCGATCTTCCTGACCGCCCGCGGCGGGCTGGCCGACAAGCTTCGCGGCTTCGAGGCCGGCGCCCTGGACTACATGGTCAAGCCGTTCGAGCCGGCCGAACTGCTGGCACGCATCCGCGCCATGGGCACCCACGCCAGGGCCGCGGATGGCGGCCTGATCCTGGCCGATGGATACCGCCTGGACCCACAGCGGGGATTGTTGTCACGGGACGAACTCAGCCTGTCCCTCCATGCCACGGGCCTGGGCATCCTGGCGCGGCTGATGCGGGCGTTCCCCGGCACGGTCTCGCGCCAGGCGCTGTGCGAGGGGCTCTGGGGCGACGAAGCGCCCGGCAGCGATCCGTTGCGTACCCACGTCTACCAGCTGCGGCGCGCCATGCAGGAGCGGTTCGGCGAGTCGCCCATCACGACCGTGCGCGGGCTGGGTTACCGCTTCGGAGGCCTTCGATGAGAGGCAAGCGCCGCCTGCACGATGTACTGGCCCGGCAATGGATCGTCTTCGCCCTGGTGCTGCTGGCCGGATTCGCCGCGATGACGGTCCTGACCGCCTACATGCTCGAGGACCGGCTGATCGACGATCGCCTGCGCGATGTCGGCCGACAGCAGGGCCTGCATTCGCCGGGACCGCTACCGCCAGGCTTCATGCTGGTGGCCCGCAGGCAAGCCGACGACGCGCTGCGCGAGCGCACCGCGGGCCAGCCGCTGGACGCCATCCGCGAGTTCCGGCTGCCGGACGGACGCTACCTGCACGTGCTGGCCATGCGCGACGGACGGGGTGCGGAGTCCCTCCTGGTCCACGATGCGACCGCGCACCTGGCGGTCAATCCGGCCCTGGTGCGCGCCTGGCCCTGGCTGCTGTTGATCGCCACCGCGCTGGCGCTGGTTGCGTGGGCGCTCGCGCACCGGTTCGTGGCGCGGGTGTCGGGACAGGCCCGGGAACTGGTGGCCCGTTTCAGCGAGGCTGAGGGCCCCCATGACCTGCATGCGCTGGCGGATGCCCAGGGGATCTTCGAGTTCAGCGAACTCGCCCGCCTCAATGCGAAGGTCTGGGAGTCGCGCCGCGCGGTGCTCGATCGCGAGCGCGAGACGCTGGCGTTCCTCGCGCACGAACTCCGGACACCCCTGCAGTCCGCCCGGACCAGCCTGGCCCTGCTCGATGCCCTGCCCGAGCGCGTGGAGCACGCCGCGTGGCAGCGCCTGCATCGGGCCGTGGGCCGCCTCGCCAGGGCCAGTCACGCCCTGCTCTGGCTGGGTGACGGCCAGGCGGCGCCGCCCCGGCCGTGCAAGCCCTTGCGGCTGCTGGGCACGCTCGTCGAGGAACTCGCGCCATTGGCAGCGGCCAAGGGACAGACCCTGCGCATGCCGTCGGGTCCGGACATCGACTGGCCCATGCCCGGGGAAGTCGCCGAGACCATCCTGAACAACCTGCTGCTCAACGCGATCCAGCACGGAGACCGGGGCGAGATCCGCATCCAGGTGCATGGCACGACGCTGGGCATCGACAATCCGCTCCCGGACCGGCCCGCGCCTTCCGGCTTCGGCGTGGGGCGACAGCTCGCGGAGCGACTGGTCGAACGCTTCGGCGGGACCCTCCGGCAACGCGCCCTGCCCGGCCACCGGCTGCGCGTCGAGGTGGATGTCGGCCCAGGCGGCACGGTGCCCGCGCAGCCGGAACGTAACGCAGCGGGCGATGGGCTCGCTTCGAGCCGGCCAGGCGGCGTCCGGAACTGAGCACCCCGCCTGCGCTCGCGGGACTCCAACGCCATCCCCACCCGCGTCCGGAGCGGACGACGCGCCCCATCCACGCCGGGAGACGCCCACGAAAAAGCGGGCCGAAGCCCGCTTTTCCGTGCGTCTGCGATGTCGCCCGGCTTACTCGGCCGAAGCGCCCTCGCCTTCCTCGACGGCCTTCATCGACAGGCGGATGCGGCCCTGCTTGTCGACTTCCAGCACCTTGACCTTGACCACGTCGCCTTCCTTCAGCTTGTCGCTGACCTTCTCGACGCGCTCGCTGGAGATCTGCGAGACGTGCACCAGGCCGTCCTTGCCCGGGAGGATGGTCACGAACGCACCGAAGTCCATGATCTTGGCGACCTTGCCTTCGTAGATGCGGCCCGGCTCGACGTCCGAGGTGATCTGCTCGATGCGCTCCTTGGCGGCGTTCGCGGCAGCGGCGTTGACCGAGGCGATGACGATGGTGCCGTCGTCCTGGATGTCGATCTGGGTGCCGGTTTCCTTGGTGATCGCCTGGATGGTCGAACCGCCCTTGCCGATCACTTCGCGGATCTTGTCCGGGTGGATCTTCAGGGTCAGCAGGCGCGGCGCGAACTCGCTGAGCTCGCCACGCGGGCTGGTCAGGGCGTGCGCCATCTCGCCGAGGATGTGCAGGCGACCGGCCTTGGCCTGGTCGAGTGCGACCTGCATGATCTCCTTGGTGATGCCCTGGATCTTGATGTCCATCTGCAGGGCGGTCACGCCGTTCTCGGTGCCGGCCACCTTGAAGTCCATGTCGCCGAGGTGGTCCTCGTCGCCCAGGATGTCGGACAGGACGACGAAGTCATCGCCCTCCTTGACCAGGCCCATCGCGATGCCCGCGACCGGGGCCTTGATCGGCACGCCGGCGTCCATCAGGGCCAGCGAGGAACCGCAGACCGAGGCCATCGACGAAGAGCCGTTCGACTCGGTGATCTCCGACACGATGCGGATGGTGTACGGGAACTCCTCCATCGTCGGCATCACGGCGAGCACGCCGCGCTTGGCCAGGCGGCCGTGGCCGATCTCGCGGCGCTTCGGGCCCATCATGCGGCCAGCTTCGCCTACCGAATAGGGAGGGAAGTTGTAATGGAACAGGAAGTGTTCCTTGTACTCGCCCGAGACGGCGTCGATGATCTGGCCATCGCGCGCGGTGCCCAGGGTGGCGACCACGATCGCCTGCGTCTCGCCGCGGGTGAACAGCGAGGAGCCGTGCGTACGCGGCAGCACGCCGACCTTGGAGCTGATCGGGCGGACGGTGTCGAGCGCACGGCCGTCGATGCGCACCTTCGTGCTCAGCACGGCGCCACGCATGGTCTCGTATTCCAGCTCGCCGAATTCCTTCGACAGCTCGGCGCTGCTCCACTCGTTCGCTTCGGCCTGGCCGGCCAGCGACGCCAGGACGTCCTTCTTCAGCGCGGAGATGGCCTCCTTGCGCTCGCCCTTGTCGCGGATCTGGAAAGCGGCGCCCAAACGGTCGCCGATCGCGCCCTTGAGGGCGGCGACGATGGCGTCGTTACGGGCCGGGGCGGCCCAGTCCCACTTCGGCTTGCCGGCTTCGGCGACCAGCTCGTTGATCGCTTTGATGGCGACCTGCATCTGCTCGTGGCCGAACACCACGGCGCCCAGCATCACTTCCTCCGACAGCACGTCGGCTTCCGACTCGACCATCAGCACGGCACCGGCGGTACCGGCGACCACCAGCTCCAGCTTGGAGCCTTCCAGGTCGCTCTTGGTCGGGTTCAGCAGGTACTCGCCGTCCTTGTAGCCGACCTTGGCGGCGCCGATCGGGCCGTCGAAGGGGGCGCCCGACAGGGCCAGGGCGGCGGAGGCGCCGAGCAGCGCCGGGATGTCACCGTCGATCTCCGGGTTCATCGACATCACCGTGGCGATGATCTGGACTTCGTTGCGGAAGCCTTCCGGGAACAGCGGGCGGATCGGGCGGTCGATCAGTCGGGAGATCAGGGTCTCCTTCTCGGTCGCGCGGCCTTCGCGCTTGAAGAAGCCACCCGGGATGCGGCCGCCGGCGTAGAACTTCTCCTGGTAATCGACGGTCAGGGGAAAGAAGTCCTGGCCTTCGCGTGCGGTCTTGTTGGCGACCGCGCTGACCAGCAGCACGGTGTCTTCAACCTTGACGATGACGGCACCGCCGGCCTGGCGGGCGATCTCGCCGGTTTCCAGGGTGACCTGGTGCTTGCCGTACTGGAAGGTCTTGGTGATTTTTGACACGTTGGAGTCCTGTCGTTTCGATTCGTTGCGATCCGCCGGCGCCCCTGCGCCGGTCGGTCGGCTGCAGGATGGCAGCCTGGGAAGCCGCGGTGGAACGACTCCCGAAAAACGAACCGCGGCGCATCACTGCGCCGCGGTAGGTGTTCTGCTTAGCGGCGCAGACCGAGCTTCTCGATCAGGGCCTTGTAGCGCACGTTGTCCTTGCGCTTGAGATAGTCCAGCAGGCTGCGACGGCGGTTCACCATCATCAACAGGCCACGACGGCTGTGGTGGTCCTGCTTGTGCTCCTTGAAGTGGCCGGTCAGGAGCTCGATGCGTGCGGTCAGCAGGGCGACCTGGACTTCCGGGGAGCCGGTGTCGTTGGTGCCGCGACCGTGTTCCTGGATGATCTTGCTGGTATCGATGGACATTGCTTTGTTTACCTTTCAGACGCGTGGCCTGCAGAAACGACGGCATGCGATGACGACATCGCGCCGGCGTACCGCGGGGCTCGCCGTTGTTGGAAATGAACGAATGGGTGCTTGCTTGGATGAAAGCGGCGGAATTGTAACAGTTTCCCGGCACGGAATGCGACCCGCCCAGGGGCTGCGCGGTCGGCGCCGCGGGCACCGGGGGGCCCTGTTCAGCTCCGCGGGGGTGCCGCTTGTCCAGTGGCGACCGCCCAACGGAACATGCGCTGTGGCGCGACCTCCCCGCCTGCCTGGCGGCCAATGCCCAGGCAGCGCCCGCCCGGCCCCATGATCGCGACCACCTCGCCCTCGCCCTCGGTCGCGACGAGCGCCGGCTGGCCGTGGGCCAGCCGATCCGCGCCGGCCGCGTCGACCTGCACGGCGGTGAAGCCGGCCAGGCCCGCCTCGATCGGCAGCAGGCAGGCCTCGAGCGACGCCTCGCCGGTCGCGGCAAGCGCCTGCAGTGATTCCAGGCTGTGCATCGCCGGCGTCGTGAAGGGTTCCACCCAGAGGCGTCGCAGCGCGGTCACGTGGGCGCCGCATCCCAGGGCCTCGCCCAGGTCGCGGACCAGGCTGCGGATGTAGGTGCCCGAGCCGCACTCCACGTGCAGGACCAGTCGGGCCCCCTCGTGGGCGACGACCTCGATTCGATCGATGACCACCTCGCGTTCGGGGGCCTCGATCGCCTCGCCGCGGCGCGCCTTGGCGTAGAGCGGTTCGCCGCCCTGCTTGAGGGCGGAATAGATCGGCGCCCGCTGCAGGATGGTCCCGCGCAGGGCCGCCAGGCCCTGTTCCAGGCGCGCGGCATCGATGGCCGGCACCGGCCGCTCCATCAGCACCTCGCCCTCGGCGTCGTCGGTGTCGGTGGTCCGGCCCAGCTCGGCTTCGCAGGCATAGGCCTTGCGCGCCCCGAGCAGCAGGCCCGCGATCTTGGTCGCTTCGCCGAAGCAGATCGGCAGCAGGCCGGTGGCCAGTGGATCGAGGCTGCCGGTGTGGCCCCCCTTCGCGGCCCGGAACAGGTGCCTCACCCGCTGCAGCGCCTGGTTGGAGCTCAGTCCGCCCGGCTTGTCCAGCAGCAGGATGCCGTCGAGCGGCCTGAATACGGTGCGCGGTCTCTTGCTCATTTCGGGAAACAGGGGCTCGGCCGGCCGGGATCGATGCCGCGACCGGGCGTGCTCAGCTGGACGAAGCCTCGTCGTCGCCCGCACCGGCGCCGGGCGCCTGCAGGTCGGGCAGGTCGCGCAGCAGGTTGTCGATGCGCTCGCCCCGGTCGACCGAGTCGTCGTAATGGAAGTGGAGCTCGGGCACGTGGCGCAGCTTCACCGCCTGGCCCAGCTTGTAGCGCAGTTCGCGCGACAGGCCCTTGAGCGCCTTCACCGCTTCGGCCGAGCGCTCCTCCTGGAGCGCCGTCACGAAGACCTTGGCGTGCGCCAGGTCGCGGCTGATCTCGACGTCGGACACGCTGACGGAAGGCAACGCGTGCTCGCGCACCGCGTCATGGACGATCGTGCCCAGTTCGCGGCGGAGCTGGGCGGAAACGCGATCGGTGCGATGGAATGACTTTTTCATCGGTAATGCATGCTCGGGAATGGAGGGAAACCGGCGTCGGGACGGATGCCGGTGCGGAGCGAGCCGGGGACAGGCACGGCGGGCGCGTGGACCGCCCCCGCCATGCCGCTTGCCCGGTTCCCCATTCGCGGCGGCCCCTTAGAGGGTCCGCTGGACCTCGATGCGCTCGAAGCACTCGATCTGGTCGCCCGGCTTGACGTCGTTGTACTCCTTGACGCCGATGCCGCACTCGGTGCCGTTGCGCACCTCGTCGACGTTCTCCTTGAAGCGGCGCAGGGATTCGAGCTCGCCTTCGAAGACCACGGTGTTGTCGCGGAGCACGCGGATCGGCTTGCTGCGCTTGACCGAGCCCTCGACCACCATGCAGCCGGCGACGGCGCCGAACTTGGAGCTGCGGAACACGTCGCGGACCTCGGCGATGCCGATGATCTCCTCGCGGATCTCCACGCCCAGCAGGCCGGACGCCACCTGCTTCACCTGGTCGATCACGTCGTAGATGATCGAGAAGTAGCGCAGGTCGACGCCGTGGGTCTCGATGACCTTGCGCGCCGAGGCGTCGGCACGCACGTTGAAGCCGATGATCGTCGCCTTCGACGTCGCCGCGAGCGTCGCGTCGGACTCGGTGATGCCGCCGACGCCACCGCCGATGACGTTGATGCGGATGTCGTCGGTCGACAGCGCGGTCAGCGCGTCGCGAAGCGCCTGCACCGAACCCTGCACGTCGGCCTTGACGACCAGGTTGAGGGTCTGCTGGCCTTCGCCGCTGCCCATCTGGGCGAGGATGTCCTCCATGCGGTTGCCCGCCTGGGCGACCAGGCGCGACTCGCGGCGCTTGGCGTCGCGCTGCTGCGCGACCTCCTTGGCCAGGCGCTCGTCGTCGACGACCACGAAGTCGTCGCCCGCGTCCGGCACGCCGGACAGGCCCAGGACCTGCACCGGGATCGACGGCGTCGCCGCCTCGACCTGCGAGCCGGTCTCGTCGAACAGGGCACGGACGCGGCCGTACTGCACGCCGCAGACCAGGTAGTCGCCCTTGGACAGGGTGCCCTGCTGGACCAGCACGGTCGCGACCGGGCCGCGGCCCTTGTCGAGCGAGGACTCGATGACCACGCCGCTGGCGCGGCCTTCGCTGACCGCCGAGAGTTCGAGCACTTCGGCCTGCAGCGAGATCGCGTCGAGCAGCGCGTCGATGTTCTCGCCGGTCTTGGCCGAGAGTTCTATGAACTGGGTGTCGCCGCCGAATTCCTCGGACACGACTTCCTGGCCCATCAGCTCGGTCTTGACGCGCGAGGGGTCGGCGCCGGACTTGTCGATCTTGTTGATCGCCACCACCAGCGGCACTTCCGCCGCCTTGGCGTGCTGGATGGCCTCGATGGTCTGCGGCTTGACGCCGTCGTCGGCGGCCACGACCAGCACCACGATGTCGGTCAGCTTCGCGCCACGGGCGCGCATCGACGAGAACGCCGCGTGGCCCGGGGTATCGAGGAAGCTGATGACGCCGCGATCGGTCTCGACGTGGTAGGCACCGATGTGCTGGGTGATGCCACCGGCCTCGCCCGTGGCGACCTTGGTCCGGCGGATGTAGTCGAGCAGCGAGGTCTTGCCGTGGTCGACGTGGCCCATGATGGTGACCACCGGCGGACGCGCGACCTTCTCGCCGGTCACGTCCTCGACGTGGGCCAGCAGTTCGTTCTCGGCATCCTCGGCGTCGGCGCGCATGGCCTTGTGCCCGAGTTCCTCGGTGACGAGGACCGCGGTGTCGTGGTCGATGCTCTGGGTGATGGTCGCCATCACGCCCATCTTGAACAGCGCCTTGACCACCTCGCCGCCCTTCAGCGCGAGCTTCTGCGCCAGGTCGGCGACGGTGATGGTCTCGCCAATGGCGACCTCGCGCACCACCGGTGCGGTCGGCTTGGAGAACCCGTGCGGACCGGCACCGGTGCGGGACTGGTCGCCCTGGCGGCGCGACTTCGGCTTGCCCCGGGCGCTCGTGCGCCGCGCGCGGTCGGATGCGCTCAGGTGCATCTGCCCGGCGAAGCGGTTGCCGCCGTCCTCGGAACCCTTGCCACGCGCCTTGCCGCGCGGCGGCGCTTCGCGCCCCTCGGTGCGGGCAGGCGGCGCCTTCGGGTGGCCGTGGCCGCCCGCCTTGTGGGCGACCGGTGCGTCGGCATCGATCTCGGGCTCGGCGGCAGCCAGTGCTTCCTGTTCGGCGCGCAGGCGCTCGGCCTCCCTGGCGGCCTCGGCTTCGCGGACCGCCCGCTCGGCCTCTTCGGCGCGCTGGCGATCGGCCTCGGCGAGGCGCTGCTGCTCCTCGAGGTTGCGCTGGCGCGACTCCTCGAGCTTGCGCAGGATCTCGGCGCGCTCGTCGCCGCCACCGCCCTCGCCCGCGCCTTCGGCCGGCCGGCTCAGGGTGACCTTCTTGCGCACGACCACGTCGACCGTGGAGCGGGTCTTGCCGCCACCGACGGTCAGTTCCTGCTTGCGGCTGCGGCTGAGGGTGATCTTCTTCGGCGATGCCGCGGCGTCGGCGGACTTCTCGTCCTTGCCGTGCGTCCGACGCAGGAAGCCGAGCAGTTTGACCTTCTCGGTACTGGTCACGACCTGGTCCGGGTCGCTGAACTTCATGCCGGCTTCGGCCAGCTGTTCCAGCAACTTCTCGACCGGCGTGTTCACCAGTGCGGCCAATTTGCGAATGGTGGTTTGTTGCGACATTCGGTTTCCGTGTCTTGGTGGCGCGGATAGGGTTCCCGCGCGGAGTGTCGCCATTCTAGTCCCGCCCGCGCGTCTCTTGAATCGACGCGGCGTGACGGCCCCTGAATGGCCCGTCCACAGCCCGGAGCCCTCCCCGGCCTGCGAAAGCCGGCCCGGAAACCGGACCGGAGTGCCCGGGAAGCCTCTTTCGAGGCTCCTGGGCGGGTGTGCTGCCTGTTACTCGAACCAGTGCTTGCGCGCTTCCATGATCAGCGCCGCCGCACGCTCCTCGTCGATGCCTTCCACGTCGGTGATCTCGTCGGTGGCGGCCTCGGCGAGGTCCTCGCGGGTGACCACGCCCTTCGCGGCGAGCGCGTAGGCGGTGGCCTCGTCCATGCCCTCGAGCGAGAGCAGGTCCTCGGCCGGCTGGTGCTCGTCGAGCTCTTCCTCGGCGGCAAGCGCGTCGTTGAGCAGGGCGTCGCGGGCGCGGGCGCGCAGTTCCTCGACGATGTCCTCGTCGAAGCCCTCCACCGCCAACAGCTCGCCGACCGGCACGTAGGCGATCTCCTCGACCGTGGTGAAGCCCTCGGCCACCAGGATGCCGGCGATCTCCTCGTCGACCTCCAGCTTCTCCTGGAACAGATCGCGCGCGGCGTTCTGCTCGGCCTCGGACTTCGCGGTGACCTGGTCCTGGGTCATCACGTTGAGCTGCCAGCCGGTCAGGCGGCTGGCCAGGCGGACGTTCTGGCCGCCCTTGCCGATGGCCTGCGCCAGGCGGTCTTCGGCGACGGCCAGGTCCATGGAGTGCTTCTCTTCGTCGACGATGATCGACTGCACCTCGGCGGGCGCCATCGCGTTGATGACGAACTGCGCCGGGTTGTCCGACCACAGCACGATGTCGACGCGCTCGCCGTTGAGCTCGTTGCTCACCGCCTGCACGCGCGAGCCGCGCATGCCGATGCACGCGCCGATCGGGTCGGTGCGGTTGTCGTGCGCCTCGACGGCGATCTTGGCGCGGTCGCCCGGGTCGCGCGCACAGGCCTTGATCGAGACCAGGCCCTGGCCAACTTCCGGCACCTCCAGCTTGAACAGCTCCATCATGAATTCCGGCGCGGCGCGGCTGATGAACAGCTGCGGGCCGCGCGGCTCGGTGCGCACGTCGAACAGGTAGCCGCGGACGCGGTCGCCGGTGCGCAGGATGTCGCGCGGGATACCCTTGTCCTTCTGGATGATCGCCTCGGCGTTGCCGCCCAGGTCGACGAAGATGTTGCCGCGCTCGACACGCTTGACGATGCCGGTGACCAGCTCGCCGACGCGATCCTTCCACGCATCGACCACCTGGGCGCGCTCGGCCTCGCGCACGCGCTGCACGATCACCTGCTTGGCGGCCTGCGCGGCGATGCGGCCGAAGTCCGGGTTCTCGATCTGCTCTTCGATGAAGTCGCCGATCTCCACGCCCTCGGCCTCCTCGACCGCATCCATCATGCGGGTCTGGCGGTCGGGGGATTCCATGACGACGTCGTCGGCCACGACCTCCCAGCGGCGGAAGGTCTCGTAGCTGCCGTCCTTGTGGTCGATCGCGACGCGCACCAGCACGTCCTGATCGTGGTAACGCTTCTTGGCGGCCGAGGCCAGCGCGGCTTCGATCGCCTCGAAGATCACTTCGCGCGGCACGCCCTTCTCGTTGGCGACCGCATCAACGACCAGCAACAGATCCTTGCTCATTACTTCACTCCGCCGTGTTCGACCCGTCGGTCGCCGGCTTCTTGGTTGGTTTGTCGGTGTTCTTGCCGGCGGCGCGGGTCTCGCGCCGTGGCGGGTTCTTGCCGGGCTTGACCGGCGCCATGCCCAGGGCCGCCCAGTCGGGCACCAGGCGGGCCTTCTCGATGTTGTCGACGGAAACGACGAACTCGCTGCCGTCCAGCTCGAAGGTGACCGCGTCGCCGGCGACCTTGGCGATCCGTCCCTGCAGGCGACGGCGGCCGTCCTGCGGCAGCTTCAGCACCACCTTCGCGGACTCGCCCGCGAAGCGCTGGAACTGCGCGGCGTTGAACAGCGGGCGGTCCAGCCCCGGCGACGAGACTTCGAGCGTGTAGTTCCCCGAGATCGGGTCCTCGACGTCGAGCTGCGCGGACACCTCGCGGCTGACCGCCTCGCAGTCCTCGATGCCGACCGCGCGCGGCGGCTCGCCGCCCTCGCCTGCTGCCGGGAGGTCGATGTAGAGCCTGAGCACCGCACCGCCGGGCGACGGGAGATACTCCACGCCAAGCAGCTCGAGGCCCAGCGACGTCACCGTCGGGGCCAGCAGTGCCGAGATTTGGGATGCCTTGTCCGTCACGCGGTCGTAGTCTCCTGCGATTGCGCCTTGCCTTCCAGATTCCAGGCGGGCCGCACGAAGCGACCCGGGGAAACAACAAAGGGCCCATTGGGCCCCTTGTCCGGCACTGCTGGATTTCGGCGTGACCACGCGAGCAGAACGCGATCACTCAAGCCCAAGCCCTGATCCAAAAATTAAAGCCTCCTAACGAGGCTTCATTTTAGGATTGCCTGACACCTGCAATCCTTGGATCGAAGCTGGTAGCGGGGGCAGGATTTGAACCTGCGACCTTCGGGTTATGAGCCCGACGAGCTGCCAGACTGCTCCACCCCGCATCAGGCCGCCTATTATAGCAGTGAAGCGTTGCTTGGCAACCCTTCATTTGCATCGACAGGCGACGGAACGCTTTCGCGCATCGTTCAGGCCGCAAACGCCTTGATGCACCACGCCATGATCGGGTTCCAGGCCAGGCCCAGCACCAGCAGCGACAGGGCGTTGACGCCGAACACGATGCCCATCGGCCGGCCGACGGTGGGCGTGGGCATCGTGCCGTCGGGCACGTCGAAGTACATCGCCTTGATCACGCGCAGGTAATAGAAGGCGCCGATCACCGCGAACACCACGCCGACCAGGGCCAGCCACATCATGTCGCCATCGAGCGCGGCGCCCAGGACGGCAAGCTTGGCCCAGAAGCCGAGGAACGGCGGCACGCCGGCCAGCGAAGCCATCACGCACAGCACCAGCCCCGCCATCCACGGGTTGCGAGCATTGAGGCCCTTGAAGTCGTCGATCCGGTCGGCCTCGAAGCCACGGCTCGAGAGCATGATGATCGCGCCGAAGCCGGCGGCCGACATCAGCGCGTAGCTGATCGCGTAGAACATCGCCGCCGAGAAGCCCTGCGCACCGCCTCCGGCCAGGCCGACGAACAGGAAGCCCACGTGCGAGATGGTGGAATACGCCAGCAGGCGCTTGAAGTTGGTCTGCACCAGCGCGCCGAGGTTGCCGAAGGCGAGCGACAGCACGGCCAGGCCGGCCAGCATCATCCGCCAGTGGTCGTCGAGCGGGCCGACAGCGACCTCGAGCAGGCGGTAGGCCATGCCGAAGGCGGCCAGCTTGGGCGCGGAGCCGATGAACAGCGTGATGGGAGTCGGGGCCCCCTGGTAGACGTCGGGCAGCCACATGTGGAACGGCGCCGCGCCGAACTTGAACGCCACGCCGGCGACGACGAAGGCGACGCCGGTGATGAGCATCGTCGAGGACTGGGCCTGCGCCGCCGCCGCGGCGATCCCGTGCAGGTCCAGCGTGCCGGTCGCGCCGTAGACGAGCGAAAGGCCGTAGAGCAGCAGGCCGGACGCCAGCGCACCGAGGACGAAGTACTTGATGCCCGCCTCCGAGGCCAGCGGGCTGTCGCGATCGCAGACCACGAGCGCGTAGGAGCACAGCGCGAGCATCTCCAGGCCAACGTAGACCATGACCAGCGAGTTGGCCGAGACCATCAACATCATGCCGAGCACCGCGAACAGCATCAGCACGGTGATCTCGCCCTTGTAGAGCCCACGGGCACGCAGGAACGGCCAGGCGTAGACCATCGCCAGCGCGGACACCGCGCAGATCACCGTCTTGAGCACGTTGGCGGCGGTGTCGCGCACGAACATGCCGCTCAGGATCTCGCCGTCGCCGCCCACGCCGGTGGCGACCATCACGGCCACGACCAGCAGCAGCGCCACGCCCAGCGCGTGTGTGAGCACGCGGCGGCTTTCGCCGATGAAGAGGTCCAGCATCAGCAGCGCGAAGGCACCCGAGACCACCACCAGTTCAGGCAGCAGGGGCAGCAGGTCCGCGGCGGTGCGTACAGGCATGATCATGCGCTACAACCTCAAAGCTTCGACGTGGCGATGTGGGTCGCCAGATTCGCGATGGAGGGCTCCATCAGGTCGGTGAGCGGCTTGGGCCAGATGCCCAGCACCAGCACGCCGATGGCAAACACGCCCAGGACGAAACCTTCGCGTGCATTGATGTCCTTCAGCTCCGCCACGTGGGCGTTGCCCACCTCGCCCCAGATGGTCCGCTTGACCAGCCACAGCGTGTAGGCGGCACCGATGACCAGGGTGGTCGCCGCGCCGAACGCGATCAGCGGATGCTTCTGGAAGGCGGCCAGGATCACCATGAACTCGCCGACGAAGCCCGAGGTGCCCGGCAGGCCCGCATTGGCCATCGCGAACAGGACCACGAACGCGGCGAACCACGGCATCACGTTGGCGACGCCGCCGTAGTCCTTGATCATGCGGCTGTGCATGCGGTCGTACAGCACGCCGACGCAACTGAACATCGCGCCGGACACGAAGCCGTGGCTGATCATCTGCACCATCGCGCCCTGCAGGGCCAGGCGCGCGGCGTCCAGGTTGCCGAAGTCGCGGACCAGGCCGAACACGATGAAGGTGCCCAGGGTGACGAAGCCCATGTGCGCGACCGACGAGTAGGCGATCAGCTTCTTCATGTCGTCCTGGACCAGGGCGACCAGGCCGACGTAGATCACCGCCACCAGGCTCAGGGCGATGACCAGCCATGCCCACTCGTGGCCGGCGTCGGGCACGATCGGCAGGGTGAAGCGCAGGAAGCCGTAGCCACCGATCTTCAGCATGATCGCGGCCAGGATGACCGAACCGGCAGTCGGCGCCTCCACGTGGGCGTCCGGCAACCAGGTATGCACCGGGAACATCGGCACCTTCACCGCGAACGCGGCCAGGAAGGCGAAGAACAGCCACATCTGCTCGGTGGCGTCGAGCTGCAGCTGGTACATGTCCGCGAGCTGCCAGCTGCCGCCCTTCAGGTACAGGTAGATCAGGCCGATGAGCATGAACACCGAACCCAGGAAGGTATAGAGGAAGAACTTCACCGAGGCGTACACCCGGCGCGGTCCGCCCCACACGCCGATGATGATGAACATCGGGATCAGCATGCCTTCGAAGAACACGTAGAACAGCATCGCGTCGAGCGCGCTGAACACGCCGATCATCAGGCCCTCGAGGACCAGGAACGCCGCGTAGTACTGGTTGACGCGCTTGTCGACCGACCCCCAGGCACCGATCAGCACCAGCACCGAGGTCAGCGTGGTCAACGCGATCAGCGCGACCGAAATGCCGTCCGCGCCCAGGCTGTAGCGGATGTCGTAGGCCGGGATCCAGGCATGGCTCTCGGCGAACTGCATCGCCGGGCTCGCCATGTCGAAGCCGGTGAGCAGCAACACGCTCAGCGCGAGGGTGACGACCGCCACGCCGGTGGCGAACCAGCGGGCAGCGTTGGCGCGGGCATCGCCGAACGCCAGGGTCGCGAAGCCGCCGAGGATCGGCAGCCAGACGAGCAGGCTCAGCAGGGGGAAAGAACTCTGGGAAATCATGCCATTCAAGGGCTCGGGGTTCACGTCGCGGTCCTTGTCAGGTCAGGGTCCGGATGAGGGTGGCCAGGAGCACGATCAGGCCGACGATCATCACGAATGCGTAGTGGTAGAGGTAACCGGACTGGCCGCGCCGGCCCAGCTGGGCGACGAGTTCCACGACCCGGGCGCTGCCATTGACGATGACGCCGTCGATGAGCTTGCTGTCGATGGCGCGCGAGGCACGTCCGACGAGCACGCCGCCCGCGGCGAAGCCGTCGATCCAGAGGTTGTCGAAGCCGTACTTGTTCTCGAGCACGCGCACCGGCCAGGCCAGCGCATGGCGCGCCTTGGCAGGCAGTTCCGGCTTGAACAGGTACATCAGCGTGGCCAGCGCGAAACCAGAGAATGCGAGCCAGAACGCGGGCGCCTTGAAGCCATGCTGGGCGAAAGCGACCGGTCCGTGCCAGACCTCCTCCGCCACGGCCATCACCGTGTCGCGCGCCACCGACAGGTCGATCGCGCCGAGGAAGAACGGCAGCCGCTCGTGGTGGCCGCTCCAGTCGGTGCCGAACAGCATGGGGCCGACGGTGAAGAAGCCGACCAGGACCGACGGGATCGCCAGCAGCACCAGCGGCACCGTCACCACCCAGGGCGACTCGTGCGGCTCGACCGGCCCATGGTGGCCGTGGTCGTCGTGCGCGTGCGCATCGTGGCCATGGGCCGCGACCTCGCGGAAGCGCTCCTTGCCGTGGAAGGTCATGTAGAGCAGGCGGAAGCTGTAGAACGCCGTCACGAACGCACCCAGCAGCACCGCCCAGTAGGCGTACTGCGACACCCAGGTCGCGTGCTCGCCGGTGGCCGCGTGGTGGGCCGCCTCGATGATGGTGTCCTTGGAGTAGAAGCCGCTGAAGAACGGCGTGCCGACCAGGGCCAGGGTACCGATCAGGCTGGTCCAGTAGGTGATCGGCATGTACTTGCGCAGGCCGCCCATCCTGCGCATGTCCTGCTCGTGGTGCATGCCGATGATCACCGAGCCGGCCGCCAGGAACAGCAGCGCCTTGAAGAAGGCGTGGGTCATCAGGTGGAACACCGCGGCGCTGTAGGCCGACACGCCCAGCGCGACGGTCATGTAGCCCAGCTGCGACAGCGTGGAGTACGCGACCACGCGCTTGATGTCGTTCTGCACGATGCCGATCAGGCCGGTGAAGAACGCCGTCGTCGCGCCGATGAACAGCACGAACTCCAGCGCGGTCTGGCTCATCTCGAACAGCGGCGACATGCGCGCCACCATGAAGATGCCGGCGGTGACCATCGTCGCGGCATGGATCAGCGCCGAGATCGGGGTCGGGCCTTCCATCGAGTCGGGCAGCCACACGTGCAGCGGCACCTGGGCCGACTTGCCCATCGCACCGATGAACAGGCAGATGCAGATGACCGTGGCGACCGACCATTCATGGCCGGCGAGGATCGAGATCGTCGACCCTTCCAGCAGGCTGGGCGCATTGGCGAACACGACGCCGTAGTCCAGCGAGCCGAACATCAGCAGGATGCCGGCGATACCGAGCAGGAAGCCGAAGTCGCCGACGCGGTTGACCAGGAAGGCCTTCATGTTGGCGAACACCGCGGTCGGCTTCTTGAACCAGAAGCCGATCAGCAGGTAGGACACCAGGCCCACCGCTTCCCAACCGAAGAACAGCTGGAGGAAGTTGTTGCTCATCACCAGCATGAGCATCGAGAAGGTGAACAGCGAGATGTAGCTGAAGAAACGCTGGTAACCCGGATCCTCGTGCATGTAGCCGATGGTGTAGACGTGCACGAGCAGCGAAACGAAGGTCACCACGACCATCATCATCGCGGTCAGCTTGTCGACCATGAAGCCGACGTGGGCTTCGTAGCCGCCCACCTGGAACCAGGTGTAGAGGTTCTCGTTGAACGGCGCCGCGCCCTGCCCCGCCAGCTGCCACAGGACGTAGGCGGACATCGCGCAGCTCGCGGCGACGCCGAGGATGGTCACCGAGTGCGCGCCGGCGCGGCCGACCTGGCGGCCGAACAGGCCGGCGATGATCGAACCCAGCAGCGGTGCCAGCACGATGGCCAGCAGCATGGACCTGGAGATGGCGTGTTCCATACCCGTCATCGGATCAGCCCTTCATCGAATCGATTTCGGCGACGTTGATCGTGCGCCGGTTGCGGAACAGGGTGACCAGGATCGCCAGGCCGATGGCGGCCTCGGCCGCGGCCACGGTCAGGATGAAGAAGACGAAGACCTGGCCGGCGGGATCGCCCAGCTGGCGCGAGAAGGCGATGAAGTTGATGTTGACCGAGAGCAGCATCAGCTCGATGCACATCAACAGGACGATCACGTTCTTGCGGTTGACGAAGATGCCGGCGACGCTGATGCAGAACAGCGCGGCGCCGAGCGCCAGGAAATGGCCGGTGGTCAGGCTTTCGAGCATCATGGCTGGGCCTCCCCGGCCTCGTCGGCGGCATCGCCCGGGGCGACGCGCGGTCGCTCGGCATCCATCTTCACCATGCGCACGCGGTCGACGGCACGCACGCGCGTCTGGGCGGCGGGATCCTGGTGCTTGGTGCCCCCGCGGCGGCGCAGGGTCAGCATGACCGCGGCGATCACCGCCACGGTGAGGATCACGGCGGCGACTTCGAACGGCAACAGGAACTTCGTGAACAGCGCGCTGGCGAGCCAGGCGGTGTTCGACAGGCCCTCGGCCTCGGCCGCGTCGACAGCCAGCGGCACGCTCATCTGCGCCTTGACGCCGATCAGCACCAGGATCTCGACGAGCATGACGACCGCGACCACGAGGCCCACCGGAAGGAACCGGACGAAGCCCTCGCGCAGCGGCGCGACGTCGATGTCGAGCATCATCACCACGAACAGGAACAGCACCATCACCGCGCCGACGTAGACCAGGATCAACGCGACCCCGAGGAACTCGGCGCCGCCGATGATCCACACGCAGGCCACGGAGAAGAAGGTCAGCACCAGCGAGAGCACGGCGTGGACCGGGTTCTTCATCGTGATGACCGCCAGCGCCGACAGCACGGCGGCGGAGGCGAACAGGTAGAAGGCGATAGTTACGAGATCCATGCCATGCACTCAGCGGAAGGGCGCGTCGGCAGCGCGGCGCTCGGCGATCTCGGCCTCGAGCCGGTCGCCGATCGCCAGCAGCTGCGGCTTGGTGACGATGTTCTGTCCGCGCTGGTCGAAGTGGTATTCGTGGATGTGCGTCTCGACGATCGAGTCCACCGGGCAGGATTCCTCGCAGAACCCGCAGAAGATGCACTTGAACAGGTCGATATCGTAGCGCGTGGTGCGGCGTGTGCCGTCCTCGCGCTTCTCCGAGTCGATGGTGATCGCCAGCGCGGGGCAGACCGCCTCGCACAGCTTGCACGCGATGCAGCGCTCCTCGCCGTTCGGATAGCGACGCAGGGCGTGGATGCCGCGGAAGCGCGGCGACTGCGGCGTCTTCTCCATCGGGTACATCAACGTGTACTTCGGCCGGAACAGGTACTTGAACGTCAGTCCAAGCCCTTGCAGCAGCTCGAGGAGCAGGAGGCTCTTGAAGTAGGAAACGATTCGATTCATGCCTCTGCCTTATTGCCCCGGCTCGAACACGCCAAAGTACGCCATCAGTGCGGTCACGCAGATCCAGGCGATCGTGATCGGAATGAACACCTTCCAGCCCAGCCGCATGATCTGGTCGTAGCGGTAGCGCGGGAAGGACGCCCGGAACCAGATGAAGCAGCTGGCGAAGAAGAACACCTTGGCCAGCAGCCACCACCAGCCGTCGACCGACAGGAACGGGATGCCCAGGCCCTGGAACGGGCTCAGCCAGCCGCCGAGGAAGAAGATCGCGGTCAGGAAGCTGATCAGGATCATGTTGGCGTATTCGGCCAGGAAGAACAGCGCGAACGCCGAGCCCGAATACTCGACCATGTGGCCGGCCACGATCTCCGACTCGCCTTCCACCACGTCGAACGGCGCGCGGTTGGTCTCGGCGACGCCGGAGATGAAGTAGACGACGAACAGCGGCAGCAGCGGCAGCCAGAACCACTCGAACAGGCCGGCGTTGCCCGACTGCGCCATCACGATCTGGCTGAGGTTGAGGCTGCCGGCCGACACCATGACGCCGACCATCGCGAAGCCCATGGCGATCTCATAGGAGACCACCTGCGCGGCGGCGCGCATGGCGCCGAGGAAGGCGTACTTGGAGTTGGACGCCCAGCCCGCCAGGATGATGCCGTAGACGCCCAGCGAGGTCATCGCCAGCAGGTAGAGCAGGCCGGCGTTGGCATTGGAAAGCACGAGCTTCGCGTCGAAGGGCACCACCGCCCAGGCGGCGAAGGCCGGTGCGAGCGTCAGCAGCGGCGCGAACTTGTACAGGAAGGGCTCGGCCCGGGTGGGCTGGATGACCTCCTTGAACAGCAGCTTGAACACGTCGGCGAAGGCCTGGAAGATGCCCATGCCCACGTACATCGGCCCATGGCGGACATGCATCCAGCCAATGAGCTTGCGCTCCCACACCACGTAGAAGGCCACGGTGATGATCACCGGCATGGCGATCAGCAGGATCTTGAGCACGATCCAGGCGAGCATACCGAAGGTGCCCAGGGACGCGAACCATGCATGGATCGGGTCGACGTAGCTTGCCAGCATGATCAGGCCCTCCCCGCGTTGACGCGGCCATGTCCGAGCGGCGCGGTCGCACCGTGCCCGGCTTCGATCAGCACCGTGCCGGGGGTGACGCGCGCGTCGACCGACACCGGCAGGGTGGCGGTGCCGGCGGTGGCGGTGAACTTGCCCATCGCTCCGTCGTCGAGGCCCAGCGCCGAGGCATCGGCCGGGTTGAGCCGCGCCGACGGACCGCCATTGAGCGGATGGGCCTGCAGCGCGGGCGCGCGACGCACGACCGCATCGCTGCGGTAGATGCCGGTGGACGCCACCACTTCCAGCCCTTCGTTGGACAGGTAGGGCGCCAGCCCGGCCACCGGCGCGACATTGCGCGCGACCATGCCCGAGCGCAGGCCGGCCAGGTCGGTGAACTCGAAGCCCGGTGCCTGCAGCGCGCCACCCAGGGCGCGCAGCACGCGCCAGCCGGCGCGCGCTTCACCCGGCAGCTTGCCGCCGGCCTGGGTCACCTGCCGGCGACCCTCCAGGTTGGTCAGGGTGGCGTCGATCTCGGGCAACGCCCCGATCGGCAGGATCACGTCGGCCACGGCCAGCGTGGACTGGCAGGCGAACTGGCTGAACGCGACCACCTGGGCGGCGGACAGGGCCTTCATCGCATTGCCGGCCGAAGCGAAGTCCAGGCCCGGCTCGATGCCGTAGATGACATAGGCCGCACGCGGCTCGGCGAGCATGGACTTGGCGTCGCGCGAGCTCGGCAGCACGCCCGCATCGGCAAGCCCGAGCGCGTTGGCGCCCTGGGGGATGCGGCACAGTCGGGCGCCGCTGTTCGCGGCCAGGCCGGCCGCCGCCTTGCGGATCGCGGCGGCATGCAGGCTGTTCTCGGCCAGCGCACCGACGATGATCGCGGCGTGCTTCGCCTCGCCCAGCGCCTGGGCCAGTCCGGCGTCGTCCAGCGCAGCGGCGATCGCCGAGGGCGGCACGATGCGCTTGTCGGCGATGTCGAAGGCGAAGTCGAAGTCGACCGGGTTGACGACCACCACGCGTGCGCCCTTGCGCCATGCCTTGCGCACGCGCTGGTGCACCAGCGGCAGCTCGTGGCGCAGGTGGCTGCCGACGATGACGACGAGGTCGGCCTCCTCCAGCGCGGCGACCGGCATCGCGAAGGCTTCGGCCACCGCGGCGTCGGTCAGGTCGGACTGGCTGATGCGATGGTCGAGGTTGCCGGTGCCCAGCGCTTCGGCCAGGCGGGCCAGCAGCTCGCCCTCCTCGTTCGAGGTGGCCGGGTGGACCAGCATGCCCAGGTTGTCGGCGCCGTTTTCACGCAGGATCGCGACCGCGCGCGCCAGGGCCTCGTCCCAGCCGGCCTCGCGCCACTGGCCGTCGACCTTGAGCATCGGGGCCGTCGCGCGATCGGCGGCGTACAGGCCCTGGTGCGAGTACCGGTCGCGGTCCGAGAGCCAGCACTCGTTGACGTCGTCGTTGTCGCGCGGCACCGCGCGCAGCACGTCGCCGCGGCGCACGTGCAGGTACAGGTTGCTGCCCAGGGCGTCGTGGTAACCCAGCGACTCGCGCGCGGTCAGCTCCCAGGGACGGGCCTTGAACTGGAACACCTTGTTGGTCAGCGCGCCGACGGGGCACACGTCGATCACGTTGCCCGACAGCTCGGTGGTCAGCGGCTTGCCGTCGTAGGTGCCGATCTGCAGGTTCTCGCCACGGCTCATGCCGCCCAGCTCGTAGGTGCCGGCGATCTCCGCGGTGAAGCGCACGCAGCGGGTGCACTGGATGCAGCGGGTCATCTCGGTGGCGACCAGCGGCCCCATGTCCTCGTCCGGCACCACGCGCTTGCGCTCGACGAAACGGCTCACCGAGCGGCCGTAGCCCATCGACAGGTCCTGGAGCTCGCACTCGCCGCCCTGGTCGCAGATCGGGCAGTCCAGCGGGTGGTTGACCAGCAGGAACTCCATGACGTTGCGCTGCGACTTGAGTGCCTTCTCGTTGCGGGTGAAGACCTTCATGCCGTCGGCGACGGGCGTCGCGCAGGCCGGCAGCGGCTTCGGCGACGGGCGACCGCCCATCTCCGCGTCGACCAGGCACATGCGGCAGTTCGCCGCGATCGACAGCTTGTCGTGGTAGCAGAAACGCGGGATCGGGATGCCGGCCTTGTCGGCGGCCTGGATGACCATCGAACCCTTCGGCGCGAACATCTCGACGCCGTCGATCTCGATGGTGACGTGGTCGGGCGGGACGTTGGGGTTGGCGGGCTGCGCGCTCATGCGGCCTTCTCCACGGTGCCCGTGGCCTGGTCGTCGACCAGGAAACGCTTGTTCACGATGGCGTACTCGAACTCGTTCCAGTAGTGGCGCAGGAAGCCCTGCACCGGCCAGGCGGCGGCCTCGCCGAAGGCACAGATGGTGTGGCCCTCGATCTGGCCCGCGGCCGAGCGCAACATCTCCAGGTCCTCGAGCGTCGCCTGCTTCTCGACGATGCGCGTCAGCATGCGGTACATCCAGCCGGTGCCTTCGCGGCACGGCGTGCACTGCCCGCAGCTTTCCTTGAAGTAGAAGCGCGCGATGCGCTGGCAGGCGCGCACCATGCAGGCGCTGTCGTCCATCACCACGACCGCGCCCGAACCCAGGCCGGAGCCCGCTTTCTGGATCGAGTCGTAGTCCATGGTCAGCCCCATCATCACCTCGCCCGGCAGTACCGGCATCGAGGAGCCACCGGGGATCACCGCCTTCAGCGTCCGGCCCGGGCGCATGCCGCCGGCCATCTCGAGCAGGTCGGCGAACGAGGTGCCCAGGCGGATCTCGTAGTTGCCCGGGCGGGCGACGTGGCCCGAGACCGAGAACACCTTGGCGCCCCCGTTGTTGGGCTTGCCCAGGTTGAGGAACCACTCCGGCCCGTTGCGCACGATCGCGGGCACCGAGGCATAGGTCTCGGTGTTGTTGATCGTCGTCGGCTTGCCGAAGAGTCCGAAGTTGGCCGGGAACGGCGGCTTGTAGCGCGGCTGGCCCTTCTTGCCTTCCAGCGATTCCATCAGGGCGGTTTCCTCGCCGCAGATGTACGCGCCGGCGCCCAGCGCACCGTAAATGTCGATGTCCACGCCGCTGCCGAGCACGTCCTTGCCGAGCCAGCCGTGCTCGTAGGCTTCCTTCAACGCCTGCTCGAAGTGCTCGAAGGGTTCGTGGTGGAACTCGCCGCGCAGGTAGTTGTACGCCACCGTCGAGCCGGTCGCGTAGCAGGCGATCGCCATGCCCTCGACCACCGCGTGCGGGTTGTAGCGCAGGATGTCGCGATCCTTGGCGGTGCCCGGCTCGGACTCGTCCGAGTTGCACAGGATGTATTTCTGGGTTTCGCTGCCCTTGGGCATGAAGCTCCACTTCAGGCCGGTCGGGAAGCCCGCGCCGCCGCGGCCACGCAGGCCGGACTGCTTGACCATCTCGATGACGTCGGCCTGCGGGATCTTCTCGGTGAGGATCTTGCGCAGCGCGGCGTAACCACCGGTCTTGAGGTAGTTCTCGTAGGACCAGGGCGTGTCGTAGTGCAGCGTCGTGTAGACGACGCTGTGCTCCTGCGGGGCAGGACCGACCGGGCCGTAACCTTTGGAATAGTCGTGATGCGCCATTGCCTCCGCCTTACTCCAGTCCGTCCAGGAGCTCGTCGACCTTGGCCGGATCGAGCTTCTCGTGGTAATGGCCATTGATCACGACCACCGGTGCGCCGCAGCACGCCGCCAGGCACTCTTCCTCGCGCTTGAGGAACACGCGCCCGTCGGCGGTCGATTCGCCGAGCTTGCAGCCGAGCTTCTTCTCGGCGTGCCGGACCAGGTCCTCGGCGCCGTTGAGCCAGCAGCTGATGTTGGTGCAGAAGGCGACGTTGTTGCGGCCGACCTTCTCGGTCTCGAACATCGAGTAGAAGCTCGCGACCTCGTAGGCCCACACGGGGGGCAGGCCCAGGTACTTGGCCACCGCCGCGATCAGCTCGTCCGACAGCCAGCCTTCGTTCTGCTCCTGCGCCGCATGCAGGCCCTGCAGCACGGCCGAGCGCTTGCGATCCGGCGGGAACTTGGCCAGCCAGTGGTCGATGTGTGCACGGGTCTTGTCCGACAGCGCGACCATCGGGTCGACGTGCTGGCAAGCCTCGAAATTTCCGGTCGCTTTCATGGGAGCTGCAATTCGCTGTTCGTGATTCGTGATTGGAAGAAGCCGGCGACGGGACAGGAAGCGACGGCGGACACGAGCGTGCGCCGCCTTCGCGAATCACCCATCACCAATCCCCAATCACGGCCTTTCATCGATCGATCTCGCCGAACACGATGTCGTAGGTGCCGATCATCGCCACCACGTCGGCCAGCATGTGGCCCTTGACCACCTCGTCCATCGACGACAGGTGGGCGAACCCCGGCGCGCGCAGCTTCACGCGGAACGGCTTGTTGGCGCCATCGGACACCAGGTAGCAGCCGAACTCGCCCTTGGGCGCCTCGACCGCGGCGTAGGTCTCGCCCGCCGGCACGCAATAGCCTTCCGAGAACAGCTTGAAGTGGTGGATCAGCGCTTCCATGTCGTCCTTCATGCCTTCGCGCTTGGGCGGCGCGACCTTGAAGTTGTCGACGATCACCGGCCCCGGGTTGGCCTTCAGCCACGCCACGCACTGCTTGATGATGCGGGTGGATTCGCGCATCTCGGCCACGCGGACGAGGTAGCGGTCGTAGCAGTCGCCGTTGACGCCGACCGGGATGTCGAAGTCGACCTCGGCGTACTTGGCGTACGGCTGCTTCTTGCGCAGGTCCCAGGCGATGCCCGAACCGCGGATCATCGGGCCGGTCATGCCCCAGGCCAGCGCCTGCTCGGGCGGGATCACGCCCACGCCCACGGTGCGCTGCTTCCAGATGCGGTTGTTGGTGAGCAGGGTCTCGTACTCGTCCACGCGCGACGGGAAATCGTCGGCGAACGCGTCCAGGTAATCGAGCATGGAGCCTTCGCGCCAGGCGTTGAAGCGCGCCAACTTCGCGCCCTTGCGCCACGGCGACTCCTTGTAGCGCGGCATCTGCGAAGGCAGGTCGCGGTACACGCCGCCGGGTCGGTAGTAGGCGGCGTGCATGCGCGCGCCGGACACCGCCTCGTAGCAGTCCATCAGTTCCTCGCGCTCGCGGAACGCGTACAGGAACACGGCCATCGCGCCCAGGTCCAGGGCGTTGGAGCCGATCCACATCAGGTGGTTGAGGATGCGGGTGATCTCGTCGAACAGGGTGCGGATGTACTGCGCGCGTTCGGGCGCCTCGATCCCCAGCAGGGTCTCGATGGCACGCACGTAGGCGTGCTCGTTGCACATCATCGACACGTAATCCAGGCGGTCCATGTAGCCGATCGACTGGTTGAACGGCTTGGACTCCGCCAGCTTCTCGGTGCCGCGGTGCAGCAGGCCGATGTGCGGATCGGCACGTTGCACGACCTCGCCGTCCATCTCCAGGATCAGGCGCAACACGCCGTGCGCGGCCGGGTGCTGCGGGCCGAAGTTGAAGGTGTAGTTGCGGATCTCGGCGTTGTTCAGGCCCGAGGTGTTTGCGTTGGGCACGGTCACGGCGCTCATTTCTTCACCTCCGCGCGCTGGGCGGCTTCGCCGACGGCGGTCTGGTAGCGGGCATCGTCGCGGATCACGCGCGGCACGCCGACGCGCGGTTCGATCGAGACCGGCTCGTAGACCACGCGCTTGCGCTCGGCGTCGTAACGCACTTCGACGTTGCCGATCAGCGGGAAGTCCTTGCGGAACGGATGGCCGACGAAACCGTAGTCGGTGAGGATCCGGCGCAGGTCGGGGTGCCCCTCGAAGAGGATGCCGTAGAGGTCGAAGGCTTCGCGCTCGAACCAGTTGGCACCCGGCCACACGGGGGTCAGCGAGGCGACCACCGGCAGGTCGTCGTTCTCGGCGAAGGTGCGCAGGCGCACGCGCAGGTTGTGCGCCACCGACAGCAGGTGGGCGACGGCCGCGAAGCGGTGCTCGGGGAGCGCCGCGGCGCCGTTGGGCGACTCGCCCCAGGCGAAACGCCCGGCGCTCTTGCCTTCCACGCCGCGCGAGAACCCTTCCGAAGACACGTCCGTGTCCCACTCGTCGCTGCCGTAGCTGAGGTAGTCCACGCCGCTGACGTCGACGAGCTGCTCGAAACCGAACTCGTCGCGCAGGGCCACGGCGGTCTGGAACCAGTCCGCGGCGGCGACGTCGACGGTCACCTCGCCGCGGGGCTCGGCGACGGATACCGCCGCTTCGGCGAAACGCGCCCGCAGGCGCTCGACGAAATCGGTCACCCTCTCGCCCATGTCAGCGGATACCCTGCTTGTTGTCGCCGAAATTGGTGCCGCGGCGGATCTTCCGCTGCAACTGGAGGATGCCGTAGACCAGCGCTTCGGCGGTCGGCGGGCAGCCCGGCACGTACACGTCGACCGGGACGATCCGGTCGCAGCCGCGCACCACGGAATAGGAATAGTGGTAGTAACCGCCGCCGTTGGCGCAGCTGCCCATCGAGATGACCCACTTGGGGTCGGGCATCTGGTCGTAGACCTTGCGCAACGCCGGGGCCATCTTGTTGACCAGGGTGCCGGCGACGATCATCACGTCCGACTGGCGCGGCGAGGGCCGGAACACGACGCCGTAGCGATCGAGGTCCAGGCGCGCGGCGCCGGCGTGCATCATCTCCACGGCGCAGCAGGCCAGGCCGAAGGTCATCGGCCACATCGAGCCGGTGCGCGCCCAGTTCCACAGCGCATCCATGCTGGTGGTGACATAGCCCTGCTGCATCACCGGGTTGTCCGCTTCCGGCCGCAGGATGTCGTCCAGCCGCCCTTCGGGCAGCGGGTTGTTCATCAGTCCGGAGATGGTCTCGCTCACTCCCATTCCAGGGCTCCCTTCTTCCAGACGTAGACGAAGCCGAGCAGCAGCATGCCGGCGAACAGGCCCATCTCGACCAGCCCGACCATGCCCAGGTCGCGGAAGACCGTCGCCCAGGGCACGATGAAGATGATCTCGAGATCGAAAATGATGAACTGGATGGCGATGAGGTAGTAGCGCACGTCGAACTGCATGCGCGCGTCCTCGAACGCCTCGAAGCCGCACTCGTAGGGTGCCAGCTTCTCCGCGGACGGGCGCTTGGGCCCGAGCACGTTGCCCACGATGAGCAGGGCGACGCCGATACCGCCGGCGACGATCAGGAACAGCAGGGTCGGCAGGTATTCGGCCAGCACGTGTGTTCTCTCGGCTATGGCCGCGCAAGCGCGGCTTGGCTCGGCGCGGCTGCGCCACCGGGAGCTCCCGCAGGGTCCCGCGAGGCGGGTGTTGCCGGAGATCCCGAATGAATGGTGCCCAAGGGGGGACTCGAACCCCCACGACCTAAGTCGCTACCACCTCAAGGTAGTGCGTCTACCAATTCCGCCACCTGGGCATTGACTGTCTTCCGTGACCCGGGATCCGTACGACCGACCGTACCCCATCGCGATTATGACTGATCGCCGTCCGTCTTCCCTGCCGAACGCTTCAAACTTTTTCGTACCGGGGCCGTTTGGCCCGCCTCAACCACCCTCGGCCGGGGCCTCGGCTTCGGCCGCCGGCT
>NZ_VICE01000112.1 GCF_006546775.1 Marilutibacter aestuarii
CGCCGCGGGGCGGGCGCGGTGGCGGCAACCGGCGTCGCCGCGTCGCGGGCCGCGGTTCCATCCTCCGCGGCAACGCCTGCGTCGGGCGCTCCGGGGGCCTCCAGTGCGTCCAGGGCTTCGATGTCGAAGGGCGGCTCGAACACGTAACCCTGCTTGGAGCGGGTCCGGATCCAGGCCTTGTGCGGCTCGCCCAGGGCCTTGCGCAGCACGCTGACGCTCTGGGAGAGGTTGGCGTCCTCGACGATGACCCCCGCCCACACCCGGGCCAGCAGCGCCTGTCGCGTATGCAGGACGTGCGGCTCTGCCGCGAGCACCAGGAGCACGTCGAACACGCGCTGGGGCAGCTCGGTGGCGTGGTCGCCGTGGCTGACCCGCCGCAACGCGAGGTCGATCACCACCTCGCCAATGCGCAGGAAGCGGACACGGGGCGGCCAGGTCGGCGTGCTGGTCTCAGGAACTTCGGGCATCGAACCCCCAGTGCGTGTCAGGACAGCCGTCTGCGGCGACCCCACCCGACGGAAGGCTGGGGTGCGCGCGGTGGCGGCGCGGGCAAGCGCGCCCGCCACCCCCACGTTCCCTGACAGTCGTGGGCCCCCTTGCCCGGGCCATGACTGTGCCATCGCCTGGCGGCGCGGGCCAGTGGGCGGGCGGGCAACTACCGCCCCGGCGCGTTGCCGCACGCGCTCCAATCCTCAGGATTGCCTGCGGATCAATGGCTTGCATGAAGAAAGCTTTAGAAAAATTGAGTTCTTTTTAGCGGCGCGACGAGGTTTTGTCATCGCCGATCCGTCGAAATGCAGGCGAGTCCACGGTGGGTGCGCCGCCAATGGCCCGGCACCCGCGCGCCGGGTCCAGCGCGATCCGCACCCGGGGCCGGGCATACGTGTCGACGCCCGTGAGCTGCTTGGGTCGCCCCGCAATGGGATGTGCACGGGACGACACCTTCAATGCGTGTCTGCGGCATTGTTGCCCGGCCCCCGTGGCCGGGCCTTCTTTTCGTGGTGACGCCCCCCGCCTGCCTGACTTTCGACATGGCCGCGATTCCCGCCCAGCCGCTACACTCCCGGGTCGAACAGCAGAAGGAGTGTGGGCATGCGTTATGGGGTGTTGGCCGCGGCCATCGCGTTGACTGGCCTGGTCGGAACCGCGGTGGCGGGCGAGGGCATGTGGGTACCGCAGCAACTGCCGGAAATCGCCAAGCCGTTGCGCAAGGCCGGCCTGAAGCTCAAGCCCGAGCAACTGGCCAACCTGACCGGCGACCCGATGGGCGCGGTCGTCTCGCTCGGCGGCTGCACCGCCAGCTTCGTGTCCCCGCAGGGCCTCGTGGTCACCAACCACCATTGCGCGTACGGCGCCATCCAGCTGAACTCGACGCCCGAGCGCAACCTGATGGCCGAAGGCTTCAATGCCGCGACCCCGTCCGCCGAGGTCTCCGCTGGACCCAATGCGCGCATCTACGCGCTCGACGACATCCAGGACGTGACCGCCCGGGTGAAGGCCGCCATCGCTGCCGCCCCGGATGCGCTGGGCCGCACCGAGGCGCTGGAGCGGATCGAGAAGCAGCTCGTCGCCCAGTGCGAGGCCGAAGAGGGGTTCCGCTGCCGCCTTTACAGCTTCTCCGGCGGCAATACCTACCGCCTGTTCCGCAACCTCGAGATCAAGGACGTGCGCCTGGTCTACGCGCCGCCCAGCAGCATCGGCAACTATGGCGGCGAGATCGACAACTGGATGTGGCCGCGCCATACCGGCGACTTCTCCTTCTACCGCGCCTATGTCGGCAAGGACGGCAAGCCCGCGGCCTATGCCGAGGGCAACGTGCCCTACCAGCCCAGGCACTGGTTGAAGATCGCCAGCCGACCGCTGGAAGCCGGCGATTTCGTCATGGTCGCCGGATATCCCGGCCGCACGGCCCGCTATGCCCTGGCCGAGGAATTCGACGAAACCGCGAACTGGGCCTATCCGACGGTCGGCGCCCACTACAAGAAGCTGGTCGCCCTGGTGGAGGCCGCCGGCAAGGAGGACCCCTCGATCGAGGTCAAGTACGCGAGCACCATCCGCGGCTGGCAGAACGCGATGAAGAACTACGACGGCCAGCTCGAGGGCTTCCGCCGGATCGACGCCGCCGCGACCAAGCACGCCGGTGAAGCGGCGGTGCTGGAATGGCTGCGCGAGCAGGGCGACGACGGCAAGGCCGCGCTCGAGGCGCATGCCACCCTGGTGGCGCTGGACGAACAGGCCCGCGCCCAGCGCGACCGCGACCTGGTCCTGGGCCAGCTGCGCCGGACCGGCACCATCGGGGCGGCGATCCAGCTGTATCGCCTGGCGATCGAGCGCGAGCGGCCCGACGCCGAGCGCGAGCAGGGATACCAGGAGCGCGACATGCCCGGCTTCGAGGGCGGCATGCGGCAGATGGAGCGTCGCTACGACCCGAAGATGGACCGCGAGCTGCAGGCCTACTGGCTGCGCGAGTACGTGAAGCTGCCCGCCGACCAGCACGTCGAGGCGCTCGACGCCTGGCTGGGCGGCAACGACGAACAGGCGATCGAGCGGGCACTGGACCGCCTGGCCAAGACCCACCTGGGCATCACCGAGTACCGCCTGGGCCTGATGACCGCCGACCGGGCGGCGTTCGAGAAGAGCAAGGACCCGGCGATCGACCTCGCCGTGGCGGTCATGCCCACCCTGCTGGCGCTGGAACGCGAAGGCAAGGTGCGCGCCGGCGATGCGCTGGTGGCGCGCCCGGTCTACCTGCAGGCCGTGGCCGACTACAAGGAAAGCGAAGGCGAGTTCGTCTATCCCGACGCCAATTCCTCGCTGCGGATCACCTTCGGCAACGTGGTGGGCTACACCAAGGTCGACGGCAGCAAGCAGGTGCCGTTCACCCGGCTCGAGGAAGTCGCGGCCAAGGCCACCGGCCAGGCCCCGTTCGACGCTCCGCAGACCCTGCTCGACGCCATCGCGGCCAAGCGTTACGGCGGCCTGCAGGACAAGGCGCTCGGCACGGTGCCGGTCAACTTCCTCTCCGACCTGGACATCACCGGTGGCAACTCCGGGTCCCCGGTCATGGACGCCCACGGCCAGCTCGTCGGCCTCGCGTTCGACGGCAACTGGGAGTCGGTGAGCAGCAACTGGGTCTTCGATCCCGCGATGACGCGCATGATCGCCGTCGACCAGCGCTACATGCGCTGGATCATGCAGGAAGTCTTCCCGGCGCCGCAGATCCTCGCCGAGCTCGGGGTGCCGGCCAAGGACTGACCGGCTCCTGGCGACACCCATGGGAACGGGCCGGCATCGCCGGCCCGTTTCGTTCGGGTGGGCGAGGCATCCTCGGCGGAAGGGCGGAGGGCTTCGGCGTCGCGCGATTCAGCCGCGACTGGACATGGCGATCGGCGTGCTGCCTGCACCCAGGCAGCGTCGCCCCGCGCGCAGGCCGGCCTGCACCAGGCGGACCGCGCCATAGCCGAGCAACAGCAGCCCCGATGCCACGCACAGCAGGACGGGGCTGTGGGTCAGCATGGAATCCAGGATCATGGCCGCGGTGCCTCCATGCCCCGAGCTTACGCTTCCGGGCGCCCGCCTGCACGTGCCGCCACGGGGGCGACCCGGGGGTGGTTTCGGAGGTAACCGTTGCGCGCCGGGTGGACTCTGCTAGTCTTGCCGGCATCGCGGATTCCCATGCCAGCCGGCCCCGTTTCCCGATCAGTGGCAGTGATGCCCGACCTGCAACCTGTCGCAGGTCCCCCCCGCACCGACCGGTGCGGCGTTTCCATCCGAAGTGCCGGCTGCATGTGGACTCCGCGGGTTTCCCTACCCACTGGAGCATGCAATGAAAGTCCTGGCCTGTGATGGCATCCATGAAGACGGTCTGATCCTGTTCCGCGACGCGGGATGGGAGGTGGAAGTCGCCCCCGAACCGATCAAGGATCCCGACGCGCTCGCCGCCAAGCTGGCGGATTTCGACGCGATCCTCGTGCGCTCGGCCACCAAGGTGCCGGCCAAGGCGCTGGCCCAGGCCGACAAGCTCAAGGTGATCGGTCGCGCCGGCGCAGGCGTCGACACGATCGACGTGGACGCGGCGACCGCCCGTGGCATCGCGGTCATGAACGCACCCGACGGCAACACCCTGGCGGCCGCCGAGCACGCGATCTCGCTGCTGTTCGCGTTGGCGCGGCACATTCCCCGTGCCGACGCGGGCATGAAGGCCGGCGGCTGGCCGAAGGCTGGCCTGACCGGGTTCGAGCTGGAAGGCAAGAAGCTCGGCGTGATCGGCCTGGGGCGCATCGGCAGCACCGTGGCGCGCAAGGCCGCCGGCATCGGCATGGAAGTCGCCGCCCACGATCCCTTCCTGCCGGCCGCCGCGGCCGCCAAGGGCAGCGTGAAGCTCAAGAGCCTGGACGAACTGCTGGCCTGGGCCGACATCATCACCCTGCACATCCCGCGCACCAAGGAAACCACCCACCTGCTGTCGGAAGCGCGCATGCGCACGATGAAGAAGGGCGCCTACCTCATCAACGCCGCCCGCGGTGGCCTGGTGGACGAAGGTGCGCTGCTGCAGCTGCTCGACGAAGACCATCTCGCCGGTGCCGCGCTGGACACCTTCGTGACCGAACCGCTGCAGGCGGAGTCGCCGCTGCGCGCCCATCCCCGGCTGATCCTGACCCCGCACCTGGGCGCCTCCACCAGTGAAGCCCAACAGGCGGTCAGCACGATCCTGGCCCGCCAGATCATCGATTTCGTCGCCACCGGCGCGGTCGCCGGCTGTGTCAACCTGCCGCCGCTCACCGCCGAAGCGGCGCGCGAGGTCGGGCCGTGGATGCCGCTGATGTCCTCGCTGGGGCGACTGGCCTCGCGCCTGGTCCCGGCGCCGACGCGCCTGCACATCACCTACGCCGGCCGCACCGACGCACTCGACACCCGGCCGCTGACGCGCCTGCTCGTCGCCGCGCTGATGGGTACCGCGTCGGGTCGCGTCACCCCCGTGAACGCGCTGCACGAAGCCGCCGCGCGCGGCCTGACGGTGGCCGAGACGGTCGGTGGCGACAGCGATGGCTTCGATCGCCTGCTGCGCCTGCGCATCGAGAGCGACGAGCGCACCCGCGAAGTCGAGGCCACCCTGCATCGCGGCCCCCGCGTCGTGCGCCTGGATGGCGTGGAGATCGAGTTCGACCCCGCCGCCCCCGTCCTGCTGATGCGCAACGAGGACCGCCCGGGCATGATCGGCACCGTCGGCTCCAAGCTTGGCGCCGCCGGCGTGAACATCGTCAACTTCGCGCTCGGTGCCGCGGGCGACGGCCAGGCCCGCGCGGCGATCACGGTCGACCGGCCGGTGACCGACGAGGAACTGGCGGCGCTGGCCGCGACCCCCGGCATCCTCTCGCTGAGGCAGGTCTGATGCGCGTCCTGCTCGCCCGCCACGGGGAGACGCCGTGGAACGCCGAAGGCCGCTACCAGGGCCAGGAAGACATCCCGTTGTCGCCGGTCGGCGAAGCGCAGGCGCGGGCGCTGGGCCAGCGCCTGCGCGATGCCGACATCACCCGCGCGGTGGCTTCGCCGCTGGCGCGCGCGCGCTACACGGCGCAACTCGCGCTCGACGGGCGGGCCGGCATGCTGCAGACCGACCCGGGCCTGATGGAGATCGGCCACGGCGACTGGGAAGGGCTGCTGGCCAGCGAGATCCACGCGCGCGATCCCAAGCGCCTGCAGGCCTGGCGCGAGGCGCCCGAGACCGTGCAGATGCCGGGCGAGGGCGGCGAGTCGCTGCAGCAGGTATTCGACCGCGCCTGGCCTGCACTGCTGCGTGCGGGGGAAGGACTGGGCGTGGATGACACGTTGCTGGTGGTCGCGCACGACGCCGTGAACCGGGTCATCCTGTGCCACCTGCTGGGCATTCCGTTCAAGCGCCTGTGGACGTTCAGGCAGGCGCCGACGACGCTCAACCTGCTCGAGGGCGACAGCATCGAGCGCCTGGACATCGTGCGCCTGAACGACTGCAGCCACCACACCGCCCTGTTCGGCGAAGCGGTGCACCGGGCCCTTTGAGGACACCGGCGGGAGGGCGGAAGCCACGCGCCGGCGTGGCTTCCGCGGTCGGGTTCAGGGCAGGTTGCAGAACAACTGGCCGTTGGCCACCGCGTTCGAGGTTCGCGTGCCGCTGTAGCTGAAGACGCCGTCGCAGCTCACCGAATAGGTGCCGACCACGTTGCCGTTGGGGTCCAGGTAGACGCCCAGCTCGCCGTTCCTTGGTTTCGCGAGGGCCGCGCCCGCGGCAATGGCGACAACGAGTCCAAGTCCGAGCATCACTTTCATACGCATGGCATTCGCTCCTTGTGTTGGGGTGCCGGGTGATCCAGGTGCCGGCAGGCCGACGGGGGATTCTGGGTCGCGGGCGACGGCATACGCGTAAAGAACGGGTGAGCGCAGCGGCATTCGCGCGTCGCGATGTCCGATGTGTGCGGCATCGTCCATAATTCCCGTGAACCCGGTGCCATCCGGACTGCGAACTGCACCTTTCTGATTCACGGAGTTGAACGTGCCAACGCTTGCCGAGTGGCTGGAGCGCATCGAGCGCCAGCATCCCCGCGCCATCGACATGGGACTCGAGCGCGTGGCGGAGGTGGCCGCCCGCATGGCGCTGTCGAAGCCGGCCGCGCGCGTGGTGACCGTCGCCGGCACCAATGGCAAGGGGTCGACGGTCGCCTTCATCGAGGCGATCGCCCGCGCCGCCGGGCTTTCGGTCGGTGCCTACACGTCGCCGCACCTGCTTGCCTACAACGAGCGCGTGCGCATCGACGGCGTCGATGCCACGGATGCCGAACTCGTCGAGGCCTTCGAGGCCGTGGAGGCCGCGCGTGGCGCGACGACGCTGACCTATTTCGAGCATGGCACGCTCGCGGCGTTGTGCCTGTTCGCGCGCGCGGGACTGGACCTGGCCATCCTCGAGGTCGGCCTGGGCGGGCGCCTGGACGCGACCAACATCGTCGATCCCGACGTGGCCGTGCTCACCACCGTCGACCTCGACCACCAGGCCTGGCTGGGCGAGGACCGCGAAAGCATCGGGCGCGAGAAAGCCGGCATCGCGCGTGCCTGGAGGCCGCTGGTGATCGGCGACGACGATCCGCCCTCCAGCGTGCTCCGGCATGCCTACGCCGTCGGCGCCCCGGCGATCCGGGTGGGCTGCGATTTCTTCTTCGCCGCCCCTGCCGCAGGCGCGGCGTCCTGGTCGTGGCGAGAAGTGGGCTGCGAGCTCGAACTGCCCCTGCCACCGCTCGCGGCACCGGTGCAGTTGCGCAACGCCGCCGTCGCCATCGCCGCCGTGCGCGCGTTGGACCTGCCGGTGGCCGCACGCGACATCGAGCGGGGCGTGGCCACGGCTTCGGTCCCCGGCCGCCTGCAGCGCTTCGAACGCGGAGGCGTGGAGGTACTGGTCGATGTCGGCCACAACCCGCAGGCCGCCGCTGCCCTGGCGGAGTTCCTCGCGGCGGGCGAACCGGGGGGCACCGTGCACGCGGTATACGCGGCGCTCGACGACAAGGACGCGGGCGGGGTGGTGTCGGCGCTGGCAGCGCAGGTCGACCGCTGGTACCTCGCCGGGCTCGAGGATGCCGGTCCGCGCGGCCAGTCCGTCGATGCGCTGGCTGCCCGCCTGGTCGCTACCGCGGCCGGGCAGGCGTCGCGCCATGCGAGCGTCGCGGCCGCGCTCGATGCGGCGCTGGCGGCAGCGGCGCCCGGCGACCGGGTACTGGCGTTCGGCGCCTTCCACGCGGCGGCCGCGGCATTGGCGGCGCTGGGCTGAAGCCGTCCCGGTATGCGCGGGATGAACGAAGCGCCGCCGGGACCTCGGGTCGCGGCGCTGGCGAGGGTATAATCGCGCCGCGACACGCCTTCGGCCTGCGAGACCCATGGAACCAGCCCTGAAACAGCGCTTGATCGGTGCGATCGTCCTGGTCGCGCTCGCCGTGATCTTCCTGCCCATGCTCATCAAGGGCCCCGCACCCGAGAGCGGCGTGGCCGACCTCCCGCTGGACATGCCCGATGCGCCCCAGGGCGGGTTCGAGACCCGGGAGCTGCCGCTGGTGACGCCTGGCGCCACGCCCGAGGGCGGTGCCGTCGGCATGCCGACCGACGGCGCGTTGCCCACGGTCGATACCCGCGAGGCCGCTACCCCGGCGCCGGCGGGCGCGCTGCCGGCAACGACCGCTGGCGGCGACTACGCGCTGGGCTTTGGCACGTATGCCAGCAGCCAGGATGCCGCCCGGGTCATCAAGGTCCTCGCCGACAAGGGGCTGCCCGGCTTCCAGGACACCATCGAGAGCGCCGACAAACGCACCTTGTACCGCGTCCGCATCGGGCCCTATGCGACCCGCGAGGACGCCGAGGCCGCCCGCGTGGTCGCCGCCGGCGTCAATCCGCAGGTCGAGGTCCGGGTCCTCGTGCTCGATGCCGATGCCGCGGAACCCGCGCCGCCGGTTGCCGCAAAACCCGAACCTGA
>NZ_VICE01000113.1 GCF_006546775.1 Marilutibacter aestuarii
CCCGTCCCCTGGATGCGCTACAGCGCCGCATCGTCCTGGACCGTGTCATCGATGGGGCCCGGCGGGGTCTCCGCGGGCGGGTCGCCCGCCCCCTGATCGAACTCCAGTGGCGGCAGCATCGGGTCGGGCGTATCCGCGCCGTCGGCAACCAGCCAGCTGTAGAAGTCCATGGCGGTCGCCACTTCCGCGCCCCGGGGATCGGCGAGCAGGTCGAAGTCCGGGTGCAGCAGCAGGGCCGTCGTCGCGTCGTAGTGCGAGGCAGCAGCCTCCGCGGCGCCGAGCGGCTCGACCCGGACCTCGCCGACACCGGGCGCCGAACGCGCCCAGGAGCCCTTTGAGAGGCCAAGCGGATCGAATCCGGGGAATGGCCACCAGAACGTCGCGCCGAATGCGAGCACGCACAGGGTCAGCAGGGCCCACAACAGCCGCCTGAGGCCGACGTGGGGTCGCGCGGGCCCGCGCGCCTGCCGTGTTCCCGGCGGCCCAGCATCGGCGCCGTGGGCAGCCGGGGTAGCCGCGCCGGCGGGACGCTCGCCGCGCAAGGCCGATTCACGCACCCGCGCCAGGTGCGACATCCGCGGTGGGGGCAGCAGCCGGATCCGCATCTGCACCTCGTCGCGCAGGCGCTGCCAGGCCTCCTGCTGGCCGATGCCGCTGCCGTCCTCGGCAACGGCCCGGGCCAGCGCCAGGCGGTAGCCGGCGACGGTGACGCCCAGCACCTGCGCCGCCTCGTCTTCGGTCAGTCCGGCAGCGAGCCGCAACAGCACCGCCGCCCGCGGCCCGTTGCCCAGTTCAGCCAGGCGGTCGCTGGCCGCGAGCGGAATCGCCACGGCCACTCTCTGCTGCAGCGCCGGATTGGCCAGCAGGCCGGACCAGAAGCACAGGGGCCACTGGCTCATGGGCCGCCGGTCGGCTTCGGCGCGGAAGGCAAACAGGGCCGCTTCCACCGCCGTGTCGCCGGCCGCGGCGTCGCCGGCCTGCAGTTCGGCCAGTACCGCGGCACGCCGCTCCACCCCGCGCATGAACGCGGCCAGGGCGGCCGACGGGGTCGACTCCGGAACGTGGGTCATGGCGGGCACAGGGGCATCTGCGCATGATAGCCACGCCCCGCCGGGAACCGATCCCCGCGCCTTCGAAAAAATCCGCCGGCGGCGCTGTTCCGTGACTGCGTTGGCGCCGGATGCGGGTGGATCGCGCCCCGGAGCGGCCCGTCCAATTCAGTCTTGACAATCGCGCATTCCGTGCTCCGCCAAGTGTGACGGAGGTTCTGGCCGCAAATCGGTTGTGCACAGCAGTAAGAAAACCGTCACCCACCCATGCGTCCCATCCGCACGCGGCCTCATGTCACCGATGTTTCACGGTTAACGTATTGATTTCAATGCTTATTCATACGGTGGCTATTTTTTCGCCAAGCTGGCGTGAAGGCTTATTGCACCGGCGTTACGCCCCTCTGCCGACACGACATGCACAGAGTTATCCACAGTCGATGTGGATAAGGAAATTTCTTCTTTGCATCCGGTCACTTGCGTGATTTTCATCACATGACAGGCAACAATGACCTGCAACTGACCCCAGACCGCCCCAGCGGCGCTTCCCCTAGACTGGCGCGATGCACCCGCCCCCCGCCGACGCCCGCGCCGACGCGCCCCCCGGACCGGACGCCCTGGCCTGGCGGGTGGCCCTGCCGGTTCCCCTGCCCCGCCTGTTCGACTACCTGCCGCCCGCCAACGGCGCGGCCCTGGACGACCCGGTTGGCTGCCGGGTGCGGGTCCCGTTCGGGCGTTCGGGCGAGAAGGTCGGGGTGGTCGTCGCGACCGGACCGCTGGAGGCCGCGGTCGCCGAGCCCAAGCAGGTGATCGAGCGGCTCGACGCCGCCCCGTTGTTCCGCGACGAACTCTTTGCCTCCCTGCGCTGGCTGGCCCGCTACACCCACGCGCCGCTGGGCGAGGTCCTCGCCACCGCCCTGCCAGGCCCGCTGCGGCACGGCGAGGCGCTGCCCGACACCCGGACCTGGGCCTGGCGGCTGACCGAGGCCGGGGCCACGGCCCTGCCCGGCCTTCGCAAGGGCAAGCCGGCGCGCCTGGCCGCCCGCCTCCTTGGCGCACCCGACCCGGGCATCGGCGTGGACGAGGACCGCTTGGACGACGCGGCTGCGCCGGGTCATGTCGAGGGCTGGCGTGCCGCCGCGCGCAGTCTCGCCCAGCGGGGCTACGCCGAGCGCGTGGCGATCGCGTCGTCCTCCCTCGTCCCCGAGCCGGCGCCCGGACCCGCGCTCAATGCCGGGCAGCAGGCCGCGGTGGACGCGATCCTCGCCACCGGCGGCCGCTTCCACCCCTTCCTGCTGGACGGCGTGACCGGCAGCGGCAAGACCGAGGTCTACCTGCATGCGATCGCCGACTGCCTGGCGCGCGGCCGGCAGGCGCTGGTACTGGTCCCGGAGATCGGCCTCACCCCGCAGACACTGGCCCGCTTCCGCAGCCGCCTGGGCGTACCCGTGCACGCACTGCATTCCGGCCTGGCCGACGGTGAACGGGCGCGGGTCTGGGCGGCGGCCGCGCGCGGCGAGGCCCGCGTGGTGGTGGGCACGCGTTCGGCGATCTTCCTGCCCCTGCCGGACGCGGGCCTGATCGTCATCGACGAGGAGCACGACGGCAGCTTCAAGCAGCTCGACGGCATCCGCTACCACGCCCGCGACTTCGCCCTGGTGCGCGGCAAGGCGCTGGACGTGCCGGTCGTGCTCGGCAGTGCCACGCCCTCGCTGGAGTCGCTGCGCAACGCGCGCGCCGACCGCTACGCGCACCTGCGCCTGCGCGAGCGCGCCGGCAACGCCCGCCCGCCGAAGGTGCGGGTGATCGACGTGCGCAAGCGCCCGCTCGAAGCCGGCGTATCGCCGGAAATGTTCGCCGCCATCGGGCAGGCCCTCGAGGCAGGCGGCCAGGTGCTGGTGTTCAAGAACCGCCGCGGCTATGCCCCGGTGCTGCTGTGCCATGACTGCGGGTGGAGCGCGCAGTGTCCACGCTGCAGCACGCCCCTGCACGGCACCCCGATGACCGTGCATGCCGGCGGCCGGCGCCTGCAGTGCCACCACTGCGGCGCGCGCCAGCGCGTGCCCGACGCCTGCCCGGACTGCGGTGGCCTCGCGCTGCAGCCGCAGGGGGCCGGTACCGAACGCATCGAGGACGCGCTCAAGGCGCGCTTCCCCGACACCCCGGTGCTGCGCATCGACCGCGGCAGCACCCAGCGCCGCGATGCCATGGAACGCCTGCTGGCCGAGTTCGGGGATGCGCCCGGCATCCTGGTCGGCACCCAGATGCTGGCCAAGGGCCACGACATCGCCGGGCTGACCCTGGTCGCGGTGGTCGGCATCGACGAAGGCCTGTTCAGCGCCGACTTCCGTGCGCCCGAGAAGCTCGCCCAGCTGTTGATCCAGGTCGCCGGGCGCGCCGGGCGCGCCGAGCGCCCCGGCGAAGTCCTGCTGCAGACCCACCACCCCGGCCATCCCCTGCTGGAAACCCTGCTGGGCGGCGGCTACGGCGCCTTCGCCGACGCCGAGCTCCCGCAGCGCGAAGCGGCCGCATTCCCGCCCTTTTCGCACATGGCGATGCTGCGCGCGGAGGCGCGCCAGGTCGAGGTCGCCGAAGCGTTCCTGCGCATGGCGCGGGTGGCGTTCGAGGCCCGCATGCCGGATCCCGGCGACGGATTGTTCGAAGTGCAGGGACCGATCCCCGCGCCCATGCCGCGCCGTGCCGGCTACCAGCGCGTGCAGCTGCTGCTGTCGGCCGCGTCGCGGCGCGAGCTGCACGCCGTGCTCGATGCCGCCTTGCCGGCCATCCACGCCGCGCCGGAGGCGCGCAAGGTGCGCTGGTCGCTCGACGTCGACCCGATCGACCTGTACTGACGCCGCGGCGCGCCCGCGTGTCGATCCGGGCGCGCTCCGCCCGTCGTCAGGGCATACCCCCGGAGGCACGTCCATGACCCTGCAGCTCTACGCCCACCCGTTCTCGTCGTACTGCCAGAAAGCACTGGTCGCCCTGTACGAAAACGCCACGCCGTTCGAGTTCCGCATGCTGTCGCCCGAACATCCGTCGAACGTGCGCGAATTCGAGGCGCTGTGGCCGATCAGGCGCTTCCCGCTGCTGCGCGATGGTGCGCGGGTTGTGCAGGAGGCGACGATCATCATCGAGTACCTGCAGTTGCACCATCCCGGGCCGGTGGCGCTGCTGCCCGACGACGCCGGGCTCGCGCTGGAGGCACGGCGGCTGGACCGCTTCTTCGACAACTACGTGTCGACGCCGCAGCAGAAGCTGGTGTTCGACTGCATGCGCGCCGAATCCGACCGCGACCCGATGGGCGTCGCCGACGCGCGCCGCATGCTGGAGACCGCGTATCGCTGGCTGGACGGCGAGCTGGAGGGCCGCGAATGGGCGACCGGCGACCGCTTCACCCTGGCCGACTGCGCCGCGGCGCCCGCGCTGTTCTACGCCGACTGGTCGCACCCGATCGACCCGGCCTTCGAGCGCGTGCACGCCTACCGCCGGCGCCTGCTGGCCCGACCCTCGTTCGCCCGGGCGGTGGACGAGGCGCGGCCCTATCGCCCGCTGTTCCCGCTGGGCGCGCCCGACCGCGATTGAGCCTCCGCGACGCCCGCCGGGTCGGCCCTTTCGCCGCCGATGTGATCGGCGAGGAAGTCGAGAAGGCGCGCGTAGAACTCGCGACGGTGCGCATCGTCGACGAAGCCATGCCCCTCGCTGTCGTAGTAGAGGGTCTGCACGGGGACGTGGGCACGGCGAAGCGCGCGCTCCATCTGCTTGCTGTGCGAGAGCGGGGCGATCGGGTCGGCCCCGCCCGCGGCCAGGAAGACCGGCACCTTGATCGAGCTGGCCAGCGTCACCGGCGAGCGCGCCTCCAGGCTCGAGCGCGTGCCCATCCAATCGTTCGACCAGTGCCGGGCCCAGTCGGCATAGCGCGAGTTGCTCGCATGCTTGGCCTCCAGGTCGTATACGCCGACGTAGCCCGCCGCGCAGCGGTACAGGCCGGGTTCACGGGCCACGCCCATCAGTGCGGCATAGCCGCCATAACTGGCGCCATAGATGCATGTGCGCGCCGGGTCGGCGACGCCTTCGTCGATCGCCCACCGGGTGGCATCGGTGAGGTCGTCCTGCATGGTCCCGCCCCATTCGCGCGCGCCCAGTTCCCGGAAGGCCCGCCCGAAGTTGCCCGAGCCGCGAAAGTTCACCCGCAGCACGGCGTATCCCGCCGCGGCCAGGAGCTGGGTCTCGGCATCGTAGGTCCACTCGTCGAAGACGCCAAAGGGTCCACCGTGCGGAACGATCACCATCGGCAGGGCGCCCGCCTTCCAGCCGGGCGGTCGCGTCAGGTAGCCCTGCAGCGCCACGCCGTCGCGCGCGCGGAGTTCGATGCGTGCGGTCCGCGGCAAATCCTCGGGCGACAGCCACTCGTGGGACCGGAAGATGCCGTCGGCGCGACGCGCCGCCATGTCGAACAGCGCATGGTCGCCGCGCACGCGGTCGCTGCGCACGCGCAGCACGGCGAGGTTGCCGTCGCGGCTGAACGAGGTGAAGTCGATCGCCGAGCCCGGCATCGACTTCTCCAGCGCGCGATAGGTGCGCGCCATCGGCGAGGCTTCGTCGAAGAAGCGGTTGCGAACGCCATCGTCCATGTACTGCACGCCGATCGGCGTACGGCCGTCGCGATCGTAGAGCACGGCGTACGGATCGACATGGGCATCGCGCAGCAGCGGCTCGCGCTCGAGCGTCGCCAGGTCCAGCACTTCGATCGCATCGGGCCCGGAGCGCTGCTGCACGCGCAGGTAGGCGACGTCGCCCGCGGCGGACAGGCCGATCGCCGAGACGACTTCCCCGCTCGATTTTTCGTCGTTCACCAGTTGCCAGCCGGCATCGTCGTCGACCCGGTAGAACAGCTTGCTGTAGTTGCGCTCGTCGGCGCCTTCGGCGAAGCGCACGCGTGCGCTCGCGTCGACGGTGAAATGCGCGCGCGACACCGGCGCCGTCGCGACGACACGGGTCTGCCGGGTCTGCATGTGCAACCGCTCGACGCGGGTATGCGGCGTGCTGTTCAAGGGCGCCACCGCGACCAGGACCTCGCCGGGCGCATCGACCAGGGGATCGATCAGGGTGGCCATGTCGCGCCGTTGCGTGGCGGGCCCGTAGCGGTCGGTCATGCCGGGGTCGACCTGGCGGCCGAAGATGTTCCTCGCCTTGTTGCCCTCGACATCGAACACGTGCAGGTCGCCGGTCACGTACGGCATGGCCTCGCTGCCTTCGGTCTCGGCCATGGCGATGACCACCCGCGCATCGTCGATCCACCAGAAATCCGCCACCGTCGAGCCCGCGCCCCCCGTGGCCTTGGAGGCGAAGCTCCGCTCCTTGCGATCGATGATGACCATGCCGGTGCGATCGCCCATGGGCATGGTGGCGGCGTAGTGGCGCCCGTCGGGCGAGATCTTGATCGTGCCGAACGTGTCCCGGTGCAGGAACGCGTCCAGGTCCACGCCTGCGCGCGCCGTGGATACCGCCCACGCGCACCCCAGCACGCACAGTGCAATCGCCTTCAAACGCATTTCGTTCCCCTGTTCCGCCAGCCTTCGCCACGCCCCGCCGGCGCTCCTGCGCCGGGCGTCGCCAGACTAGCCGCCGGCCGGGGCGGCGTCGAGGGGCTCAGCCGCGCCTGGCGCCGCCCTTGCCGCCCTTGGGCTTGTCGCGGACCAGCACGACCTGGTTCTGGCGCTTCACCTCGAACAGGCCGATCGCTTCGATCAGGTCGCTGAGCTTGCGATAGCCGTAGTTGCGCGGGTCGAACGAGGCCTGGTTGCCGACCTGGCTGCCGACGGCGCCCAGGTGCGCCCAGCCGTCGTCCTCGGCGGCGGCGTCGACCGCGCTGCGCAGCATCTGCAGCAGGCGGGTGTCGCTGCGCAGGGCCTTGGCCGACATCGCCCGGCTGGCGGGTCCGCCGTTGTCGTCGGCGCCGCTCGCCTGGCCCAGGGCCTCGACGTAGGTGAACTTCGAGCAGGCGTTGACGAAGGGCTCGGGCGTCTGGCGGGCGCCGAAGCCGTAGACCTTCACGCCTTCGGTGAGGATGCGCATCACCAGCGGGGTGAAGTCGGCATCGGAGGAGACGATCGCGAAGGCGTCCAGGCGGCCGGCATACAGCAGGTCCATCGCGTCGATCACCATCGCCATGTCCGAGGCATTCTTGCCCTTGCTGTAGGCGAACTGCTGGATGGGCCGGATCGCGTACTCGTGCAGCACCGCCTCCCAGCCCTTCATCGCCGGGCTCTTCCAGTTGCCGTAGGCGCGGCGGACGTTGGCGGCGCCGTAGCGCGCGACCTCGGCCAGCACCACGTCGATCTTGGACGCGGGGGCATTGTCGGCGTCGATCAACAGGGCGATGCGCTTCTCGGGCTCGGCCATGCGGCCTCCATGGACGGGATCTGGCCCCGAGACTACCGCAGCCCCGTGCGGGACGGGTGCAGGACGTGTCATCCTCCATGTCCATACACCCCTCCACCGGTTCCGGACGCCCGACGATGACCTCAAAGCTCCAGCACCTGCGCGACCTGTCCGCCGTGGTCGCCGATACCGGCGACATCGAAGCGATCGCACGGTTCAAGCCCCTCGACGCCACGACCAATCCCTCGCTGCTGCTCAAGGCCGCCACCCTGCCGGCCTATGCGCCCCTGCTCGACCAGGCGCTGGACGCCGCGCGCGGCGACGACGCGGCCACGCGCATCGCCGACGCCGGCGACCGCCTGGCGGTGGCGATCGGCGGCGAGATCCTGAAGCTGGTCCCGGGCCGGGTGTCGACCGAGGTCGACGCCCGGCTGAGCTTCGACACCGAGGCCACGCTCGCGCAGGCGCGCAAGCTGGTCGCGCTGTATGCCGAGGCCGGCATCGGCCGCGAGCGCCTGCTGATCAAGATCGCGGCGAGCTGGGAGGGCATCCGTGCCGCCGAACGGCTCGAGCGCGAGGGGATCCACTGCAACCTCACCCTGCTGTTCTCGTTCGCGCAGGCCGTCGCCTGCGCCGAGGCGGGCGTGTTCCTGATCTCGCCCTTCGTCGGCCGCATCCTCGATTGGCACCTCGGCAACGGCATGGCACCGCCCGCGGACCCGGCCGACGACCCGGGCGTGCAGTCGGTGACGCGCATCTGGCAGTACTACAAGCGCCATGGCTACGACACCGTGGTGATGGGCGCGAGCTTCCGCAACACCGGGCAGGTGCTGGCACTGGCCGGCTGCGACCGCCTGACGATTTCGCCCGACCTGCTCGGCGAGCTGGACGCCGACGGCGGCGACGTGGCCCGCGCCCTGGTCGACGACGGCGCACGCGAGGCGCCGCCGGCGCGCCTGGACGAAGCGCGCTTCCGCTGGGCGCACAACGAGGACGCGATGGCCACCGACAAGCTCGCCGACGGCATTCGCCGCTTCGCCGCCGACCAGGTGCGGCTGGAGGCATTGCTCGGCCAGCGACTCGCCGCGGCCGCCCCGGTGGCATGAGCGGAACCACCGCCGGGCTGACGCCCGGCCAACGGCTGCGCAGCATCTTCTCCGGCTCGGTTGGCAACCTGGTCGAGTGGTACGACTGGTACACCTACGCCGCGTTCTCGCTGTACTTCGCGCATGTGTTCTTCCCCGACGGCGACCGCACCTCGCAGTTGCTCAAGACCGCGGCGATCTTCGCGGTCGGCTTCCTGATGCGGCCCCTGGGCGGCTGGCTGCTCGGCCGCTACGCGGACCGCCACGGGCGCAAGGCCGCGCTGTTGCTGTCGGTGCTGATGATGTGCGCCGGCTCGCTGATCATCACCTTCACACCGGGCTACGCCAGCATCGGTGTCGCCGCGCCGGCGCTGCTGGTGTTCGCGCGCCTGCTGCAGGGCCTCAGCGTCGGCGGCGAGTACGGCACCTCGTCCACCTACCTCAGCGAGATGGCGACGCGCGAGCATCGCGGCTTCTGGTCCAGCTTCCAGTACGTGACCCTGGTGCTGGGCCACCTGCTCGCCCTCGGCGTGCTGATCGTGCTGCAGCAGGTGTTCCTGACCGATGCGCAGCTGCGCGAATGGGGCTGGCGCATTCCCTTCGCGATCGGCGCGCTGGCCGCCATCAGTGCCGTCTGGCTGCGGCGCAACATGCTCGAGACCGAATCCTTCGAGCGCAGCGAAAGCACGCGCGCACCCAGCCACCAGGCCCGGCAGGGCACGCTGCGCGCCCTCATGCAGCATCCCCGCGCGGTGCTGACCGTCATCGGCCTGACCATGGGCGGGACGCTGGCGTTCTATACCTACACCACCTACATGCACAAGTTCCTGGTCAACAGCGCCGGGCTCGACAGCCGCACCGCCGCGCTGCTCAATGCGTCCACGCTGTTCGTCTACATGCTGATGCAGCCACTGGTCGGCGCGCTGTCCGATCGCATCGGCCGGCGCCCGATCCTGATTGCCTTCGGCGTGCTGGGGACCGCCTGCACGGTGCCGATCCTGGCCAGCCTGCAGGACGTGCACAGTGCCGGGCAGGCGTTCTGGCTGATCCTCGCCGCGCTGGCGATCGTCAGCGGCTACACCTCGATCAATGCCGTGGTGAAGGCCGAACTGTTCCCGGTGGAGGTCCGCGCGCTTGGCGTAGGCCTTCCTTATGCGCTGACCGTGTGCCTGTTCGGCGGGACGGCCGAATACGTGGCGCTGTGGTTCAAGCAGGCAGGGATGGAGCAGGGCTTCTACTGGTACGTGACGGCGTGCATTGCGGTCTCGCTGCTGGTCTACATCGCGATGCCCGACACCCGCGCCACCTCGAGGATCGATCGCGACGGCGTGCCGACTCCCTGACGCCTTCGCCGCTCAGCCGTCGCGCAGCAGCTTTTGGATGCGGCTGCCGAGCTTCATCACCTTCATCAGGGTCGCCGGCTCCAGCCGCAGCATCTCGTCGCCCCAGGCCGACAGCGCGCCCATCATCGCCAGGGTGTCGCGGATGCGCTCGCGCACCTCCGGAGGTTCGTCGGCGATTTCCGGCGAGGCCATGCACTCGCCAAGCATGGCGACGGTGGGGTCGAACTCGCGCGCCTTGCGCTCGCCGACCACGGTGCGGAACAGCGTCCACACGTCCTTGGAGGTCTCGAAATGGTCGCGGCGGTCGCCGAGCCGGTGCACGGTACGCACCAGGTTGTAGTTGAGCAGCTCGCGCAGGCTGGTGCTGACGTTGGAGCGGGCCACCCCCAGCACCTGGCTGATCTCCTCGGCATGCAGCGGCCGCGCCGACAGGAACAGCAAGGCATGGATCTGCGCGACGCTGCGATTGACGCCCCAGCGCGAGCCCATCTCGCCCCAGTGCAGGACGAAGCGTCGGGCGATCGGGGACAGGGACTCGGATTCGCTCATCAGGCTTGGGCACGGGACCCCAGGGGGCTTGGCTGGAGATTAGTTTCGTCATATATTTCTGTCAATACAGAAATAACAGACAAGGAAGCGCAGGCATGCGGGCTCCGATCGCCCCCCTCCCCGACGCGGGCCCCGCCCCGCCCCGCCATGTACTGGTCCTGGGCGGCGCCGGCTTCATCGGTCGCCATGTGGTGGCCGCACTGCTCGACCAGGGCCTGCAGGTCAGCATCGGCAGCCGACATCCGCTTCGGCGGCAGCGTGCCAGCGGCTCGGCGGCCGCCTTCCGCGGCCTGCGCATGGAGCGCATGACGGACCCGGATGCCTGGCGGGACGTGCTGGCCGACGTGGACACCGTGGTCAACTGCGTGGGCATCCTGCGGCCGCGCGGGGGCGAAACCTACGATCGGGTGCACCATCGCGCGCCTGCCGCGCTCGCCGCCGCGTGCGCCGCACGCGGGCTGCGCCTGGTCCACGTGTCGGCGCTCGGGCTCGATGGCCCCGTCCGCAGCGGCTTCCTGCGCTCCAAGCGCGACGGCGAGGCGGCGCTGCGCGCGAGCGGGGCCGACTGGCACATCGTGCGCCCCTCGCTGCTCGACGGCGAGGGCGGCTTTGGCGCGCGCTGGGTACGACGGGTGGCCCGCTGGCCGCTGCTGGTCCTGCCGGCCGATGCGGTCGGGCGCATCGCGGTGCTGGACGTGCGCGACCTGGGCGAGGCGATCGCGAACCTGGTGCGGGCCCCCGCAAGCGCCGGCATGGTGCGCGAACACGATCTCGGCGGCCTGCATGCCTGCACGCTGGGCGAGCACGTGGCGGCCATGCGTCGCCTGCACGACACGCGCCCCGCGCTGCAGCTGGCGGTCCCGGGCTGGCTGGCCCGCATCGCCAGCCATGCCTGCGACCTGCTGCACCTCACGCCGTTTTCCTATGGCCACTGGGAACTGCTGCGGCAGGACAACTGCCCCCGGCTCAACCGCCTGCCCATCCTCCTGGGCCGGCGCCCCCGTGTCGTCGGTCGTCCGCGGGCGGCGGGGGACCTGCCCGCGTTGCCGGCCCGACATGCCGCGCGGGGGCACGCATGAGCGCGGTGGCGCGCCCGCATGTCGTGGTCGTCGGTGGCGGCTTCGCCGGCCTGTGGGCGACCCGCGCACTCGCCCGCGACAAGGTCCGCGTCACCCTGGTCGACCGGCGCAACCACCACCTGTTCCAGCCGCTGCTCTACCAGGTCGCGACCGCTGGCCTCTCGGCGCCGGACATCGCCGCGCCACTGCGCCACATCCTGCGCCGGCAACGCAATGTCGAGGTGCGCCTGGGCGAGGTCACCGGCATCGATACCGACGCGCGCCGGCTCGCCCTGGCCGACGGCGACGACGTCGCCTACGACTACCTGGTGGTGGCCAGCGGCGCCACCCACGCCTACTTCGGCCACGACGACTGGGCGCCGCATGCCCCCGGCCTGAAATCGCTGGACGACGCGCTTGCGATCCGCCGACGGGTGCTGCTGGCCTTCGAACGGGCCGAGGCGGCCACCGATCCGGCCGAGCGCGCGGCCTGGCTCGACTTCGCCGTCGTGGGCGGCGGTCCGACCGGCGTCGAGCTGGCCGGCACCCTGGCGGAGATCGCCCGGCACACCCTGAAGGACGAGTTCCGCCACATCGATCCCGCCGGCGCGCGGGTGCGACTGATCGAAGCCGGCCCGCGGGTGCTCGCCAGCTTCCCCGAGTCGCTGTCGGCGCGGGCGCAGCGGCAGCTGGAGAAACTCGGGGTGGAAGTGGCCACCGGACGCGCGGTCGAGGCGATCGATGCCGGGGGCTACGTGCTCGGTGGCGAACGCGTGGCGGCGCGCACCGTGCTGTGGGCGGCGGGCGTGGCCGCCTCCCCGCTCGGTGCCCTGCTCGATGCACCCCGCGACCGCGCCGGCCGCGTCCAGGTCGAGTCCGACCTGTCGGTGCCCGGCGACCCGGACGTGTTCGTCGCCGGCGACCTCGCCAGCGTCCAGCAGGACGACGGCACGCCCGTGCCCGGCGTCGCGCCGGCCGCCAAACAGATGGGCGCGCACGTCGCCCGCGCGATCCGCGCGCGCATCGCCGGAAGCGCGACGCCGGCGTTCCGATATACCGACATGGGCAACCTCGCCACCATCGGGCGCATGGCCGCGGTGGTCGATGTCCACGGCCTGCGACTATCGGGCCTGCTGGCCTGGTGGTTCTGGCTGTGCGTGCACGTGATGTTCCTGATCGGCTTCCGCAACCGGCTCATCGTGCTCATCAACTGGGCCTGGGCCTACTGGAGCTACCAGCGCCACGCGCGGATCATCCTTGGGGGGAAAGCGGGAGCAGGGAATAGGGAATAGGGAATAGGGAATGGGGAATGGGGAATGGGGAATGGGGAATGGGGAATGGGGAATGGGGAATGGGGAATGGGGAATGGGGAATGGGGAATGGGGAATGGGGA
>NZ_VICE01000114.1 GCF_006546775.1 Marilutibacter aestuarii
GCGTGGGCGCGGGCGCGGCCGCGGGGCCGAGGTTGAACCCGTCGACGAGATGGCGCGCGGCCGACGTGCGGCCGCTGACGCTGCAGCTCAGGCACGCGGTGGGCGGATTCTCCTGGAACAGCACGGCGTCATTGCGGTCGCGGACCGTGTCGATGAACCAGGGATCGACCCGGAACCCGCCATTGGCGAAGACCGCGTAGCCACGCGCGACCGAGAGCGGCGTCAGCGACGCGGTACCCAGCGACATGGAGAGGTTGGGCGGCAGCTGGTCCTTCTCGAAGCCGAACTTGCCGATGTAGTCGCGGGCGAAGTCGACGCCGATCGCGTCGAGCAGGCGCACCGACACCAGGTTGCGCGACTGCACCAGGGCCTCGCGCAGGCGCATGGGCCCGGCGAAGTTGCCGGTGGAGTTCTGCGGTCGCCAGACCTTGCCGTTGCGCTGCTTGAACACCACCGGGGCGTCGAGCACGATCGAGGCCGGGTTGTAGCCACGCTCCATCGCCGCGGCGTAGATGAATGGCTTGAAGCTCGAACCGGGCTGGCGGCGCGCCTGGGTCGCGCGGTTGAACTCGTTGCCGGCGAAGCTGAAGCCGCCCGAAAGTGCGCGCAGGGCGCCATTGGACGGGTCCAGCGAAACCAGTGCCGCCTGCGCGCGCGGCAACTGGCTCAGCGCGTAGCTCGTCTTCCCGGGCGGCAGGGGCAGCGCTTCGCCTTCCGGCACCTCCGCGGTCGCCTCGGGCGCCTCCACGGTGGCCCGGAGCCGGACCTGGTCGCCGCGCTTGAGCAGCGTGGCCGGGTCGCGCGACGCGAAGCTGTTCTTCTTGGTGACCTCCACGACGCGCCCGTCGCTCAGCGCCAGTTCGGCACGGCCGCTTTCAACGGCCACGACCACGGCCGGCAGCAGGTTGGCCTGGGCGGGGATGTCGGCCAGGCGCTTGCCGGCGGTGGCGGCGTCCTCGCCGGGGGCCAGTTCGAAGTGCTGCTCGACGCCGTGCCAGCCGTGGCGGACGTCGTAGGTCAGCAGGCCGTCGCGCAGGGCCTTGTCGGCCGCGGCCTGGAGGTTCGGGTCGATCGTGGTGGTGACCTTGTAGCCCTGGGTAAGGGCCTCTGCGCCGAAGCGGGCGACCATTTCCTGGCGCACCATCTCGGCGATGTAGGGCGCATACACCTCGATCGGCGGCTCGTGCGGGGCGGCGTGCATCGGCACGGCCTTGGCGGCGGCGACCTCGGTGGCAGTGGCGAAGCCCAGGTCGCCCATGCGCTGGAGGATGTAGTCGCGGCGCTCGCGGGCGCGCTCCGGGTTGCTGAGCGGGTTGCCGCTCGAGGGGAATTTCGGGATGCCCGCGAGCGAGGCCATCTCGTCGAGGTCGAGCTCGGCCAGCGGCTTGCCGTAATAGAACTGTGCCGCCGCGCCGACGCCGTAGTTGCGGTGCCCGAAAAAGCTCTTGTTGAGGTAGAGCTCGAGGATCTCGTCCTTGCTCAGCTCCCGCTCCATCCGCATCGCCAGCAGCATCTCGCGCAGCTTGCGCATGTAGCTGTACTCGGAGTCCAGGAAGAACTGCCGGGCAACCTGCTGGGTGATGGTCGAGCCGCCGGGAACGCGCTTGTCGTCGGTGGTCGCCAGCAGCCACACGGCCCGGGCCACGCCCTTGTAGTCGACGCCGTGGTGCTCGTAGAAGCGGGCGTCCTCGGTCGCGATGAAAGCGTCCTTCAGGCGCTTGGGGACCTCGGCGATGGTGACCGGCGAGCGCCGCATCTCCCCGAACTGCGCCATCAGGCGCCCGTCGCGGGTATAGACGTACATGGGCTCCTGCAGTTCGACGGTGCGGAGCGTCTCCACATCCGGCAGCTTGGGGACGATCACGTAGTACAGGGTGCCCAGGGCGATGGCGCCCAGCACCGCTGCGCCCACCAGGGCGACCAGCGCCCAGCGCAGCAAGCGTCGAATTCGTGACATCTAGATCCGGTTCCGGGTTTCTGTCTTCAAGAACGGGCAGTATAAGAGGTGTGCCGCCCCCGGGGGCGGCAGGGGTGGGTCCAGGGGGGAGGCGCCGGTCGGGGCAAAAGCCGGGCTTCCAGAAGGATCGACACGGGGTTAAAGTGACGGTGAGGGGCAATTTCCGCACGAAGTGGTTGCCAGCCATTCAAAAGTCCGTTATCTAAGACGGGGCCACACGAAGTGCGCGTAAGCGCTTGTGGTATGGGGAGAAAATCGTGGGTGTCATCACAAAAAGCCAGCCGGCGCTCGTCGGTGTGGATATCAGTTCGACTGCCGTAAAGCTCCTGCAGCTTTCTCGGTCGGGAAATCGCTATCGCGTGGAGCATTACGCGGTTGAACCTCTGCCCCCGAACGCCGTCGTCGAGAAGAACCTCGTCGAAGTCGAGGCGGTGGGCGAAGCCATCAAGCGGGCCGTCGCGCGCTCCGGGACCCGTGCCCGGCATGCCGCCGCCGCCGTGGCCGGCTCGTCGGTGATCACCAAGGTGATCCCGATGCAGGCCGACCTCGACGACGACGACATGGAGTCGGCGATCGAGCTGGAGGCGGTCAATTACGTCCCGTACCCGATCGAGGAAGTGAACCTCGACTTCGAGGTGCTGGGGCCGACCCCCGGGACCAGCGAGACGGTCCAGGTCCTGCTTGCCGCGTCCCGCGCCGAGAACGTCGAGGTCCGGGCGTCCGCCCTGGAGCTGGGCGGGCTCATCCCGCGGGTGATGGACGTCGAGGCCTTCGCGGTCGAGAACGCCTTCGCCCTGATGGCCGAGCAGCTCAGCGCCGCCCGCGACGGGCTCGTGGCGCTGATCGACATCGGCGCGACCATGACGACGCTCAACGTCATCCGCAAGGGCCGCAGCATCTACCACCGCGAGAACGTCTTCGGTGGCAAGCAGCTCACCGACGAGGTCATGCGGCGCTACAGCCTCAGCTACGAGGAAGCCGGCCTGGCCAAGCGCCAGGGTGGATTGCCCGAGAGCTACGAGGTCGAGGTGCTGGAGCCCTTCAAGGAAGCCACGGCGCAGCAGGTCAGCCGGCTCCTGCAGTTCTTCTACGCCGGTAGCGAGTTCAACCGCGTCGACCAGATCGTCCTGGCCGGCGGTTGCGCCTCGATCCCGGGCATCGCCCAGATGGTGGAGGAGCAGCTCGGCGTTCCGACCGTGACCGCGAACCCGCTCGCGAACATGACCCTCGGCCCGCGCGTCCAGGCACATGCCCTGGCGCAGGATGCGCCGGCGCTCATGATCGCTTGCGGCCTGGCATTGAGGAGCTTTGACTGATGGCAAGGATCAATCTGCTCCCGTGGCGCGCCGAGCGGCGCAAGCAGCGACAGAAGGAATTCGGTGTCATGGCGGCGCTTTCGGCGCTCGCCGCGATCATCGTGTCCTTCCTCATCGTGAGCTACTACAACGGCCAGATCAGCGGCCAGAACACGCGCAACGCCTACCTCAAGGACCAGATCGCCCAGGTCGACAAGCAGATCGCCGAGATCGAGGAGCTCGATCGCAAGAAGGGCAAGCTGCTGGCCCGCAAGGAAGTGATCGAGGAACTGCAGGCCAACCGCTCGCAGATGGTGCACCTGTTCGACTCGCTGGTCCGGACGATCCCCGACGGTGTCGTCCTGACCGCGATCAAGCAGGATGCGCAGACGCTCACCCTGACCGGGCGTTCGCAGTCCAACTCCCGCGTCAGTACCTACATGCGCAACCTCGAAAGCTCGGGCTGGATGACCAAGCCAGACCTCTCGATCATCGAAGCCAAGGGCACGGACAAGGGCCTGCCTTATGAGTTCAGCCTCCAGGTCCAGCTGGCGAATCCGAATGCGCCGGTGGACGAGGATGGCGACGGGATTCCGGACGAGCCTGTCGCGGTGACCGAGGACGCTGGCAACCCCGGCGAAGCCGGCGAACCCGCGCTGCTGGCGCCTGTTGGCGAAGATGCGGCCGCAACCGGTGTCGACGCCACCGAGACCGGTACCTCGGACGCCGCGGCGCCGGCCGCCACCGAACCGCCCGCCGATGAGCCCGGGACGACCGACGCCGAGGGGTCTGATGCCGCGGCGCCTGCCACTGGAGCTGCGTCATGAGCCAGAAGAAAATGTCCCTGCGTGAGCTCGATTTCAACAACATGGGCTCCTGGCCGAAGCAGGCCAAGATCGGCTTCTGCATCATCATCGGCCTGCTCATCGTTGGCCTGACCTGGTACCTCTTCGTCAGCGACAAGAAGGACCAGCTTGCTGGCCTCGAGCGGACCGAGACGGAGCTGCGTGGCGAGTTCGAGACCAAGCAGGGTCGCGCCGCGAACCTCGAGCCGCTGAAGCAGCAGCTCGCGCAGATGGAACAGCAGCTCCAGCAGATGCTGCGTCAGTTGCCGAGCAAGACCGAGATGCCCGACCTGATCGTCGACATCTCGCAGACCGCGCTCGCGACCGGCATCAACAACGAGTTGTTCCAGCCCGGTGCCGAGCAGCCCAAGGAGTTCTACGCCGAGAAGCCGATCGCGCTCCGCATGGTGGGGACCTACCACCAGTTCGGTGCCTTCGTCAGCGGCGTGGCCTCGTTGCCTCGCGTAGTCATCATGACCATGCACGACATCTCCCTGCAGCCGCGTGGCGGCAAGGACGCAGTGATCACGTCCAACAGCCCGCTGGAGCTGGTCGGGACCGTGAAGACCTACCGCTACCTCGATGAGGACGAAGTCGCCATCCAGGAAGCGGGAGCCGGCCAGGACAACAAGAAGGGAGGGTCCTGAGCATGCGTGACGCAATGCAGACCAAGCGCCCCCTCGGGCGGGCCGTGGCGGCCGGCCTGATGCTGCTCGCCCTGGCGGGCTGTTCGCGGGGCATCACGAGCACGCCCGGCGAAGCCCCGAACCTGGAGAAGTGGATCGACGAAGTGAAGGCGCGTCCCGCGCCCCCGCTGGATCCGCTTCCGGTCATGCAGCAGTTCGAGAGTTTCGAGTACAACGCGCAGGCCCTGCGCGATCCGTTCAGTCGCGCGTTCCGCGACCAGGACGGTGGCAGCGGCCCGCGACCGGATTCGTCCCGACGCAAACAGACGCTGGAGCAGTTCCCGCTCGACAGCCTCGACATGGTGGGCACGCTGGGCGCCGGCAGCGGCATCGTCGCCCTGGTAATGGCGCCGGACAAGGTGACCTACCGGGTGACGCCGGGCGCGTACATGGGACAGAGCGATGGTCGCGTGACCAGTGTCCATGAAGACCGCATCGAACTGGTGGAACTGGTGCCGGATGGCGCGGGTGGCTGGCTTGAACGTCCGGCGTCCGTTGCATTGGAAGATCAATGAGTTTGGGGGATAGCACGATGACCGTTAACAACGCCAACAGCCCGCGGCCCGCCCGGCGCTCAATGCTCCTGCGCACTGCCGGTGTCGGCATCGCGGTGGGCGCTATCGCGGCCTTCAGTGCCGTCCACGCACAGCAGGCACCCGCGATGGCGCCGGCTGCTGGCCAGGCCGTCGCACCGACGCCGAACGTCGACCCGGCCAAGCAACTGCCCGGGGCGATCGAGGTTTCGAAGATCGACTTCAAGCGCGGGGAGGGTGGCGCGGGACGCCTGATCCTGAGCTTCAGCGGCGAAGGCGCAAGCCCGGACCTGCGGAGCGTGGGTTCGACCGTCACCGTCAATGTCGGCAACGCCAAGCTGCCTGCCAGCCTGCAGCGGCCTTTGAACGTGACCGACTTTGCCACGCCGGTCGAGCGCATCGATGCACGCGCCTCCGGCGCCGGCACCCTGCTGACCCTGGATACGAAGGGCAATTTCGAGTCGATGGCCTACCAGACCGGTAGCGACTACATCGTCGAGATCGTGCCCCGCGCGGCGACTGCGTCGACCTCGGGAGGCGGTTCGGAGCGCTCGGTGGGCAGCAGCCGCGCCGTGGGTGCGACCAGCAGCGCAGCGTCGACCCGCGGCTACTCCGGCCGTCCGGTGACCTTCAACTTCCAGGACGTGCCCGTGCGCACGGTGCTGCAGCTGGTCGCCGAAGAGTCCGGCCTGAACGTGGTCGCCGCCGACACGGTGCAGGGCAATGTCACCCTTCGTCTGATCAACGTGCCGTGGGACCAGGCCCTGGACATCGTGTTGCAGGCCAAGGGTCTCGACAAGCGCCGCAGTGGCAATGTCATCTGGATCGCGCCGCAGGCCGAGATCGCGAAATACGAGCAGGACAAGGAAGACGCGCGCATTGCGCTCGACAACCGCGTCGACCTGGTCACCGAGTACATCCAGATCAACTATCACAACGCCGCGCAGATCTTCAAGGCGTTGACCGAGGCCAAGGGTGTCGGCGGCGGCGGCGGCGGCGGCGGCGGCCAAGGCGGTTCCAACAACAACGATAACGGCTTCCTGTCCCCGCGCGGCCGCCTGGTGGCGGACGAGCGCACCAACACCCTCATGGTGAGCGACATTCCGAAGAAGGTCGTGCAGATGCGCGAGCTGATCCGTGTCATCGACCGCCCAGTCGACCAGGTCGTGATCGAAGCCCGGGTGGTCATTGCCACCGATACGTTCGCACGCGAGCTCGGTGCCCGCTTCGGCGTGAGCGGTGCGTCCGGCAAGGATGGTGACCGCAGCTCGCTGGGTTTCGGCGGTGACATCGGGTCCTCCGGTGCGAATGCGTCTTCGCGTGCCGATGCCCTCATGAATGGCGATCGCACCTTCGACGTCACCCGCAGCCTGATGAGCAACCTGGGCGTTACCAACCCGGCCGGCTCCGTCGCGCTGTCGATCCTCAACGCGGGCTACGCGCTCGACGTCGAACTGTCGGCGATGCAGGAAGAAGGCCGTGGCGAAGTGATCTCCAATCCGCGCGTCGTCACCAGCAACCAGCGCGAGGCGGTCATCCGCCAGGGCCAGGAAGTCGGTTACGTCACCATCTCGCCCCAGCAGGGCGGCAACAGCATCCCGATCCCGAACGTCCAGTTCAAGGACGTGCTGCTCGAGCTGAAGGTGACCCCGACGATCACCCATGACGGCCGCGTGTTCCTGAACATGGCCATCAAGAAGGACGAGGTCGAAGGCTTTACCGATACCTCCATCGGCAGCGTCCCGCAGATCGCCAAGCGCGAAGTGAACACCGCGATCCTGGTCGAGGACGGCCAGACGGTGGTGGTCGGTGGCGTCTACGAGTTCCGCGACCGCAGCGACATCAGCAAGGTGCCCTTCCTGGGTGACATCCCCTTCCTGGGCAACCTGTTCAAGAAGAAGGGCCGCCAGAAGGACAAGGCCGAGCTGCTGATCATGGTCACGCCGAAGGTGCTGCGGGTCGAGCAGCGCTGAGGCGTCGCCTGCCGGGCGGGCTCCGCTGCTTCCCGGTACAGTCGATAAATGTGGAGAGGGCCGCAAGGCCCTCTCTTCGTTTGTGCAATGCTGGGACGACCGGCATTGGCTGAATGGTCGCCGGCGCGTGGAGGAACCTACGGGCTTCCCCCGGGTCGAAACCTTGGGTCACTGCCCGTTGACAGACGAAACACGAGGATCGAATGGACAGCACTCCCCCGACCCCGGTTGCACCGCCCGAGCGCGCGACGGCACGTCTCCACGACGCCTTCAAGGCGCTTCGCGATGCGCTCTCGGCCGAGATCGTGGGCCAGTCGGCCCTCATCGAGCGCCTGCTGATCGCGCTGCTTGCCGATGGGCATCTCCTGGTCGAAGGCGCGCCGGGCCTTGCCAAGACCAGTGCAATCCGCGCATTGGCCTCGCGTCTGGAAGCGGACTTCGCACGCGTCCAGTTCACCCCCGACCTGCTGCCCGCGGACCTGACGGGTACTGAAGTGTGGCGTCCGCAGGATGGCCGCTTCGAGTTCCAGTCCGGGCCCATCTTCCATCCGATCCTGCTGGCCGACGAGATCAACCGGGCGCCGGCGAAGGTGCAGTCCGCGCTCCTGGAGGCGATGGGCGAGCGCCAGGTCACCGTGGGACGCGCGACCTATCCGTTGCCTGCGCTGTTCCTGGTCATGGCGACGCAGAACCCGATCGAGCAGGAAGGCACCTTCCCGCTGCCCGAGGCACAGCTGGATCGATTCCTGATGCACGTGCAGATCGCGTATCCGGAAGTGGATGCCGAGACCGAGATCCTGCGCCTGGCCCGCGACCGGGCCCGCAATGCCATGCGCGCCGTACCCGAGGCCGTCGACAGGATGCCCATTGGCGATGTCTTCGACGCACGCGCCGCGGTCCTTGACCTGCACGTCGCCCCCGCGGTCGAACGCTATCTGGTCGAGATCGTCCTCGCATCGCGCGATGCCTCCCGCTACGACGCCGGCCTGGGGCGGCGCATCGCCTGGGGCGCCAGCCCCCGCGGCTCGATCGCGCTGGAACGCTGCGCCCGTGCCCACGCCTGGCTGGCGGGGCGAGACTACGTGACGCCCGACGACGTGCGCAAGGTCGCGCCCGACGTGCTCCGCCATCGCGTCCTGCCCAGCTACGAAGCCACGGCCGAGGGCTGGGATGGCGGGCGGCTGGTGGACGCACTGCTCGAACAGGTTCCGCTGCCCTGACGGCGATGGCCCAGGTACGCCCAACGCAGGCGCAAGCGACCGGGGAGGGCATCGCTCCGACCCTGGCCGAGCTCGTCGCGCTGAAGTCGCTTGCCGGCGCCCGGCGCACGCCGAAATCCGGACGCCATGGCATCGCCGGACCCGCGCTGTCGCCCCTGCGCGGGCGTGGCATGGACTATGCCGAGTCGCGCGAGTACGTCGCCGGTGACGATGCACGGCACATCGACTGGAAGCTCACCGCGCGCACGGGGCGTGCGCACACCAAGATGTTCCAGGCTGAACGCGAACGCCTGACCCTGATCGTCGGCGATACCGCGCCGGCCCTCTACTTCGGCACGCGCGTGCGGTTCAAGTCGGTGCAGGCCGCCCGCGCCGGTGCGATCGCTGCCTGGGTCGCCGCCCGCGACGGTGACCGGATCGCGGCATTGCGAGGCAGCGTGCACGAGCCGCCGGTGCCCCCGGCCGCCGGTACGCGCGGCGCCCTGCGCACCCTCGATGCGCTCGTGCGCTGGTATGCGCGTCCGCCCGGCGACGACGGTGGCCTCGGGATGGCCCTCGACCATGCGCAACGCCTGTTGCGACCGGGTTCGCGGCTGGTCGTCCTCGCCGACGCCGGCAGCGTGGCCGACACCCCGGCCCAGCGCTGGCCCGTGCTGGCGCAGCACCATGAGGTGATCCTGCTGATGCTGGTCGATCCGCTTGAAGTCTCGCCGCCCAAGGCAGTCCTGCCCTTGAGCGCCGGGACCGAAGGGGCATCGCGACTGGAGCTCGACCTGGGTGCGAGCCGCGTGCGTGCGCGCTGGCGCGCGTCCTTCGGCGCGCCGGTCGCCACGGCGCTGGCCCAGCTGCCCGCGCGCGGCGTGCGCGTGGCTGCGCTGTCGACCGCCGACGCCAGCGATGCCTGGTTGCCACTGCTGGGTCGCCCCCGGCCCCAGGTGGCCTGAGCATGAGCGGCCTGGCGACCATCGTCCTGCGCGACATCCACCAGCCCGCGGCCCCCGGCTGGTGGCCCCCCGCGCCAGGCTGGTGGGTACTGGCCGGCCTGCTCCTGGCCTGCGGCAGCGCCGCATGGGCCTGGCACGCGTGGCGCAAGCGGCGGCGGCGGCGGATCGAGCGCCTGTTCGACGCGACCCTGGCCCAGGCACCAGACGCCGCCACGCGCCTGGCGGCAATCTCCGAGCTGCTTCGGCGCGCTGCGCGCCGGCACGAGCGCGAGGCCGATCACCTGCAGGGTGAAGCCTGGCTGCGTTGCCTGGACAAGGGCGTGCAACCGCCGCGCTTCTCCGGCCCTCTGGGCGAGCTGTTGCTGGACGGTAGCTTCAGGCCCGATCCGGACCCCGCCGAGGTGGATGCCGTCGCCCGCGCCGCGCGCCTTCGTTTCGTCGAATGGATGGAGGCGCGATGAGCGTCCTCGCTCCGCTCATGGAGGCCCTCGACCCCAACGCCTTCGTGCTGGCCTGGCCGGGCTGGCTTTGGGCGCTGCCGCTGCCGCTGCTGGCGTGGTGGGCGCTGCCCGCCTCGCGATCGGCGTCGCCCGCGGTGCGGATGCCAGGGCTCCACCGCGTGGACGGCCTGGCCGATGCGCAGGGTCGCGGACGCGGCGGCCGTCTCCCCAGCCCGCTGCTGTTGCTGGCCTGGGCGCTGTTGTGCGTGGCAGCTTCGCGACCGCAGCAACTGGGCGAAGCGGTCGAGCCGCCCCAGTCCGGGCGCGACCTGATGCTTGCGCTCGATCTGTCCGGCAGCATGGACGAGCCCGACATGCAGTTGGGCGGGCGGCCCGTCGACCGCCTCACCGCGGCCAAGGCAGTGCTGGCCGACTTCCTCGACCGACGCGGCGGCGATCGCGTGGGACTGCTGGTCTTCGGTCGGCGCGCCTACGCCCTGACGCCGCTGACCCCCGACCGCGAGTCCGTGCGCCAGCAACTGCAGGACAGCGTGGTGGGCCTCGCCGGCCAGGAAACCGCCATCGGCGATGCCATCGGCCTGGCAGTCAAGCGGCTGCGCGACCAGCCCGAGGGCCAGCGCGTCCTGATCCTGCTGACCGATGGCGTCAATACCGCAGGCCTGCTGGAACCGGAGAAGGCCGCCCAGCTGGCGCGCGACCATGGGGTCCGCGTGCATACCGTGGCTTTCGGCGGCGACGGGGCGATGTCGGTGTTCGGGTTCCAGCTGCCGATGCCCGGGGGGGGCGACGAGATCGACGAGGAAACGCTGCGCCGCATCGCCGAACAGACCGGCGGCCGTTTCTTCCGTGCCCGCGACACCGAGCAACTGGCGGGCATCTATGCGGAGATCGACCGGCTCGAGCCCGTGGAGCGACCCGGCCCGGCCGTTCGCCCGCGCGTCGAACGCTACGCGTGGCCGCTCGGCCTGGCCGTGTCGCTGGGCCTGCTGGCCTTCCTGTGGCCATCCAGGTGGCGCCGATGACGGGCTTCGACCTCTCCAACCTGCACCTGCTCCGGCCCGAGTGGCTATGGGCACTGCTCGCGCTGCCCGTGCTGGCCGCGTTCTGGGTCGTGCGTCGCCGGCGCGCCAACGTCTGGCAAGGCGTCGTCGATCCGCACCTGCTCCCGCACCTGATCGAGGCACGCGCCGGACGCCGCCTCCAGCCAGGCCCGTGGCTGGGCGCGTTGGGCTATGTCCTGGCGATCGTCGCGCTGGCCGGTCCGAGCTGGCGACAGGTCGAGCAGCCGCTCTGGCGGGGGCAGGTACCGCTGATGATCGCACTCGACCTGTCCAGCGCCATGTCCGCGGCCGACCCGCCGCCCTCGCGCCTCGCCCAGGCCCAGGCCAAGCTGGGGCGCCTGCTCGAACTTCGCGGCGACGGCCCGGTCGGCCTCGTTGTCTATGCCGACGATGCGTACACGGTGGCACCCCTGACCGAGGACACGGCCAACCTGGCCCTGTTCCTCGACGCCCTGTCGCCGGGCATCATGCCGCGTGATGGCGCGAACGCCAGCCAGGCGATCCGCTGGTCGACGCGGCTGATGCACCAGGCCGGCTTCGAGCGCGGCCAGGTCCTGCTGCTCGCCGGCCAGGCCGATGCCGACGCGGCCCAGGCCGCGGCCGAGGCCCGATCGAACGGTTTCGAAACCAGCGTCCTGGGCATTGGCCGGACTGGAGGGGTCGCGTACCGCACCGCGGACGGCGATAGCGGCGTCGCGGGTTTCGACCCGGCCAGGCTGCAGGCCGTCGCCGCGCAGGGAGGTGGTCGCTATGCCGGCCTCGCGACCGACGAGGCCGACCTGCGCTCCCTCGGGGTACTGTCGGCGGCACCGGGTGATGCGGTGAGCGGGGAAGGCGAGGCGGGTCGCATCTGGCAGGACGAAGGCTTCTGGCTGGTCCCACCCCTGATGTTGCTGGCCCTGTTCGCGTTCCGACGGGGCGCGGCCGTCGCCGTGGTGGTGCTGGCGCTGGGGCTCCCGGTGTTGCCCGCGCAGGCCGCCGACTGGTGGCGGCGCGAAGACCAGGTCGAGCACAAGCGCATGGTCGAGGCCGCCGAGGCCTTCCGGCAGGGCGACTACGCCCGCGCGGCCAGCGGCTACGCCCGCGTCGGTTCGGCAGACGGCCACTACAACCGGGGCAACGCGCTGGCGAAGGCAGGGCAGTTCCAGCAGGCCATCGAAGCGTACGACCGCGCCTTGGCGATCGAGCCCGGCATGGAGGACGCCATCGCCAACAAGCGTGCCGTCGAGGCGGCGGTGAAGCGGCAGCAGGACGGCGAGGGCAGTGGCGGGCAGGGCGAAGGGAAGCAGGACGGCAAGCCCTCGCCGCAGTCGGGCAATGGGGGCAGCAACGAACCCTCGGCAGGCACGGGCGGCGACACAGGGGATGCGTCGCGGCAACGGGGCGGGGAGGAGCCGCCCCAGGGTCCGGCGCCGTCGTTGGACAATGGCGACGAGGGCCCGGGAACGGAGTCGACGCCCGATGCCTCCGACGGCAAGAGCCCCGCCGAGCAGGCGGCGGCCGACGCCGCCCAGCGCGAGCGCATGCAGCAGGCGCTGGAGCAGGCACGGCGGGCGGGCGAAGGCGAGCCGGGCGGAGACGGAACGCCGGTCGCCGGGCCGGACGGTGAAACCCCCGCCGAACGCGAGCGCCGCGTCGCCAACGAAGCCTGGCTGCGCCGCGTGCCGGACGACCCGGGTGGCCTGCTGCGCGAGAAATTCCGGATCGAACACGAACGCCGTCGTCGACAGGGAGACTGGGACGAATGACACCCACTACTCGGACCTGCATGTGCTGGGCCGCATGGCTCATGCTGATGCTGTTCGCGACGCCGGCATCCGCTGCGCCGCGGGCATGGCTGGACCGCGACCGGATCGTGCTCGGCGAGACCGTCACCCTCAACATCGAGGCCGGCCTGCTGTCGTCTGCACCGGATTACTCGCCGCTGGAAGGCGACTTCCGCCTCAGCGGACATTCCAGCCAGCGCGGCTTCTCCGGCGGCACCGGCCAGAGCGCGTCTTACACCCTCTTCGCCGTGGCCTTGCGGCCGCTGCGCGACGGCGTGTTGACGATCCCGGCGCTGGCGGTGGGCAACGAGCGTACCGCGCCGCTGACCCTGGTGGTCGGCCCGGCGCCCGACGAGTCCCCGGCGCAGGCGCGGGGCGATCTCTTCATCGAAAGCGTGCCGGACGACACCCGGCCCTACGTGCAGCAATCGGTGGGCTGGGTCGTGCGCCTGTTCTCGGCGGTGCCGATCGTCTCCGGGACCCTCGACCAGCCGGCACCGGAAGGCGCATCGTTCCAGCGCGTTGGCGACGACGCGCAGTATTCGCGGACGATCAACGGGCGCCAGTACCAGGTGGTCGAGCGGCGATTCATGCTGGTGCCCGAACGCAGCGGGTCGCTGCAGGTGCCCGGGGCCAGCTTCGAGGGGCGCGGCACCAGCGGCCTGTTCGACGACATGTTCGGCGGCGGGCGCGGCGGGCGCTTGAGCGCCCAGGTCGGACCGCGCACCCTGCATGTGCAGCCGGTCCCCGACCAGGCGCCGCAACCCTGGTTGCCGCTGCACGATCTCAAGCTTCGCTATCGCGCCAATCCCGCCGAACTGCGGCAGGGCCTGGCGGCGACGCTGACCATCGAGGCCATCGCCGATGGCGCCACCGGCGCGCAGATGCCGGATCTCGAGCTGCCGCCGATCGACGGCGTGCAGGTTTTCCCGGAACGTGCGCAGGTCGACGAGCGTTTCGTCGATGGTCGGCCCCGCGCGACGGTTACGCGCAGCTTCTCGCTGGTGCCGGGCAGGCCCGGCGCCGTCTCACTGTCCGGAGTGCGGATGGGCTGGTGGGACGTCAAGGCCGGCCAGGCGCGCGAGGCGCGACTGCCGCCGTTGGAATGGACGGTCCAGCCAGGTGCCGCTGGCCTCGACACGCCGCCGGCCCCGGCGCAGCTGCCGTCGCTTGCACGCGGGCGCGACACGGGCGGTCCCCCGGATGAAGCGCCCGGTGCCTCCACCGAAGGCGCACCGCTCGCCGCCCTGGGCATGCACGGCGACCGCGCGGCCTGGGTCGCGTCGACC
>NZ_VICE01000115.1 GCF_006546775.1 Marilutibacter aestuarii
GCGGCTTCCGACCCTTCGCTGGGCTCGATCAGCGCGACCACGCTGCCTTCGGCCAGTTCATCGCCCAGCTTGACCTTGAGCTCGCGCACGACGCCCGCGAACGGCGCGGGCACCTCCATCGTCGCCTTGTCCGATTCCAGCGTCACCAGGCCCTGGTCCTGGCTGACGGTGTCGCCCACCGCCACCAGCAATTCAATCACCGGCACGCCGTCGTAGTCGCCAATGTCGGGGACGCGTGCTTCCTTCAACTCAGCCATGTTCGGGCTCGCCGTAACCGTATGGGGAATTGCCTATTGTGGCGGCAGAGCCCGGATGCGCCAACCGCGACGTAGGTATCAGCTGAAACCATCTGTCCGCGTATGGACGCGCGCGTCCGGCACCGGGCCCTTTCCGTGCCAGCGGCGGCGTTGCGTGCACACGTGCCGTCGACCTCCCTGAATCCCCACTTGCGGCGCGGGGCACCGAGGTAAGGCGCGTTCATGTAGCCATGGATATGGTGCGCCTGCCTGGCACGGCACCTCCCCCAACGTGCCGGGTTCCCGCACCACCAGACAAGAGCCGACAGAGCTCTACAAAGGAGTTGACGATGCGATTCAAGACCCTTTCCCTCGCCCTTCTGGCCGGGCTCGCCCTTGCCCCCACCGCCTTCGCCCAGGATGCCTTCTCCACCGAGACCTCGACCGGCAAGCGTTTCGCCGTGGTCGGCGGCATCGCCCTGGCCGAACCCACCGAGAACACCTGGATCGGCGACAGCCAGCGCCTGGAGATGGACGGCAGCGACGCCGCCACCCTGAGCGCCAGCTGGTACGTCAACGACCATGTCGCCGTGGAAGCCTGGGGCGCGGCCAACCGCTTCGGCCATCGGGTCAATGGCGCGAACGGCAAGCTGGGCAGCGTGGATTCGCAGCCCTACGCGCTGAGCGGCCAGTACCACTTCCGTCCTGCCGACAGCCTGGTGCGTCCGTTCGTCGGCCTGGGCTACTACGAGCAGAACTTCAGCGACGAGTCGGTCGAGGCGAGCGGCGGCCTCGCCGGGCAGCGCCTGGGCGTGGAGACCGCCAAGGGCGCGATGGCGACCGCCGGCGTCGACGTGGAGCTGTCGCCGAGCTGGTTTGCGCGCGCCGACGTGCGCTATCTCAACGGCAACTCCGACCTCGAGATCGACGGCCAGAAAGTCGCCGAGGCCAAGGTCAACCCGGTGATCCTGGGCGTGGGCATCGGCGCACGCTTCTGAGCCGACGGAACCGGGCATGACCGGTTCCCGCCTGACCCGACGCGCCCCGCTCCGGCGGGGCGTCGTCATTCACGGATGCCCGGCCTCCGCGTGCAGGCGTTCGCGACGCAGCAGGTAGAGGCCGCTGGCGACGATGATCGCCGCGCCGACCCAGGTGACCGCATCGGGCAACACGCCCCACAGGCCGAGGTCGAGCAGCACGCCCCAGACCAGGGCGGTGTATTCCAGCGGTGCGATCGCCGATGCCTCGCCGATGCGGAAGGCCTCGGTGATCGCGTATTGCCCCAGCGCGCCGGCGATGCCGACGCCGGCGATCGTCCACGCGTGTTCAAGCCGGATCGGCTGCCAGTCCGGCCAGGCCAGGACGCCCGCGCCGAGCGCGATCATCACCAGCAACCAGACCATGATCGACTGCACGCTGTCGGTGCGCGTGAGCATGCGCACGGTGATCGCGCTGAGCGCGTAGCCCAGCGCCGCCGCCAGCACCGCGAGCGCCGCCAGGCTGACGAAGCCTTCGCCACGCGGTCGCAGCAGCACCAGCACGCCGAGCAGGCCGATCGCGATCGCCGTCCAGCGCCGGGGGCCGACACGCTCTCCCAGCAGGGGCACCGACAGGGCGGTGATCGCCAGCGGCGCCACGAAGAAGATCGAATAAGCCGTCGACAGCGGCAGGCTTGCCAGCGCGTAGACGAAGCTGGCCATCATCCCGACGCCGATGGCGCCGCGCAGCAGGTGCAGCGACCAGCGATGGATGCGCAGCGAAGCCAGGCCGCCGGTGGCCAGCGCCCAGGCCAGGACGAAGGGAAGCGAGGCCGCGCCGCGCAGGCTGGCGACCTGGAACGGCGGGTAGGCCGCCGCCAGGCTCTTGAGGCCCGCGTCCATCAACGAGAACGCCGCCACGGCCAACAGCATGATCCAGGCCGCGCGGGTGTTCGAGGCGGCGGCGCTCATGCGCGTTGGACCCCGAACGGCCGGACGGCCCGCGTCGCCCCGGCGATGGCGCGGGCGACCGTCGACACCGCGGGTCGGCTGGACACGGGTTTGGCGCGCGGCGCCCGGTGGGATGCCGATCGCGACGCCGCGCCGGCAGGGCGCGCGGCGCGCGGCACAGGACGGCACGAACACGGCATCGAGGGCGTTGGCGGGGACATGGGGCGGGCCGACCGGGGCGCTCCAGTCTATCCGCGGCGACCGCGCCGGTGGCCCCCCATGGGGCCCGACGCCCGATTGGGCCATGCGGCGGCCTGCGGTACCCTGTTGCGCCAGCCACGCCGCCCGGAGCCCCGCCCATGCCTTCCTTCGACGTCGTTTCCGAAGTCGACAGCCACGAACTGACCAACGCGGTGGACCAGGCCAACCGCGAGCTGGGCACGCGCTTCGACTTCAAGGGCGTGGACGCGAAGTTCGCGCTCGAGGACACGGTGATCACGCAGTCGGCCCCGAGCGACTTCCAGCTCAAGCAGATGACCGACATCCTCAATGCCCGGCTGATCGCGCGCGGCATCGATGCACGCTGCCTGGAGTTCGGCGAGGTCGAGACCAACCTGGCCGGGGCGCGGCAGAAGGTCACCGTCAAGCAGGGCATCGAGCGCGAGCTGGCGAAGAAGATCCAGGCCACGCTCAAGGGCTCGAAGATCAAGGTCGACTCGCAGATCAACGGCGACAAGCTGCGCGTCAACGGCAAGAAGCGCGACGACCTGCAGGCGGCGATCGCGCTGCTCAAGGGCGCGGAGTTCGAGCAGCCGCTGCAGTTCGACAACTTCCGTGACTGAACATGGCACGCGCGCCGCGCGCCCCGGCTGAGGCAGGACGATGAGCCCGGACGACCCGATCGCGGCGACCCGCCACTGGCTGGAGAAGGCGGTCATCGGGCTCAACCTGTGCCCCTTCGCCAAGGCCGTGCATGCCAAGCGCCAGGTCCGCTACGTACTCAGCGACGCGACCACGCCGGCGGCCCTGCTCGAACAGCTGGACGAGGAGCTGCGCCTTCTGCAGGCCAGCGACCCTGCCCAGGTGGACACGACGCTGCTGGTGCATCCGCACGTGCTGGGCGACTTCTACGACTTCAACGACTTCCTCGGCCTCGCCGAGGCGCGGGTCGCCGAGCTGGGCCTGGAGGGGGAACTGCAGGTCGCCAGCTTCCACCCCGACTACCGCTTCGCCGGCACCGCGGAGGACGAGATGGGCAACTACACCAACCGTTCGCCCTGCCCCACCCTGCACCTGCTGCGCGAGGCCAGCATCGATCGCGCGGTCGCGGCCTATCCCGACCCGGACGTGATCGTCGAACGCAACATCGCGACGCTGGAGGCCCTGGGCCTGGAGGGCTGGCGGTCGCTGATGGCCGAGTGAGCCGCGCCTGGGGTCAGTCGGGGCGCGCCCAGGCCGCCTCGACGGCCCGGCGTGCCTGCGCCAGGTCGTCGGCGATGCGGTGTCCGAGGCGCCGTGCATCCGCGTCGGGCGCGACCATGTCCGGGACCTGGATCGGCGTCATGCCCGCCGCGAGCGCGGCGCGCACGCCCGGCACGGAGTCCTCGAGCACGATGCAGCGCGACGGGGCGACGCCCAGGACATCGGCGGCCAGCAGGTAGATGTCCGGCGCGGGCTTGGCCTCGCGGACGTCGGAGCCGGTGACCACGTGCTCGAAGTAGCGCCGAAGATCGCACCGGGCCAGCTTGCGTTCGGCACGCTCGCGACGCGTCGAGGTCACCACCGCGCGCGGAACGGCGGCGGCCTCGGCCCAGTCCAGCATCGCGCGCACGCCCGGACGCAAGGGCAGGCCGGCCTCCACGCGCCGTTCGTACAGCGCCAGGGTCCGCGACTGCAGCGCGTCGACCTGCGCCTCGTCCAGGCGCGCATGCAGCATCTGCCGGCACACCATCTCCGACAGGCCGATCATCGCCAGCCACAGCGAGGGCTCCAGCGCCAGCCCGAGCTCGGCGCTGGCCTGGCGGCTGCATTCGGCCAGGTGGCGCTCGCTCTCGATCAGGGTACCGTCCATGTCGAACAGCACGGCCTGCGGCCTGAACCCGATCGCGGGCAGCGTGGGAGTGGCCGTGTCGGTGCCCGTCGTCACGCCGCTTCGCCGAACAGGCGTTCCAGGTCGGCGGGGCCGAGCGCGCGCCACTCACCCGCCGCCAGGCCCTCGACCGACAGGCCGCCGACGCGCACGCGGTGCAGGGCCTCGACGTGGTTGCCCACCGCCGCGAACATCCGCCGGACCTGGTGGTAGCGGCCCTCGGTCAGGCTGAGGCGGGCCCGGCGTGGCGCCAGCACCTCCAACCCCGCGGGGGCCAGCGGGGTCTTCTCCGACTCGAGCATGAGGCTGCCGCTGGCGAACAGCGCGGCCTCGTCGCCGCGCAGCGGCTCGGCCAGTTCAGCCTCGTACACCTTGGCCAGTTGTGCCCGCGGCGAGATGATCCGGTGCAGGAGGCCGCCGTCGTCGGTCATCAGCAGCAGGCCGCTGGTGTCGCGGTCGAGCCGGCCCACCGTCGAGAGCACCGGCGAGCGCAGTCGGAAACGCGGCGGCAGCAGGTCGTAGACGATGCGGCCGGGGTCGCGGGTGGAACAGGTGAAGCCGACGGGCTTGTGCAGGGCGAGGACCAGGCCGGCCGGCGGATCGAGCGGTTCGCCGTCGACGCGGACCTGCGCGTGCTCGACCTTGTCGTCGGCGTACAGCACCTCCCCGTCGGGGTCGGTGATCCGGCCCTCGCGGAACATGGCCGCGACCTGCTTGCGGCTGCCGTAGCCGAGGTTGGCGATGAGGCGGACCAGTCTCACCGCGGACGCCCGCCGCCGCGCGCGCGGGTGCCTTCGATGACCTTGAAGCCATCGCGCTGGGCGTGCACGCGGACCTCGCCGAAGGCCGCGTCGAGCACGTCCTCGTAAGGCAGGTGGCGATTGGCGACCATCCAGAGCCGGCCACCGGGTTCCAGCGCCTGCGCAGCCGCCTGGATGAACCGGCGCCCGATGTCGGGCCGGTCGCCGCGCCCCTGTCCGTGGAAGGGCGGATTGCTGACCACGACGTCGTAGCGACCGGGCAGGCCTTCGGTGACGTCGTGCCAGTGGAAGCCCACCGGCACGCGCGCGTCAGCCAGGTTGCGTCGTGCCAGCGCCAGCGCGCGCGCCTCGGCCTCGAAGACGTCGAGCGCGGAGATGCCGGCGCAGCGTCCGAGCAGGGCATGCGAGAGATAACCGAAGCCGGCCCCCAGGTCCGCGGCGCGACCGCGCAGGTCCGCGGGCAGGTGCTCGACCAGCAGCGCCGAGGCGGTGTCGACGCGATCCCAGGCGAAGACGCCGGGACGGCTGTGGAAGCGCCCGTCGAGGACGGGGCGCGGGGCGTCCAGGTCACGCCAGCGCGCGAGCAGGTCGGCGTCGACGCCGCCTTCGAGCGGCGCGCTCCAGAACACGCGGCACTTGTGCTTGCTCAGGGAGCTGACCTTGCCGACCAGATGCTTGAGGTCGTCCTCGGCCGAGCGCGCGCCCTCGTTGTTGGGCACGCAGGCGAGCACGCGGCCGCCCGGCGCGGTGGCGGCGACGGCACGGGCCATCAGCGCACGCGATTCGGCGCGCTGGCGCGGCGGCAACAGCATGACGAGTGGGAACCGCCGGTCGGCCGCCTCCCCTTCCTCGCGCAACGCCAGGCCTGAATGCGCCAGGGCTTTCGCCTCGGGTCGGAACCCCTGCTCGCAGACCAGGCCCGGTAGCGGTTGGCGGTGCAGTGGCCAGCCGTCGCGGGCGCGCAGGAACAGCGCGCCCCCCGCCTCCGGCCAGTCCAGCAGGCCGTTGGCGAACGGCAGCATCAAGGTGGTCAGGGCATCGTCTTGGCGGTCGGTCGGCATACGTCGGGATACACGGGGAATGCCGCGATTCTACGTGGCTCCGGCCCGGTCGGCCCGCTTCACCCGTCGAGCTCGCGCAGGGTCACCGACGGCGGCGCGTCGAGCACCCTGCGGGTGGCGGCCAGCCCCGCCAGCACCGCGGCGAGCATGCCGACGCCGCCGCCGAATGCCGCCATGCCCAGGTCAGGACGCCAAGGCAGGTCGAACACCTGCACCGCGACCACGCCGGACAGGGCCGACGCCGCCACCGCCGCCACCAGGCCGGCCAGCAGGCCGATCGCGGCGAACTCGGATACCTGCGCCCAGCGCAACTGGCGCCGGCTGCCGCCCAGCGCGCGCATCACCGCGCCCTCCTGCATGCGCTCGTCCTGGCTGGCGCTGATCGCGGCCACCAGCACCAGCACCCCGGCGACCAGCGAGAAGTAGAACACCACCCGGACCACCATCGAGACCTGGTCGGCGGTGCTGCGCACCTGGTCGAGGACGGCGTCGATGTCGATCACCGACAGGTTGGGGAACTGGCGCACCAGGTCCGCGGTGAAGCGCGGATGCCCGCCGGGCAGGCGCACCGCGGTGATGTGGCTTGCGGAATAGCCTTCGAGCGCGCCCGGCGAGGCGAGCACGAAGAAATTGGGCTGGAAGCTCTCCCAGTCGACGCTGCGCAGGCTGGTGATGGTGCCCTCGAAGGTCTGCCCGGCGATGTCGAAGCCGATGCGGTCGCCGATCGCCCACCCCAGGTCGGCGGCGAAGTCTTCCTCCACCGACAACTCGGGCCGTGACGGCCGGCCGGTCCAGAAGCGTCCGGCGGTGACCCGGTTGTCGTCGCGCAGGCGCGCCGCCGACGACAGGTTGAAGGTCCGCTCGGCCATCCGCTCCGCGCGTCCGCCGCGGTCGGCATAGTCCTCGCCGCTGACCGGCGCGCCGTCCTCGCTCACCAGGCGCGCGCGCACCATCGGATGCAGGGTCGGCGCCGCGAGCCCCTGCCCGGCGATGAACGCGCCGACCGCGTCGATCTGGTCGTCCTGCACGTTGATGATGAAGCGGTTCGGCGCATCTTCGGCCAGGGCCAGCTGCCAGCGGTCGAGCAGGTCGGTGCGGACGAAGGTCAGCAGCAGCAGCGCCATCAGGCCCAGGCCCAATGCCGAGACCTGGGCGATGCTGGTGGCGGCATGACGCCCGACATTGGCAAGGCCGTAACGCAGGCTGCCGCGCAGCCGCGAGCGCAGGCGGCGCACCAGCACGATCAGGCCCCAGGCCAGCAGCGCGAGCGCGGCGAAGGTCGCCAGCAGCCCGCCGAGCATGGCCAGGGCCAGCGTCGCCGAGCCCGCCTGCCACCACAGCAGCGCGGCGAGCCCGCCAAGTCCCGACGCGGCGACCAGCCAGGCCGCGGGTTCGACCGGATCGAGGTCGCGGCGCAGCACGCGCAGGGCCGACACCCGGCGCAGCGCCAGCACCGGCGGTGCGCCGAAGGCGAGCAGCACCACCAGGCCCACGGCATATCCGCGCAGGATGGGCCATGCCGATGCGGCCGGGATGTCGATGCGCAGGGCCTCGGCCAGCCAGCCAGCGACAGCGGCCTGCAGGGCGAACGCGAGCAGCACGCCCAGGGTGCTGGCGAACAGGCCCAGGAGCACGAGTTCGCCGACGTGGATCGCCACCAGGGTGCGCTGCTGCGCGCCCAGGCAGCGCATCACCGCGCTGCCCGAGAGGTGGCGCTCGCTGTGCCGGCGCGCGGCCATCGCCACCGCGATCGCCGCCAGCACCACCGAGACCAGCGCCGCGAGGCCCAGGAACCGGCCCGCGCGGTCGAGCGAGGAACGGACCTCCGGTCGCGCGTCCTTGATCGTCTGCAGGCGCTGGCCCCGGCCCATCAGGGGTTCGACGGCAGTGGTGAATGCGTCCACCGCCGAGGGCGTGCCCGCCACCGCCAGGCGATAGCGGATGCGGCTGCCTTCCTGGACCAGGCCGGTCGCGGCCAGGTCGTCGAGGCTCATGAAGACCTTGGGCGCGATGTTGAAGTAGTCGATGGACGCATCGGGTTCCTCGACCACGATCCCGGCCAGGCGCAGCTCGATGTCGCCCACGCCCAGGATGTCGCCGGGGGCGGCGTCCAGGCGCGCGGCGCCATCCTGGCTCAGCCAGGCCGTGCCCGCGCCAGGCCCGCCTTCGACCCGACGCTCGCTGCCGTCTGCGGCGCGCAGCACGAAGCCACCGCGCAGCGGGTAACCCGCGCCCAGGGCCTGCAACTGGCTCAGTTGCAGGCGCACGTCGTCGTCGTCGCCGACGGTCACCATGCTGTCCAGCGACAGGGTCTCGGCCTGTTGCAGGCCCTCGCGCGCAGCCAGGTCGCGGATCCCGGCGCCGATGGGCGCATCGGCGCGCACCACCGCGTCGCCGCCAAGGAGGCGGTTGGCCTCGGCCGCGAGCGCGCGCTCGGCGCGATCGGTCACCAGCCCGACCGACGTCACCGCGACGACCGCCAGCACCAGGGCCGCGAACAGGATGCGCACGTCGCCGGCGCGCAGGTCGCGGCGCATCTGCCGCCATGCCAGGGCGAAGGTCTTCATCGTGCCTCGCGCCCTTCATCGGCGACCAGGCGACCGCTGTCGAGCCGCAGGCGCCGGCGGCAACGTGCCGCCAGGGCGTCGTCGTGGGTGACCAGGACCAGGGTGGTGCCGGCGTCGGCGTTGAGCGCGAAAAGCAGGTCGATCACCGCCTGTCCGGTATGGGTGTCCAGGTTGCCGGTGGGCTCGTCGGCGAACAGCAGGGCCGGCCGCGTCACGAACGCACGCGCCAGCGCCACGCGCTGCTGCTCGCCGCCCGAGAGCTGGCGGGGATAGTGGCCCAACCGCTCGCCCAGGCCCACGGTGCCCAGGATCCGGCGCGCCGGCGACTCGGCGTCGCGATCGCCGCGCAGCTCCAGCGGCAGCATCACGTTCTCCAGCGCGGTAAGCGATGGCAACAACTGGAAATTCTGGAACACGAAGCCGACCTTGTCCCCGCGCACGCGCGCCCTGCCGTCCTCGTCCTGCGTGGACAGGGCCTCGCCGTCCAGCCGTACCTCGCCCTCGCTGGGCACGTCCAGCCCCGCCATCAGCGACAGCAGGGTGCTCTTGCCGGACCCCGACGCACCGACGATGGCGACGGTATCGCCGGCGTCGATGCCGAAGCCGATGCCGTCGAGGATGGTCAGGGAGCCCGAGGGCAGGGCCACCCGCTTGCCGAGCGAATCGACCTGCAGGGCGGCGGCGGGCCGGACTTCAGCTTGCGGTACGGTGGCGTGGGCCATGATGATCCTGACGTTATCCAGATGAATGAAGGAAGCCGCATGCATGCGATGGGACACCCGACCGCTGCGACCGCGTTCGACACCCAAGGGTCGCACGCCTTGACCCGATATGCGGGATCGCGACGCTCGCTTCAATGGGCCATTGGTTGGTCGCGCGCGCTCCTGGTGCTGCTCGCGCTCTCGCTGGCGGCGCCTGCCTGGGCGCAATCCACCGCACGAGCCGCAACGCAACCGGTCGCCAAGCCACGCACCGTGCTGGTGATGGGCGACTCGCTGTCGGCCGCGCATGGACTGGCAAGCGCACAGGGATGGGTGGCCCTGACCGCCGACCGGATCGCCAAGTCCCATCCGGGCTGGAAGGTGGTCAATGCCAGCATCAGCGGCGAGACCACCGCCGGCGGCGCCTCGCGGATCGGTGCGGAGCTTGCCCGCCACTCGCCCGAGGTCGTGGTCATCGAACTGGGCGCGAACGACGGGTTGCGCGGGCTGCCGCTGGCGCAGACGCGCGAGAACCTCGACCGCATGATCCGCGCCTCGAAGGCCGCAGGCGCCCGCGTGCTGCTGGTCGGCATGCGCATGCCGCCCAACCTCGGCGCGCGCTACACCGAGGGTTTCGCGGCCAACTACACCGCATTGGCCGACACCCATGGCGTAAGCCTGCTGCCCTTCCTGCTGGAGCCCATCGCCCGGGATCGCGCCAATTTCCAGGCCGACAACCTGCATCCCGTTGCATCGGCCCAGCCGCGGCTGCGCGACCATGTCTGGCCGCTACTGGAGCCGTTGCTGGACTGACGCTGCGCTCAGCCCGGCCCCAGCCGCGCGCGCGGGGCGGGCTGCAGGCGGCCGAGTTGTGCCTTGAAGCGGATGCGCTCCATGTCGTGGATGCGCAGCACGTTGTGGCGCCGACTGATCAGTCCCGACCTGTCCCAGTCCTGCAACTGGGCGTTGAGCTTCGGGCGGCTCGCGTTGACCATCGCCGCAAGGATGCTCTGGGTGGCGGGCAAGGTGACGATGCAGTGCCCGCTGGTGGCCGAGCGCGCCTCGTCGATGTTCAACAGCAGGTGGCGCGCCAGCCGCGACTCGAGGCGATGCAGGCAGAGCGTTTCCAGGCAGTCCACCGCGCGCCGCAGGCGTGCGCACAGCACCGCATAGGCACGCTCGAGCAGCGCGGGCTCCTGCAGCAGCAGGTGGAAGTGGCGGCGCGGCAGCACCAGCACGCGCGTCAGGCCATGCGCGACCGCGGTGAAGTTGCGGCGCATCGGGTCGAGCAGGGCCGTTTCGCCGACGCTCTCGCCGACGCCGATCGCGTCGATGATCAGCTCCTGGCCCTCGGGGCCGTAGAGCGTCTTGTGGATGCGCCCCGAGACGACGATGGCCATGAAGTCGCCGGGGTCGTTCTTGAAGAACAGCGCCTCGCCGTCGTCCAGGCGGCGCTCGATCGAATGGTTGGCCACGTGCGCCACCAGGCGGCCGGACATGCCCTCGAAGAACGCGGCGCTCGCCAGAAGCCGGGCGCGGCCGGCATGGGTGTCACTGCCGGTGGCCGTGGGTTCCTGCCCGCAGGCCGAGACAGGCTCACGCACGCGCCGTGCCACCCGGACCGTGCCCGCCTGCGCGGCGTGGACGCATGCATCCGCCATCCAACGCGAGCGGGCGGCGCGGCCGCGGCGACCGCCTGCCAGGACAAGCTGCGCCCGATGAAGCGTCCATATCCCCTTCCTTGTGCTGACCCGACTCCTGTCCGCGCCACCGCGCTCCTCCTGTCGCCGGACGCCACCACTGCCGAAGCGGCGTCCCGGATATCGCGGTGGCACAGGTATAGCCTTTCGACCGGAAGCCGTCATCCCGTGGACGGGAGCGACGCGTGCCCGGCATGCGAACGGCGCCGGGCATGCCGGCGCCGGAGGTCTTACAGCCCCTCGGGCTTGCGGCTGCCGGAAAATGCCTGCAGCACCGTCAACAGGCTGGTGAGGTTGTCGGACACGCCGGTCTGGGCGACCTTCTCGGTGGCACCGGCCGCGGCGGTGGTGTCGAGGCTGTAGACCTGCATCACGCCCTGGTTGGCAGCCGCCTGCGACAGCGTGTTCTGCTGCTGCTGCGCCGACACCGCGTTCTCGAACAGGATGCCGGTGGAATGGGCCATGGTCTGGTACATCGAGGCCATCGCCATGGCCGGCGATTCACCCACGACCTTGACGTTCGACTGGGTCACCGCATCGGTGATCTGGTTGTTGACTGCAGTGGGATATGCCATGGGATTTCTCCTGGTAAACGGCCGGTCCGGCCTTGGGGATGACGTTCAAGCGGCCCGGTTCAGGCCAATGGCCGCCCGTGCGTTGCGATTACTTGAAGGCGTTGAGCACGGTGAGCAGGCTGGTGAGGTTGTCGGCGACGCCGGTCTGGGCGACCTTTTCCGAGGCACCCGCCGCGGCCGTGGTGTCGAGGCTGTAGATCTGCATCACGCCCTGGTTGGCCGCGGCCTGGGCGAGGGTGTTCTGCTGCTGCTGCGAGGACACGGCGTTCTCGAAGAGGATGCCGGTCGAGTGCGCCATGGTCTGGTAGATCGAGCCCATCGCCATGGCCGGCGACTCGGCCACCACCTTGACGTTCGACTGGGTGACCGCATCGGTGATCTGGTCGTTGACCGCGGTTGGAAATGCCATGTTCTTCGACTCCTTGGAAATGGATGCGCGGCGGTCGCCGTGCATGGGGAAAAACGCGCGCGGTTCCTGCTTGTGAACCGTGCCGTGGTCGCGTCAGCGCCTGCGGCGCGTGGGCGCAGGCGCGCCCCCGGACGCCGGTGCCGGTGTCGTCGGGGAACCCGTGTCGCCGGGAGGCGACGGACTCGGATGAGGAGCGGACGGCGTCGCTGCGTCGAGTCCGGCAAGCGCGCGCTCGACCTGCCGGGCCAGGGGCGCGAAGTGTTCCTGGAAGCGCGCCTCGACTTCCTGCTTGACCAGGTTCGCCAGGCGATCGGCGATCTGCGCGATCACCAGGTGCCCTTGCGCACCCACCGCGGTGGGCGTGAGTTTCGAGGGGCGCAGGTCGCCCAGGCCGTCGGCCTTGTCGAGCAGCCGCGCGAGCGCATGCGCCTCGCCATCGGCACCCGCGGCGGCCATGTCCAGTTGCGATCGCGCCAGCGCATCCGCGCTGGCGAGCGTGCCGGCCATGGCCCTGCGGCTTTCGCGCAGGGTCGCATCGACCTGCGAGGCCGCAACGCCGGGGGTGCGCGCCCAGTCTGCGACCAGGGCGTCGAGCGACGCATGCTCGCCGGGCTTCAGTTCGCGCCCCAGGTACTTCGTCGCGAATGCCCGGACCCGGGCCTGCAGGTCTTCTTCCTTCTTTTCCATATCCGTGTCCTCCTTGCGCGGAAGGGCACGGACCGGCGACCGCGCCCCCTGCCCGGCGCGCGGTCAGCCCTTGCCGGAACGCCTGGACAGCAGGTCGCTGTACCTGGCGATGCTCTGGTCGATGCGATCGATCGCGAAGCTCGCCGACTCGGCTTCCATCGCGCCCGCCGCCGCGGCGACAGCCGCCGCGGCGCCCATCATGACGTCCGTGGCGAGCACGCCCAGCGCGTCCTCGGCGGCTTTCTCGATCTGCTGGTTGACCAGGCTCTCGGTCATGTCCTTGAGCAGCACGCCCTGGCTCGCGAGCGCAAGCTTGCTGACGCCGTCGAAGTACGCCGCGGCCGACTGCGCGACCAGGCCCGCAGCCTGGCTGACCATCATGTCCGGCCCGGTGGCGATCTGGGAGGGCGCGTATGCCGCTGTCTCGGCATTGCCCAGCTGCACCGCCTGCACGATCTTCGGGTTCAGGGCGCTGCTGGCCGGCGGCGCGCCGCCGCCCTGCGCAAGCATGCGATCGGTCATGCGTGCGAGTACCGAGCGCGGCGCACTCGTCGCGCCGCCCCTGCCCGCGGCA
>NZ_VICE01000116.1 GCF_006546775.1 Marilutibacter aestuarii
CTCGCGATCCCACGCCTCTCGTAGGATGGGTAGCGCGAAGCAAAACCCATCACTCGTCGTGCGTGCAATTTCGCGACGGTGGGTTTCGCCTTCGGGTCCACCCACGCTATGGCCGTGAACCACCTCTCGTGAGACCGCGCCTAGCCCGCGCCGGGTGCCCGGAAGGTAACGTTGCCCTCCGCATCGAGGACTTCGATGCGCGCGTCGCCCTCGCGATCGACGCGCAGGCGAATCCGCTCTCGACCTTCGGGGTCGGCCAGCAGGATCTCGGCATCCTCGTCCTGGTTCAGGATCGCGATCCGACGTTGCACGACCTTGCTGGCTTCGATCACGTCGAGATCGGCAGGGGGGCGGGAGTTGATCTGGAGGCCCGCGGTCGCGCTGCTGCCGTCGGCGGCGACCCGCGTGACCAGGCCCACGGCGTCGTAGTTCGGATAGTCGAACGCGAGCGCGGATATCTTGCCCATGCTTGCATCGGTAATGGCCAGACCACCCAGTTCGCTGCCCTTGGCGTCGTAGAACGCCATCCCGGCGGGCTGCACCGCCCGCGGGTACTCCTTTCCGCCGAGTCGCGGCAACGGGAAGCGTTCGGCATTGGATATCACCAAGCGCGTGACACCAGATGGGTCGACGATGTTGATGCGCTCGACGTTCAGTTCTCCGTCTTCGTCCAAGGACAAGGGGGATCGGGCGCCGGTGGTGACGATGACTGCCAGCGCGACCGTCACCAGCGCGGCGTAGACCTTGAGACCTCGAACATCGCGGTCAAGGCGGGTCAATCGGGCGTCGCGCGAGTCGTGTTCGGTCATGGGCTTGCCTCTCGAGATGGACCTTCATCCTAGTGGTCGCGAGTGACGAGGGACCGTGCCGTTGGTGTTGTGCGTGGCGTCGGTCTTCGCTGTTCGCTTCGTTCGCGGGTCGAGCGATTGATCCGGTCGCTCGGCTCGTCCGCCTGGACGATCGCACGCGTCCAAGGACCCACGCGCCGACCCGGGCGGATCGAGCCGGGTGACGCCGGGCGATCAGAGGGTCGAGGGCGGTGCGTCGCCGCTGCCGGGTGCGTGCAGCAGGTCCGGTGGCAACTGCGCGAACTCCCGCGCGAGCTTGCGCAGGAAAGCGTCCATCGCCGAACTCTTGCGCCATACCATCGCGATCCGGCGATGCGGCGGCTCCCCGTCGAAGCTGAGCAGGTGGATGCCCGGGGAGGGCGGGATCGGCGGTTGCACCGCGAGCATCGGCAACAGCGTGATGCCCACCCCCGACGCCACCATCTGGCGCAACGTCTCCAGGCTGGTGGCGCGGAAGCCATCGCGTTCGTCCGCGCCGGACATGCGGCACACGTCCAGCGCCTGGTCGCGCAGGCAGTGGCCTTCCTCGAGCAGCAACAGGTGCTGGTCGTCGAGGTCGTCCAGCCGCAGGTGGTCGCGCGCGGCCATCGGATGCTGGCGCGGCACGGCAAGCATGAAGGGCTCTTCGAAGAGGGGTTCGACGTGCAACTGATCGTCGTGGATCGGCAGGGCGAGCAGGCCGGCATCGAGGCGGCCATCGCGCAGGCGCGCAAGGATCTGGTCGGTCTTCTCCTCGACCAGCAGCAGCTCCAGGCGGGGGAAGCGTTCGCGCAGCCCGGGCACCACGTGCGGCAGCAGGTAGGGCCCGAGCGTGGGGAACATGCCCAGGCGCACCGTGCCGGCCTCGGGGTCCTGGCTGCGCCGGGCGATCTCGGCCATCTGGTCGACCTCGGCGATCACGCGGCGGGCGCGTTCGGCGATGTCGTGGCCGACCGGCGTGAGCATCACCCGCCGCGGCGCCCGCTCGACCAGTGCCACGCCGAGCTCGTCCTCCAGCTTGCGGATCTGCGTCGACAGCGTCGGCTGGCTGACGAAGCTGGCCTCGGCGGCACGGCCGAAGTGCTTGTGCTCGGCCAGGGCCACCAGGTACTTGAGGTCGCGCAGGTTCATGCCGGCGCCCTGCCTGCGCTCGCGCGCCGGTGGTGACAGGCCCCGAGGGACGGGGAGGGCCAACAAGGAACCGGCGAGCCTGCGTGCATGTCTCTATATACCCCGTTGGACGGCATGGCGGGTGGCCGGCGCGGCCAGGCGCGCGTCCCCGCCGCTCGTGGCGGGGACGGGAAGGACCTCACGCGGCGACGGCTTCTTCGGCATCCTCGGCCTCGGCCGGCGCCGACGTCCGGATCAGGTGGTCGAAGGCGCCGAGCGCGGCGGTCGAGCCCGCGCCCATCGCGATCACGATCTGCTTGTACGGCACCGTGGTCGCGTCGCCGGCGGCGAACACCCCGGGGACCGAGGTCTGGCCGCGCTCGTCGATGATGATCTCGCCGCGCGGGGACAGCGCGACCGTGTCCTTGAGCCACTCGGTGTTGGGCAGCAGGCCGATCTGCACGAACACGCCCTCCAGGTCGAGGCGGTGCGACTCGCCCGAGACGCGGTCCTTGTAGTGCAGGCCATTGACCTTCCTGCCGTCGCCGAAGACCTCGGTGGTCTGCGCGTTGACCTTGACGTCGACGTTCGGGAGGCTGCGCAGCTTGCGCTGCAGGACTTCGTCCGCGCGCAACTGGCCGTCGAACTCGATGAGGGTGACGTGGGCGACGATGCCGGCCAGGTCGATCGCGGCCTCGACGCCGGAGTTGCCGCCGCCGACGACCGCCACGCGCTTGCCCTTGAACAGCGGGCCGTCGCAGTGCGGGCAGTAGGCCACGCCCTTGTTGCGGTACTCGTCCTCGCCGGGCACGCCCATCTGGCGCCAGCGGGCGCCGGTGGACAGCACGACGGTGCGCGAGCGCAGCGACGCGCCGTTCTCGAGTTGCACCTCGACCAGGCCGCCCTGGCGCGCGGCGGGCACCAGGGCCTTCGCGCGCTGCAGGTTCATCACGTCGACGTCGTACTCCTTGACGTGCTGCTCGAGCGCGGTCGCCAGCTTGGGGCCCTCGGTGTAGGGAACCGAGATGAAGTTCTCGATCGCCATGGTGTCGAGCACCTGGCCGCCGAAACGCTCGGCCACCACGCCGGTGCGGATGCCCTTGCGCGCTGCGTACACCGCCGCGGCGGCGCCGGCCGGGCCGCCGCCGACGACCAGCACGTCGAACGCGTCGCGGGCCTGGATCTGCTCGGCGGCGCGATCGGACGCACCGGTGTCCAGGCGGGCGAGGATCTGTTCCACGCTCATGCGGCCGGTGTCGAAGACCTCGCCATCGAGCAGCACGGTCGGCACGGACATCACTTCCCGGGCCTCGACTTCGTCCTGGAACAGGGCGCCGTCGATCGACACGTGGCGGATGTTGGGGTTGATCACGCTCATCAGGTTGAGCGCCTGCACGGTATCCGGGCAGTTCTGGCAGGACAGCGAGAAGTAGGTTTCGAATCGGTAGTCGCCCTGCAGGCCGCGGATCTGTTCGACCACGTCCGCGCCGAGCTTGGGCGGATGGCCACCCACCTGCAGCAGGGCCAGCACCAGGGACGTGAACTCGTGGCCCATCGGCAGGCCGGCGAAGCGTACCTCGACGTCGGTGCCGGTGCGGCGGATCGCGAACGAAGGCCGGCGCGCGTCGTCGCCGTCGGGCGAGTACGCGACCTTGCCGGACAGCGAGGCGATGTCGAGCAGCAGGGCCTGGAGTTCCTTCGACTTGTCGCCGTCGTCCAGCGATGCGACCAGCTCGATCGGCTGCTGGACCTTTTCGAGGTAGGCCTTCAACTGGGTCTTGAGGTCGGCGTCGAGCATGGGCGGGGCTCCTGACAAAAGGGGGGAGGGGGAGGAAAGGGACCGCGGGGCGCCGGGGCGGGAGAGAGCGTCGCGGCGGCGTCCACGGTCCGGAAATCGGGGGGGAGGACCCGGCGGTTGGGCCGGGTCGCTCCGCGCGGCACTTCGGGTTGCCGCGTCGCCTGGCCTCGCGGAGCGAGGGGCGAGGGTTTGGGCGGCGCGGGGCCGCCCGGTACTGCGGGTACTTCTACTACGGGTGCTACCGGTGGTGCGTCGGGATCAGATCTTGCCGACCAGGTCGAGCGACGGCGCGATGGTCTTCTCGCCTTCCTTCCACTTGGCCGGGCAGACCTCGTTGGGATGCTCAGCGACGAACTTGGCGGCCTTCAGCTTGCGCAGGGTCTCGGAAACGTCGCGGGCGATGGCGTTGTCGTGCACTTCCATCGTCTTGATCACGCCTTCCGGGTTGATCACGAACGTACCGCGCAGGGCCAGGCCGTCTTCCTCGATGTGGACGCCGAAGGCACGGGTCAGCTGGTGGGTCGGGTCGCCGACGAGCGGGAACTGGGCCTTGCCGACGGCCGGCGAGGTCTCGTGCCACACCTTGTGCGAGAAATGGGTGTCGGTGGTGATGATGTAGACCTCGGCGCCGGCCTTCTGGAACTCGGCGTAATGGTCCGCGGCGTCCTCGACCTCGGTCGGGCAGTTGAAGGTGAACGCGGCCGGCATGAAGATCAGCACCGACCACTTGCCCTTCAGGCTGGCCTCGGTGACTTCGATGAACTCGCCGGTCTGGAAGGCGGTGGCCTTGAACGGCTGGACTTGGGTGTTGATGAGCGACATTCGGTCTGTCCTTCTGGTCTGGGGGTGGTAAGAAACATGGCGAGTGCCATGGAATCGAACGCTGGGGCGGGCCGTGGGGCGTGGCGCCGCGATAGCGAAAGGATAGGGATGGGCGTCCGATTAATCAATTTGATTGATCGAATCACTGCGATAGATGAAATCTATCAAGCTGAGAGTCAATTCCTGTCGGGCCCGCCATTGGACCCGTTCGCCCGTTAAGCTTCTGCGCATGGCGGGTGGCGGCAGGACGCAGTCCTCCCCCGGGAGAACACCACCACCGATCGCATGAACGGACGATGCCGTGGCGCCCGGATGCCGCGCGGCCGCCCGCGAGGACCCCTTCAACGATGCCCCGACTCGACGTCCTGCTGCGCGAAGCACGCGCCGATACCGGACCCGGCGACGCCGAGGCGCTTGCCGCCCACGTACTCGACCGGCCGGTCTCCTGGCTCTACGCCCACGGCGACGAGGAACTGGACCCGGCGACCCGGGCACGCTTCGAGCACCTGCTGGCGCGCCGCCGGGCCGGCGAACCGGTGGCCTACCTCACCGGCCAGCGCGGCTTCTGGCGCTTCGACGTCCGGGTGACTCCCGACACCCTGATCCCGCGGCCGGAAACCGAGTTGCTGGTGGAGCTGGCGCTCAACCGACTTCCCTACGATGCGCATACCGATGCCCTCGACCTGGGCACCGGCAGCGGTGTAGTCGCCCTGGCCGTCGCCATCGAACGACCGCGTGCGCGCGTCGACGCCGTGGACGCCAGTGCCGCGGCGCTGGACGTGGCACGGGCCAACGCGGAGGCCCTGGACGTCGCCCGGATCGCCTTCCACGAGGGCGACTGGTTCGCCCCCGTGGCGGGACGCCGGTTCGACGTGGTCGCCAGCAATCCACCCTATATCGCCGAGCGCGACCCCCACCTGGCCGAGGGCGACCTGCGCCACGAACCGGTCTCGGCGCTGGCCTCGGGCCCCGATGGCCTGGCGGCGATCCGCACCATCGCCGCCGCCGCCCCGGGGCACCTCAAGCCCGGTGGCTGGCTGCTCGTCGAGCACGGCTGGGACCAGGGCGAGGCCGTGCGCGCGCTGTTCGAAGCGGCCGGGCTGCTCGAGGTCTTCACCGAGCAGGACCTCGAGCATCGCGACCGGGTCACCCTGGGGCGCAATCCCGGGCCCGGACCCGACTGACCGCACCGGCGTGCATGTGCCCGTCCGGCCCAAGCCGGTACACTGCGCCCCTGTTCCACGAAGACGCCTGGCGAGACCCCTGCATGCGCAAGCTCTACCCCGAGATCGAACCGTTCAACACCGGCAAGATCGAAGTCGATGATCGCCATACCCTGTACTTCGAGGAATGCGGCAACCCCGACGGCAAGCCGGTGGTGATCCTCCACGGGGGGCCGGGCGGCGGCTGCAGCGCCAAGATGCGCCGCTTCCACGACCCGGCGAAGTACCGCATCGTGCTTTTCGACCAGCGGGGTTCCGGCCGTTCCACCCCGCACGCGGACCTGGTCGACAACACCACCTGGCACCTGGTCGAGGACATCGAGAAGCTGCGCACCCGCCTCGATATCGACCGCTGGCAGGTCTTCGGCGGCTCCTGGGGCTCGACCCTGGCGCTGGCCTACGCCGAGAGCCACCCCAAGCGCGTTACCGAACTGGTGCTGCGCGGCATCTTCATGCTGCGCCGCTGGGAGCTGGAATGGTTCTACCAGGAAGGCGCCTCGCGCCTGTTCCCCGAAGCCTGGTCCAAGTACGTCGCCGCGATCCCGGAAGTCGAGCGCCACGACCTGATCAGTGCCTTCCACCGCCGCCTGACCTCCGAGGACGAGGCCACGCGCCTGGCCGCGGCCCGCGCATGGAGCGTCTGGGAAGGCGCGACGAGCTTCCTGCACGTGGACGAGGACTTCGCAAAAAGCCACGAGGACGCGCAGTTCGCGCTCGCCTTCGCGCGCATCGAGAACCACTACTTCATCCACAGTGGCTTCTTCGAGGTCGACGACCAGTTGCTTCGCGACGCCGAGCGGCTCGCCGACATCCCCGGCGTGATCGTGCATGGCCGCTACGACGTGGTGTGCCCGCCGCAGAATGCCTGGGACCTGCACAAGGCCTGGCCCAAGGCGAAGCTGGCGATCACCCCGACCTCGGGCCATTCGGCCTTCGAGGAAGAAAACATCGACGCGCTCATCGAGGCCACCGACGGCTTCGCCTGAGCCGGCTGGCGCCGCTCGCGGGCGCCCCCGGCGTAGCCGCGGGAAGGGCGGGCCCGCGGATCAGGCCGGGCTGCCGTCCGGGTTGCGGTCGATCATCCAGAGCCCCGCCCAGAGCTTGAGGTCGAGCTCGTAGCCTTCCGCTTGCCGGGCCATCAGCCAGGCGGGGGCTTCGGCGCGCGGGACCTCGTGGACGGTGATGTCCTCGTCGTCGATGCCGCCACCGGCGCCGACGCGGGTCAGGTCCAGTGCCCGCACGAAGGCGATGCGCTCGTTGCTCATGCCCGACGAGGTCGGCCCGACGAGGAGGACGTCGACCCGGGCGGCTTCCCAGCCGGTTTCCTCGATGAGCTCGCGCCGCGCCGCCGATGCGAGGGTGTCGTCGGCGTGGTCGTCGCCGACCAGGCCGGCCGGCATCTCGATCGTGCGGCTGCCCAGCGGCGCGCGGAACTGGTCGACGAAGACCACCCGGTCGTCGGGTGTCACCGCGATGATGATCACCGCCATGCCCTTGCCGTGGGTGCGTTCGGCGAACTCCCATTTGCCCCGCCGGCTCAGGCGCAGCCACTGGCCCTCGTAGAGGGTTTCGGTATCGGGCGATGCATCGCCGCCGGTGTCGCGGGTGTCGCTGGTATCCATGGGGCCTCCCCTGCAATCCGACCGATCCTAGCGCGGCCGCGTGGCATCCGCGCGGATCACGTCCAGGGCCGTCAGGCCGATCCGTATGCGAGCCCGGCGGCCTCGTGCAGGCGGCGGCGCGTCAACGGCCCGAAGCGAAGCGCCTCGCACAGGGCCTGCAGGGCCGCGGCGTCGCCGCCGGCGCGGGCGAAATGCGGGCGCACGCCCTCCAGCGGTGCGTCCAGGGCGATGGTCGTGAGCTGTCGGCACAGCAGGGCCTGCTCGCGGTGTTCGCGCAACTTGCGCGCGGTGCTCGCCGCGCCGCGAAGGCGCAGGTAGGGCACCTCGTCGACCCGTTCGAGCAAGGCGTCGAGGGTGCCGAAGTGCGCCAGCAGGGCGGCCGCGGTCTTGGCGCCGATGCCCGGCACGCCCGGGATGTTGTCCACGCTGTCGCCGGTGAGCGCCAGGTAGTCGGCGATCTGCCGCGCCTCCACGCCATGCCGGGCCGGTACGCCGGCCGCGCCCCAGCGCTGGTTGCGTGCGTAGTCCCACTGCTCGTCGCCGTCGCCCAGGAGCTGCGACAGGTCCTTGTCGGCGGAAACGATCACCGCGCGATAGCCGTTCGCGCGCGCGGCATGGGCGGCGCTGCCGATCAGGTCGTCGGCCTCGTAATGGCCATGCGAGAGCACGTCCAGGCCCAGGGCCACGCACAGCGCCCGGCAATGCGCGAACTGGCGCTTGAGCGCCTCCGGGGCGGGCTCGCGATTGGCCTTGTAGGCCGGATACAGACGGTTGCGGAAGCAATCGTCGAGGGCCTCGTCGAAGGCCACCGCGACGTGGGTGGGGCGCGTGCGCTCCAGCAGTTCAGCCAGGAAGCGCGCGAAGCCCTGCACGGCGTTGGTGGGCCAGCCCTCGGCGTCGCTGAACTCATCGGGCATCGAGTGCCAGGCGCGGAACACGTACAGGCTGGCGTCGACCAGGTATAGCGTGGGCGTGCTCATGCCGGCTGCCAGTCGGTCAGCAGGGCCTCCGGGTCGGGTCGGTCGCGTTCGGGTGCATCGATCCTCGGCGTGCCCAGGTGGATGAAGCCGGCCACCGTCTCGTCCGCGTCAAGGCCGAGCCACCGGTGCACCGAGGGATCATAGGCGGGCCAGCCGGTCAGCCAGGTGCCGCCGAAGCCGGCCGCCTGCGCCGCCTGCAACAGCGCGAAGCACACGCAGCCGGCGGTCAGCAGGCGCTCCTGGGCGGGGATCTTGTCATCGGGCCCCAGGCGGGCGACCACGGTGACCACCAGAGGCGCATGCGAGAAGCGCTGGCGGTCCTTCTCGATGGCGGCCTCGCCGGCGTTCGGATCGCGCGAGGCGGTCAGGGCGGCGAGGCGCTCGCCGAAGGCATGGCGGGCATCGCCACGCAGGGTGATGAATCGCCACGGCACCCGCTTGCCGTGGTCCGGCACGCGGCAGGCCGAGCGCAGCAGGCGCGCGAGGGTGGCCGGATCGGGCCCCGGTTCGGCCAGCTGGCGGGCCGGGACCGAGCGTCGGCCATCGAGGAAGGCCAGCTGGCCTTCGGTGGACGGACGGGAAGACTCAGGGGTTTCGGAACTGTTGAGCGACATGGGTCACAGATTGTGATGGCCGTAAATATAAGTGCCCCATCTTGCCACTATGCTGCCCAGTACGCTCTAAACGACGTTGTGCGTCACTTCCGGGTCAGGGGGTCAGGTGTGTTGAATCCATCGCAGGCGACGCGCAGCGAACCGTTGCGTGTGTTGGAGGAAATCAAGCGCCAGGCCCTCGAACAGCTGGGCAGCCTGCCCGATGCGCTGTACCCGGGGGTCGAGCAGGCGCTGGCCATGGCGCTGCAATCGGGCGATGTCGGCCCGGGCCACTTCGAGGACCAGACCTGCCTGCGCATGCTCAGGCAGCAGAACGCCTCCCTGGTGATGCGCTATCGCCAGCAGCTCGCCAAGGGCTTCGATGACTTCCGCGGCCTGCGCGTGCGTGCGCGCGGCGACCTGCCGCTCGGCCTGATCGACGACCAGCACCTGGCCTACCACCTGGATGGCCAGCGCATGGCCGAGAGCCTGCAGGGCCGTTTCGACGAACCGTTGCAGGCCATGCACGGCAGGCTGCAGGAAATGACGGTGTCACTCGGCATGCCCGAGGCGCCCAACCCGGTCGGGCCCGAGCGCCTGGCGGGCGCATTCGTGGAGACCTTCCGCGAGCACGAGACCACCGAGAACGTTCGCGGCCTGTTGTTCCGCCTGTACGAGGCGGAGCTCGGGCGCCGGCTGGGCGACTTCTACGGGCGCGCCAATGCGCTCCTGGCGGCCACCGGTTACGGGGCCGCGGCGCGCGGCCCGCGGCCCGTGCAGGGCCGCCCGGCCCCTGCCCCGGTGCGGCAGGACTACATTCACGACACGGTGGACGCCGTGCCCTATCGAGGACCGACAGGCGTGGAGAATGGGATGGATACCCGGGGCTACCAGGGCGGCGGCGCGGCGATGGCCGGCGGCGACGGCGGTAGCATGGCCGATGCCGACCTGAACGACCTGCGCTCCATGCTGCGCATGTGGCGGCAGGGTTCGCTCTCGGGCATGGAGGCCCCCGGTGCCGCCCCAGGTGCCGCCCGCGGTTCCGCCGCGCGTGCCGAAGCCCCGCGCGACCGGGGCATGGGCAGTCCGCGGCGCGAGCTGCGCATCGACGAAATGCTCAGCGTGGTCAGCCTGCTCCAGCCGGAGCCGTCCGACACCTTTGCGCGTGCGCTGGCCGGCCCGGGCCGCCTGGGGGACGCGATCCGCGACCACCTGTGCGACGGCGCCCGCCGGATCGGCGTCGATCCGGAACAGACCCGCTTCAGTGCCGAGGAGGAAGACGCCATCGACCTGGTGGCGCTGCTGTTCGATTCGCTGTTCCGCACCAACTCGCTGCAGGACCGCGCCCGCCGCCTCTATGGCCGCCTGGTGCTCCCGTACGTCAAGGTCGCGCTGACCGACGAGGGCCTGTTCGTCGAGCGCGAGCACCCGGCCCGCAAGCTGCTCGATTCCATCACCGAGGCCTGCGAAGGCAACCAGGGCACGACGCCGCAGGAAAAGGAGCTGCTCGAGCGCGCCGCCGCGGTCTCGCAGCGGGTCGTGGCCGAATACAACGAGGACGTGGCCGTGTTCGAGCTGGCGCATGCCGAGCTCGACGCCCTGCTGGGCCAGCACCGCAAACGCAGCAGCCTGCAGGAAGACCGCCTGGTCAAGGCGACGCTGGGCCGCGAGCGCCTCGACAAGGCCCGTGAAACGGCCGACGAAGCCCTTACCGATCGCCTGCGCAGCACCCGCCTGACCCAGGCCGTCGCCGATTTCCTGGCGATGCCCTGGCGCCACCACATCGTCCAGACCCAGCTGCGCGACGAGGACGGCGACAAGCGCGAGGAAGCGATGATGCTGGGCGATGCCTTGCTCAAGGCCGATCGCCTGGCCGCCGAGAACCGGGGTCGGGAACTGGCCGACCACCTGCTGGCGATCGAACCGCTGGTGCTGCGTTGCCTCGGCAGTTCCGGCCTGGACGAGAGCGCTGCCCAGCATGGCCTTGCAGGGCTGGTCCGGGCCCTCGCGACCCCGGACGGCCCGCGCCGCGCGCAGACCGCGCAGCCGCTCGCCAGTGGCGAGACCGTCGAGAGCGTCGAGGAGCGCAAGCTTTGGCTGGCCGGTGGTACCGCTTCCCTCGGCCACGATCCGAAAGCCGCCGAGCGCATGCGCGCGCTGCAGTCGGGCGACTGGGTCCGCCTGACCGACGTGCATGGCGACATCGTCTCGGCCAAGGTCGCCTGGAAGAGCCCCATGACCTCGCGTTTCCTGCTGGTCAACCGTCGCGGCCTGCGCGTGCTGGTGGCCTCGGCCGAGGAGCTGGCGGTGATGGAGCAGGACGGCCGTCTCGTCCTGGGTTCCGAGCGCTCGGCGTTCGACGAAGCCATGCGCCGCGTCCGCGAGCGCATCGACAGCACCTCGGTCGCCGACTGATCCCCCGCGTTGCTGCGCGGCGACGCCGGATCCCCTTGATGTCCTGCGTGGCGACCTGCCCGGGTCGGCTCTCGTCGGTGCCCGTCGGGGATGGCCATCGCGTGCGTGCGGGCCATTGGTTACGATGCCGGAAGCCCGGGGCCCGGCCCCACCTGGAGTGACGGCATGGCGGAAGACACGGAAAGTGCGACGATCGGGGTGCTGCGCGAACGCGCCGAAGGCGAGCGTCGCGTGGCGATGACCCCTGAGACCTGCCGCAAGTTCGTCGCCGCGGGCGCACGGGTCCTGCTCGAGCACGGGGCGGGCGTGGGCGCCGCATTCACCGACGAAGCCTACGCCGAGGCCGGCGCGAAGGTCGTGGACGACGCCTCGTCGGTACTGGCCGCCGCCGATGTCTTGCTGTGCGTGCAGCCGCCGCCGGCGGACGCGTTGCGGACCATGCGGCCCGGCGCGACCCTGGTGGGGCTGCTGGCGCCGCAGGCCGACGAAGCGCGAGGCGAGGCGATCCGCGCGCGTGGCCTGCTGGCTTTCCCGCTGGAGCGCCTGCCGCGCACGACGCGCGCGCAGGCGATGGACGTGCTGAGTTCGCAGGCGGGCATGGCCGGCTACAAGGCCGTGCTGATCGCCGCGCAACTGGCGCCGCGTTTCTTCCCCATGCTCACCACCGCCGCGGGCACCATCCGCCCCTCCAAGGTGCTGGTGGTCGGCGCCGGCGTGGCTGGATTGCAGGCGATCGCGACGGCCAAGCGGCTGGGCGCGCAGGTCGAGGGCTTCGACGTGCGGCCGGAAACCCGGGAGCAGATCGAGTCGCTTGGCGGTCGCTTCCTCGACCTGGGCGTCAGCGCCGCGGGCGAGGGCGGCTATGCGCGCGCGCTGAGCGAAGAGGAGCGCGCCGAGCAGCAGCGCCGGCTCGGCGAGCACCTGCGTGGCGTCGACGTCGTCGTCTGCACGGCCGCCGTGCCAGGGCGCCCCGCGCCGAAGATCATCAGCGCGGCGATGGTGTCGGGGATGAAGCCCGGCAGCGTGATCGTCGACCTGGCCGCGGAGACCGGCGGCAACTGCGAATCGACGCGGCCCGGCGAGACGATCGCGGTGGGCGGAGTCACCATCGATGGCCCGCTCAACCTGGCCAGCCGCGGCGCGGTCCACGCCAGCGAGATGTACGCGCGCAACCTCTACAATTTCACCCGGCTGTTCCTGGAGGATGGCGCCATCGTGCACGACTGGAACGACGAACTGCTCGCCCGGACCGTCTGGCCGGAGCGCGAGGTCGCCCAGCCGGCCTGAGCCGGCCCGTCGATGGCGTAGTGGCTCAGTCCGCGCCCTTGGCGCGTTGCGCCTGTATCCAGGCATCGCGCTGTTCGGGACTCATGGCCCGCCACTTCGCCTTCAATGCGCCGCGCTCTTCGGGTGTCATCGAACGCATGGTCTCGAACAGGGCACGCGTCTGCCGGCGCTGCTCGGGACTCATGTCCTCCCAGCGATGGCGGCCATGGCGTGCCCGGGCGCGCTGTTCGGGGCTGAGTTCCTGCCAGCGTCGGGCGCGCTCGAGCATGCGGTGGCGTTCGTCCGGCTCGTTGTTCCAGCGCTCCCGGATCGGGGCGACCAGCATGTCGCGCTGCGCGTCGGTCAGGTCGTCCCAGCCCGGTGGCGGCGGGCCCTGGGGCGGCGGAGGAGCGCCGACGACCATCGGCGACAAGGCCAGCGCAAGCAACACGGCCAGCAGGCGGGGGAGCGCGCGACGACGCAACGGCGTGGCTTCGGTATGGGGATGCATGTCAGCGCTCCAGGATGGCGGGCAGGGCTTCGTCGTTGGCGGCGAGCCACAGGTACAGGTCGGGATCTTCGTCGAGCGGATTGAGCACCACCTCGGCCTCGGCCGCTTCCAGCGCGGATACCAGGCCGGCGTCGCCGGTCGGCCCCGGGGCGTCGACCGATGCCGACAGCGCGGGGGCGGGCGATGTCGGAGACGACGGCGACTGCAGCCAGGCAATCCCGAGCGCGCAGGCGAACACGGCCGCCAGCGCGCCGCCCATCATCCAGCCCGGCCTTGCATGGGCGCGGGGCAGGAAGACTTCGCGGCGGTCGCGACCCAGGCGCGAGAGCGTGCGCGGCCGCAGGTGCGCCAGGCCCTCGGCGTGGAGCGCACGCATGGCCTGGTCGAAATCGGCGCCGGATCGCGCGTCGGCGCGGGTTGTGGTGTCGTGGGGGGCGGTCATCGCCAGTCCTCCAGTTTTCGTTGCAGTGCCTCGCGGGCACGCGATAGATGCGTCTTGACCGAGCCTTCGCTGCAGCCCATGGCCCGCGCCGTGGTGGCGACGTCGAGCTCCTCGAGCACGCGCAGCGAGAAGGCTTCCCGCTGCCGCGCCGGCAACTCGCCCAGCGCCTCGGCCAGCCGTGCATAGCCCTCGCGCCCATCGTGGGTGCGCGAGGGGTCCGGGCCGTCGTCGGACCATTCCACCGGCGTCTCGTCCTCGTGCCGCGGCGCCGGCGACAACCAGGTCAGCCGGAACCTGCGCCGACGCTGCACGTCGATGATCCGGCGCCGCAGGATGCTCCAGAACAGGGGCGTCCATTCCGATGCCGGCCGGTCCTCGTAGGCCAGCATCTTCATCATGGCGTCCTGCACCGCGTCCAGCGCGTCCTCGCGCTGGCGCAGGCCGGTCTCGGCGAAGCGGAACGCGCGCGCCCCGACCCCCGCCAGGAAAGCGTCCAGCGTGGCCGGCAGTTCGTCCCTGACGGTGCTGTCCGGGGCTTCGCCGCCTGGGAGGGTGCGTGCATTCACCGCGTCGAGCATATGGCGTGGCGGGTGCGCTGGGCGTGCATGTTCACGGGGGTCCTCGGGCCTGCCGTTTCGCGGCCTTCGATGCATGGCAACGCCCGCCCGGGGCCGCGGTTGACACTGGACGCCGGGGGTTCAGGCCCGGTTATGATGCGGACGACTTCGCGCAGGGACTGGGGACGATGGCTGACGGATTCGTGGCGCTGTACATCTTCATGCTGGCGGCGATCGCCGGGCACGTGATCATCTCCCGGGTACCGGTCATCCTGCATACGCCGCTGATGTCGGGCTCGAACTTCATCCACGGCATCGTATTGATCGGCGCGATGGTGGTGCTCGGCCACGCCGACACCACGCTGGAGAAGGCCATCGGCTTCATTGCCGTGCTGCTGGGGGCGGGCAATGCCGCGGGCGGTTACGTGGTCACCGAGCGCATGCTCGAGATGTTCAAGACGTCCCGCAAGCCGGCCGACGGCAGCGGGGGCGGCGCATGAGCACGCAGGCGATGCTGGCGTCGGCGAGCTACTTCGTGGCCGCGACCCTGTTCCTGCTGGGCCTGCAACGCATGGCCTCGCCGATGACTGCGCGCAGCGGCATCCGCTGGGCGGGCTGGGGCATGGTCATCGCCACCGCGGCGACCTTCCTGCTACCGGACCTGCACAACCTCGGGCTGATCGTGACCGCACTGGTCCTGGGCACGGTACTGGCCTGGGTGTCGGGCAAGAAGGTGGCGATCACCGACATGCCGCAGATGGTCGCGCTGTACAACGGCATGGGCGGCGGCTCGGCGGCGGCGATCGGCGCGGTCGAGCTGCTGAAGTTCAGTGGCCTGGTCGCCGGCGCGACCGCCGTCGCGGGCGCGGGCGCGGCAGGGGCCCGGGCCGGCGTGCCGGTGGTGACCCTGGTGCTGGCGGTCCTGGGCTCGGCGATCGGCGCGGTCTCGCTGTCGGGTTCGGTCATCGCCTGGGCCAAGCTCGACGGCCGACTCGACAGGCGCGTGGTGTTCCCGGGCCAGCAGGTGTTCAACCTGGCCGTCGCGCTGGCCATGGTGGTGCTGGGCGTGCTTGCCGTGGCCACGTTGTCGGTGCACTGGATCGTCGCCTTCTTCCTGGTCGCGCTGGCGCTGGGAATCCTGATGACGCTGCCGATCGGCGGCGCCGACATGCCGGTGGTGATCTCGCTTTACAACGCCCTGACCGGCCTGGCCGTGGCCTTCGAGGGCTATGTGCTCGGCAACCAGGCGCTGATCATCGCCGGCATGATGGTCGGCGCGGCCGGCATCCTGCTGACGCGGCTGATGGCCAAGGCGATGAACCGCAGGATCGGCAGCGTGCTGTTCTCCAACTTCGGTGGCGGCGGGCAGGCCCAGGAGATCGCCGGCAGCCAGAAGCCGATCGAGGCCGGCGACGTCGCCGCGATGATGGCTTTCGCCGAGCGCGTGGTGATCGTGCCGGGCTACGGCATGGCAGTGGCCCAGGCCCAGCACAAGATCTGGGAGCTGGCCCAGAAACTGATCGAGCGCGGGGTGAAGGTGAAGTTCGCCATCCACCCCGTCGCCGGCCGCATGCCCGGCCACATGAACGTGCTGCTGGCCGAAGCCGGGGTGCCCTACGACCTGATCGTCGACATGGACGACATCAACCCCGAATTCCGCAACACCGACGTGTCGCTCGTGATTGGCGCGAACGACGTCGTCAACCCCGTCGCGAAGACCGACCCGGCCAGCCCGATCTACGGCATGCCGATCCTGGACGTGTCGGAGTCGCGCAACACGATCGTGATCAAGCGCGGCAAGGGGACCGGCTTCGCCGGCATCGAGAACGCGCTGTTCTACGGCGACAACACGCGGATGCTGTACGGCGACGGCGCCGAGATGGCCAGTGCGCTGGTCAGCGAGCTGAAGGCGCTCGACGGCGGCCACTGAGCGGGCCGCCATGACGCCCGCCCGGGCGGCTTCAGGGCCGGCCCAGGGCCAGGCAGAGCTGGCCGCTGAGTCCAGTGGTGACCACGCCTTCCGGCGACTTGGTGCCGCTGACGAAGAAATGGCCGGTCGCCCCCTCGAAGCGGCCGTCGCCATGGTCGACCTGCTGGTATGCCGTGACCACCGCCGGACTGGTGACGCCGGTCTCGCGCATGTACAGCGTGCCGCGTGCGGTGCGGTATTCGAACGCGCCACCATAGGAAATGAAGCCCGGCGAGGTGGCCGGCCCTGCGGCCGCGCTGTCGGCGTTGAAGTGCGTGGTGCCCTCCAGGCCGTGGTTGCCCGCGACCTCGCCGAGGAAACATGACGCAAGGCCGGGATTGCAGCCTTCCGTCGACGGCACTTCGACCAGGTCGGCATGGATCTGCCTGCAGCGCGGCGGGCCTGCGTCCCCTGGCGTCGTCGCGCCTGCAAGCAGGGGGGTCGTGCCCAGTACGAGGCAGCCAAGGCGGAGGCGGATCGGGACGCTCATTCGCGGGTCTCCTTGCGGGGGGGATGGGGGAGGCGCGGCGGCAGGACGCGATCCCGCGGCCGGATGGTCCCGATCGTCGGTCGCATAAGTGGTACTAAAAAGATCCGGAATCCGTGCTACTGATAGGTCCAATTTCCGCCACGGGGCGTCAGTGGTCCTGCGGCGCCTGGCCCTGGAGGTGCCCGTGCTGCTTCACCTGCCGCTGGATGGACAAGGACCGCTGCACGCGCAGCTGACGCGCGCGTTGCGCACGGCGATGGTCGAGGGACGCCTGGCCGAAGGCGAACGCCTGCCGGCCACCCGCCTGTTGGCGGCGGAGCTGGGCCTGTCGCGCAATACCGTGCTCGAGGCCTACGAACAACTGCAGGCCGAGGGCTGCGTCCAGGCGCGGGTCGGGGCCGGCAGCTTCGTCGCTCCCGGTATCGTCCATGCGAACGGGGCCGCGCCCCTGGTCGCGCCGGGAACGCACGCTGCGACAGCGGTCTTGCCCGCGCCCAGTGCCTTCGCCGAACGCGCCCGCCGTTTCCACGATCACGGCGCGATCCCCGGACGCACCGTGCCGGGAACGCGCTACGCCTTCCAGTACGGGGTACCGATGGCCAACCCGACCCTGACCAGCGACTGGGCGCGGGCCTTGTCGCGCGCCGCCCGACACGCCTCGCCGGCCTATCCGCACGTGCTCGGCCTGCCGGCCCTGCGCGAGGCGATCTGCGGGTACCTCTCGCGCCGGCGCGGCGTGCAGGTGGCGCCCGGGGACGTGCTCGTGGTCAACGGCACGCAGCAGGCGATCGCGTTGGCGGCGCGCGTGCTGGTCGACCCGGGGGCGACCGCGCTCGTCGAGGCGCCGCACTACTTCGCCATCCGCGAGGTGCTCCAGATCCATGGGGCCGACCTGCGCACTGCCCCCGTCGACGCCGCTGGCCTCGTCGTGGATGCGCTGCCCGTGCCGGCGCCGAGGCTGCTGTGCGTGACGCCCTCGCACCAGTTCCCGACCGGCGCACTGATGTCGCTCGAGCGCCGCCGGCAACTGCTCGACTTCGCCCGCCGCCACGGCAGCTGGATCTTCGAGGACGACTACGACGGCGAGTTCCGCTACGACGCGCGCCCGCTGGCGGCGCTGCGCTCGCTCGATCGCGAGGACCGCGTGATCTACGTCGGCAGCTTCTCCAAGCTGATGTTCCCTGCGTTGCGCCTGGGCTTCCTGGTCATGCCACGCGCGCTGGCGCGGGATTTCGCCAACGCCAAGTGGGCGGACGATTTCGGCTCTCCGGCGATCGAGCAGCTGGCATTGGCGGACTTCATCGCCGATGGCGGCTTCGAGCGCCACCTGCGACGGACTGCGAAGGCCCTGCGCCAACGCCGCGATGCCTTGCTGGGGGCCTTGCAACGGCGCCTGGGCAGTCGACTGGAGATCGCCGACTCCAATGCCGGCATGCACCTGGTCGCCTGGTTGCGCGATGCGGACCACGCCGGCTGCCAGGCCCTCGTCGAACACGCCGCGCGCCGCGGCCTGGGCCTGCATCCGATCGCGCCGTTCTACCTTGAGCCGCCCCCGCGGCCGGGCCTGCTGATGGGCTTCGCCGGCATGCCACTGAAGGACATCGCACCCGCGGTCGCGCTGTTGGGGGCGTGCATGGACGAGACGTTGCCCGCACCGCCCGGCTGAGCGTCAGCGCGAGGCGAGGAAGGCCAGAAGCAGCCCGAGTCCCATCAGCGACCAGTCAAGCGGATCGTTGGCCAGGGTGGCCATGAACCAGGCGTGGTGGAGGCCGAGCTTCAGCGACGATTCGAACGGCGCGAGGCCCATCTGGCTGCCGATGTGCCCGGCGATGATGCCCCACTGCGCGGCAGCGGCGACCGCCGCGGTCGCCGCTGCGGCCAGGGCGGCGCGCCCGATGCCGCGACGCCAGCCCCCGAAGCGCAGCACCCATGCCACGTCCAGGCCCGCGACCAGCGCCATCCAGGCGTGCTGTCGCCCTGTGTAGAGCGAGAGCAGTACCCACATCACCACCAGCACCGTCGCGCTGAACACCAGCAGCAGCCAGGCCGGCGGGCGGACTCGGGGGGCGTGCGCGGCGGGGACGGGCGGAACAGGGGGCGGCATGGACGGTGGCGGCGCGCGAATAGCCCGACAGCATACCGGAGCCGGCACGCCCGGGCCGCCGCCGGTAGAATCGGGGACTTGCCTCCCGGCAGGCCACCCCAATCTCACCGGTATGTATTCCAGATCCAGCGAACCCGTCCGCCTCGAACGCGACTGCGCGGCCGTCCTCGTCCCGCAGGGCGAACACGTGAACCTGCCCGCGGGCAGCATCGGCTACATCACCCAGGCACTGGGGGGCAGCTATACGGTGTTCATCGAAGGCAACCTGTTCCGCATCGCGGGCAAGGACGCCGACGCGCTCGGCAAGGAACCGCCCGAACCGCTGGAACTGCCCGACGATGCCGACGACGAGGCCGTCGAGCAGATGGTCTGGCGGCAGTTGCGCACCTGCTTCGACCCGGAGATCCCCATCAACGTGGTCGACCTGGGGCTGATCTACGAGGCCAACGTGAAGCCCGCCGGCGACACCGCCGCCGGGGGTCGCCTCGTCGAAGTCCGCATGACCCTGACCGCGCCGGCCTGCGGCATGGGCGACATCCTGGTCGACGACGTGCGCAGCAAGCTGGAGATGATCCCGACCGTGGTCGAGGCTGACGTCGAACTCGTGTTCGACCCACCGTGGGGTCGCCACATGATGTCCGAGGCCGCGCGGCTCGAGACCGGCATGCTCTGAGTCGCGGGCGCCTGTCCCGGCGTCAGCGCGATGTCTGGAGCCCCACGTCGGACTCCATGTCGGTCGCGGTCAGCGACTGGGTCAGCCACGCGAGGCTGGCACCGCGCAGGCCGGTGCGGGCGAGCAGGGCGCTGCGGGTCGCCGGGCTGCAGCCCTTGAGGGTGGCGTCGCGCGACATGAGGCTGTGCGCTTCCAGCTGCGCGACGGCGTCGCCGGTGCGGTGGGCCTTTTCGTCCATGCGCGTGAGCAGGTCGGCGGCCTCGCCGCGATTGCCGGCGGCGAGCATCAGCACCACGTCCAGCAGGTCCAGCCGCTGCTCCACCACCCAGGTGTCCTTGGGCGCCGCCATTCTCGCCTGTTCGGCGAGGTTGCGGCTGCTCGCCCATTCGCCGCGCGCCGCGGCGATCTCGGCCAGGCCCAGTTCGACTTCGGCCTTGAGCCAGTCGTAGCCGCCGCCTTCCAGCTGCGGCAGCAGGTGTTCGAACAGGTCGTGGGCGGCATCGAGTTCGCCGGCGCGCACCATCAGCGCCGCCACCTGCACCTGGAAATCGAGGCGGTCCGGCCCCGGGGGCAAATCCTCCAACGCGCGCCGCTGCGCGACCTCGAGCTTCTCCAATGCGGCCTCGCGGTCGCCGGCAAGCAGGTCCGACAAGGCCATGCCGTGCAGTGCGTAGAGCTGGGTGATGGCGAAGTTGGGCTGGCCGCAGCGGGCCCACGAGTTACGGGCCGAGACGAGGTCACCCTGCGCCATCTGCATGCGCCCGCGCATGCACGCCGCGCGCGCGGCCGACACCGCCGGCAGCCCGCCTTCCTCGTCGCTGCCTTCGCCAGCCGCGTGCGCGTCGCGGTCGAGGATGCCCAGGGCCTTGTCGTACTGCCCGTCGGCATAGGAGAGGAAGGCTTCGGTCTGGTTGATCCAGTGCGCCATGTCGCCTTCCAGGCGGGTGTCGCGCAACTGCTCGATCAGTTCGCGCGCGCGGTCGAGTTCGCCGGTCATCAGCGTCTCGTAGAGCATGTCGGTCTCGATCGCCTGGATGGCCACGATGTCGCCGGCCTCCCGGGCGGTGGCCAGTGCCTGCTCCAGCCACTTGCGATAGCCCGCGTGGTCGCCCTTGCTGCGTTGCTGCAGGGCGGCCAGGCGCAGGATCTCGATCTCGATGCTCAGGTAGCCGTCGTTGCGCGCGGTCGCGAGGAGGGCATCCAATCGCTTGCTGGCCTCGCCGCTCGGCCGCAGTGATTCGGCGAGGAAGCGCGTGTACAACGCATCGGCGGGCGCGTCGGCGGCATCGAACTGGTTGGCGATCTCATCGAAGCGGGCCAGGTCCATGCGCCCGGGGAACTGGGTGTACTCGATCTCGGCCAGGTGCAGCCGCGCCGTGGCCTGTTCGTACTGCCAGGCGGCTCCGGCCTCCTCGGCGAGGCGAAGCGCGGTCCTTGCATGCTGGGCCGCCGCGTCGTAGTTGCTGAGGATGCCCTGCGCCTGGGCCAGCAGTTGCTCGCGCAGGATGGTCGGCCCCACCGGGATGTCGTCCCAGCCGGGGCGCTCGAGGATCTCCAGCGCGTCGGCCGCGCGTCCCGTGGCGATCAGCGACCAGGCCTGCTCGAAGGCGAAGTCGCGCTTGCCGGGATAGCGTTCGGCGAGGGCCACGAAGGCGCGGGTGGCCTCCTCGATGCGCGCCGGGTCCACGCCCAGCCGGCGCGCCTCCAGCACCTGCGCGGCGTCCGCGGGCAGCGGCTGCAGGTCGGCGACGGCGCGTTCCATGTGGTGGATCGCCGCGCTGGCGTGTCCCAGGCCTGAAAGGGCCAGCGACAGCTGGTACTGCGCGAGCCCGAAGTCGGGCGCGTCTGCGACGATCTCCCTGAGGTCGCGGCGGCTGCGCGCGAAATCGCGGCGGTGGTGGGCCTTGTAGGCGTCGGCGTAACGTCGCGCGATGTCGGCGTCGATGCCGATCTGCGGCCAGGCTTCGCCCTCGCGCCCGGGCAGCAGTACGTCCATCACCTGCCGGGAAAGCGCGTCCACCAGCGCCGGTAGTTCATCGGCCGTGCCGCGCACTTCGAGCTGCCGCCCCCCGGTATCGCCATCCAGCCTCGCGCGGACGTAGAGCAGGTCCGGCCGACCCGGTACGCGACCGCCGGCCAGCATCACGATCTGTGGCGACTCTTCCGCGGTGTGGGTGGCCAGGTGGGCTTCATTGAGGACGGTGACGTCGGGCAGCATGGCCAGCTTCCAGCCCAGCCATGCGCGCAGCAGGGTGATGGGCCAGCGGGTCTCGGCCGGCGCGTCCTCGTCGTCGATCTCCACCAGTGCCACGCTGATCGCCTGGTCGCTTCCGGGCATGAGCTGGTCGCGAAGCCGCGTGATGCCCGTCAGCACGAGCATCGCGAGCGCGACCGCCAGACCGACGACGATGAAGCGGCTGGGCCAGTAGGAGCGGCCGGTCGCCCGCGCCTTGACCGTCGCGTCCGGTTTCGGCGCGGGACTGGCGTCCATGTCCGCTCCGCCGGTCGCAGGCGCGGCGTCGACCTCGACGATGGGAACGCGGCCGACGGAGGAGGGTGCCGCCGGCGACCCCGGGGATGGCCTGTCGCCCGCCGGTTCGCTTGCGTCGGGCGCCGGGGCGGCCAGGTCGTGTCCGCTGTCGGCGCGCGGCGGGGATGGCGCGCCCGCGGGCTCCGCGCTGGCCACGATTTCGACCGGGCCGGGCGGCTCGAAGATGTAGCCGCTCTTGGCCACGGTGCGGATCCACTGGCGGCGCTCCGGCCCCAGCGCCTTGCGCAGCATCCAGATGCTTTGCGAGAGGTTTGCGTCCTCGACCACCACGTCCGGCCACAGGCGCTTGAACAGCTCGGCGCGAGAATGCAGGACATTGGGCTCGGCCAGGAACAGGACCAGCAGCTCGAACACGCGCTGCGTGAGCTCGACCTCTTCGTCCGGGCGCACCAGCCGCCGGCAATGCAGGTCGACATCGAGGTCGCCGATCCGGAGGCGCCGCGTTCCCTGCGGCCATGTCGAGAACAATGAAGCTGTCACCAGGCGTGCTCCGATCCAAACCCGTCAAGACCGCCCCGCGTGGAACGGGGCACCGTTCGTGCTCGCGCACGAGGCAAGTCGTCGAACCCCCTGTCCGATCGGCATGACCTTGCCCGCGCATGCACGCGGGACTGTTCCTGTCTGGTTAGCGCCCCCTGGCTCCCTCCGGCACCCGTGGTCGGCAGGGAACACGCCAGAAGAAGCCAAGAGGCCTGACCGGCTAGGTCCCAAGACTACCGCGCCCGGGCCGCGAGGTCAGCTTCGCGGTGGCAATGGTCATGCAATCTGGCTAGCGGGGCACGATTTCACCTGAATGAACCCCGGCACGCGTCGCCGGCCGGCGTGAACGTCGCGGCGGCGACCGCAGCCCGCGGGTGCTGTGGTGCAGCATCGCGTCGGACGCCGGCGCGCACGCCCTGCGGTCGGCGCTTGTGTGTCCACGATCGTCAATTGATGAGCGCTGCGTCCCGCAAATAGACGGTTTTGAGAAGAATTTGAGGCGAGGCCAATCGCCGCGCCCACGGTGCAGGCCCAGTATCCGCATGGCCGGCGGAGTGTCACCCGGGCATCTCGTCGAAAGGCGGGCGGGTGTCTCCGGAAGGGCTTGGACCCGCCAGGCGGCGTGGCGGTCCACAGGGGGCCTGGCGGTACTTCGTGGAGCGGGCGACGGAGCGTTGCCTTCCACTTGCAGGGGTCTGGCGACCCCGCCGTACGAACGGCTGCAGGAATGCAGCCGAATCTTTCACACCTTGAAGGGAAACAAGCACATGAAAGGCAACCACCACGGACGCGGGCGCACGCTTGCGATGACCACCCTGGCGTTGACGCTGTCCATCGCCACCGCGCAGGCCGCCGAACGCGTCGACCTGCACGCGCTCGACCTGGAGCAGCTCAACCAGCAGTACAGCGCCGCCAGCGCGACGCTCGGCACCCCCGCCCGGGCGATCGACCGCCATGCCGAACTGGTCGGCCTGGAGCAGGATTCCGGCCTGCGCCTCCTGCGCGCGCATACCGATCGCGACGGCAGCCGCCACTACCGCTACCAGCAGACCTTCCAGGGCCTGCCCGTGTTCGGCGAGAACGTGATCGTCAGCGAGAAGCCCGACGGTACCGTCGAGAGCCTGTTCGGCCAGATGGTCGGCGGGCTGGCGTCGGAGGTATCCGTCGCCTCGGCCCGCCTGAACGAGTCACGCGCCATCGCGCTGGCCAAGCGCGCGGCACTGGGCTCGAAGGCGGTCAGCCGCGTGATCGAGAACGTGAAGGCCGAGAAGGTCGTCTTCGTCGACGACGCCGGCCGCGCGCGCACCAGCTACGTGGTGTCGTTCAACGCCGACCTCTCCGGCGGCGGCGACCCGACCCGACCCTTCGTCGTCGTCGACGCCAGCACCGGCCAGGTCCTGAAGCAGTGGGATGCCCTGGCACACGCCAACGGTACCGGTCCGGGTGGCAACCAGAAGACGGGCCAGTACGAGTACGGCAGCGATTTCGGCTACCTCGACGTGGCGCAGAGCGGCAACACCTGCACCATGAACAACGCCAACGTGCGCACGATCAACCTGAACCATGGCAGCTCCGGTTCGACGGCGTTTTCGTACAACTGCCCCCGCAACACGGTCAAGACCATCAACGGCGCGTATTCGCCGCTGAACGACGCCCACTATTTCGGCGGCGTGGTCTACGACATGTACCAGGACTACATCGGCGTCGCCCCGCTGACCTTCCAGCTGCGGATGCGCGTGCACTACAGCAACAACTACGAGAACGCGTTCTGGGACGGCCAGCAGATGACGTTCGGCGACGGCGCCAGCAGGTTCTATCCGCTGGTCAGCCTCGACGTCACCGCGCACGAAGTCTCCCATGGCTTCACCCAGCAGAACTCCAACCTGACCTACTCGGGCCAGTCCGGCGGCATCAACGAAGCATTCTCGGACATGGCCGGCGAGGCCGCCGAGTTCTTCATGCACGGCAGCAACGACTTCCTGGTCGGCGCGCAGATCTTCAAGGCCAGTGGCGCGCTGCGCTACATGGACGACCCCACCCGTGATGGCCGCTCCATCGGCCATGCCTCCGACTACACCAGCGGCATGGACGTCCACCACTCCTCCGGGGTCTACAACCGCGCCTTCTACCTGCTGTCGAACAAGACCGGCTGGGGCGTCAAGAAGGCCTTCCAGGTCTTCACCCGCGCCAACCAGCTGTACTGGGGTCCGAGCACCAACTTCAACCAGGGTGCCTGTGGCGCCCAGACCGCGGCCAACGACCTGGGCTTCACCGTCGCCGACGTGACCTCGGCGTTCTCCACGGTGGGCGTGAGCTGCGGCACCAACCCGGACCCGGACCCGACCCCGGGCGGCGAGCTGGAGAAGGGCGTGCCGAAGACGGGGCTGTCGGCGACGACCGGCAATTCGCTCAACTACACCCTGGTGGTGCCGGCCGGCGCGAGCAACCTGGCC
>NZ_VICE01000117.1 GCF_006546775.1 Marilutibacter aestuarii
CTGGCCGAGCCGGCGGCGCGCCTGCTGGTCGAGCGCGGGAGTCGCGCGGTGACCGGCGGCTACACATGGTCGAGCGACCCGCGCCTGACCCTGCCCACCTTCCTGCGCCCCACCGAAGCCCAGGTCAACGACCTGGTCGCCAGCATCGGGTGCCCGACGCGGGTGATCTTCGCCGACCCGGCCCAGCCCTACCTGCCCGACGCCGTGCGCCGCGCGCGCACTGCCCTGCTGCCCCGTGGCGAACTCATCGTGATCGAAGGCGGCCATCACCTGCACATGGAGCAGCCGGCGGAAGTCGCCGCCGCGATCGGCGACTTCTTCTCGCGCCAGGCGTGATGTTTCAAGAGGGGGTTCCCCGCTGCGCGGAAGGGGAAGCCGATGTCGCCAAACAGGCACCGGCCATCCGCGAGGGCAACCACCTTGCACAAGGATTCGCGCCTGACCCCGAAGTGTCGAAAGGCATCCGTCCAGCGCCTGCAGTCAGGCGAACGCGCGGAAAGGCTGGATCCCAGCGTTCGCCGGGATGACGGAACCGGGGTGACGCGGGCGCCAGAAGATCGGGCGGCGACCGGACCCTGGGCGAGTCGTCGTCTCCGGGATTCTCGAATCTATCGTCGTCGCCCCTCGGCACCACGCCGCCGTTGCCTTTGCTTCTGCCGTTGCCTTTGCTTCTGCCGTTGCCTTTGCTTCTGCCGTTGCCTTTGCTTCTGCCGTTGCCTTTGCTGCTGCCGTTGCCTTTGCTGCTGCCGTTGCCTTTGCTCGTCATCCCAGCGAACGCTGGGATCCAGCATCTCGCTCCAGCCCGGCGACAACGCACCCGCATCGTCACGGCCGAACAGCCGTATCCGGCCCTGCCGACGCCAGGCCCCTTATTGCCGCTCGCGGAACTGCAGGCCGACCTGCACCTCGCCGTCGTCGTCGCCGTTGACCGAGACGACGGCGTTGCGCTCGCCCTTCTCGAAAGCCAGCATCGCGTTGCGGGCATCGTTCTGCATCGCCATGGTCTGGGTCCAGCCCTTGGCCTTCATCTCGGCGCTGGCCTCGTTGAACAGCGTCGTGGCATCGCCCCGGGTGCTCAACGACAGCACCTGCGTGCCGGCGACGTTGAGCACGCTGCGCAGGGTGTACTCGCGCGGCAGGTAGACGTCGTCGGGGAAGCCGTCCGGCAGCGACAGGCCTTCGCCGGTGGCGACGGTGACGTCGCCTTCGTCGGTGCTGAACGTGGTCGTGTCGCCGTCGCGCTGGACCTCCACGTCCTGGCCGGTCGCCGCGCTGGCGGCGGCGGAGGCCATGCGCTCCTCGGCGGACTTCTGGCAGGCGCTCGCCAGCACGGCCACCAACGCGGTGGCCAGCACGAGGCGGACAGGGGCGGGGAACATGCTCATGCGGAACGTCCTTGGGCGACAACTGAAATGCGGCGCCGAGGCGCGCGGGCCGCTCATGTCCTGTATACGTGATCCGGCGCGGGGGTGGGACACGCGGATGCCGCGGCCCTCATGCGCCGAGCAGGGCGCGCATCATGGCCTTCAGCCGGCGGCCTTCGGCATTGAAGTAGTCGCGCTCGGCACGCCAGTGCGGCGAGCGCGCTTCGACCTCGCCCCAGAACGCCCGCGAGTGGTCCGCATGGACCAGGTGGCAGAGCTCGTGCACGAGCACGTATTCGAAGGCCGAAGGCCGCGCCAGCACCAGGCCCAGGTCGAGCGCCATGGTGCCGTCGGGCGCGAGCGAGCCCCATTGCGAGCTCATCACCTTGTAGCGCACCCGCCGCGGTGCGCGCGGCAGGCCCGACAGGTAGCGCGGCAACCAGCGCCCGACGTCCGCGCGGGCACGGGCTTCGTAGAAGTCGCGCAGGGCGCGTCGCAGCGCCTCGGGACCGGCGCGTGCGGAGACGCTGAAACGCAGCAGCGGCGCATCCGCCTCCCCGGCCTGCACCAGGTGGGTGAACCGGCCCGGCTGCCATTGCACCGGCACGCGCGCGCCGGCCAGCGGCAACCAGGTACTGCTGCCGGGCTGCAACTCGGGCAGGGCATCGACGGTGAAGCGGGACACCTGCTCGCCCAGCCAGTCGCGATGCGCGTTCAGGAACTGGGTGGCGACACGGTCGGAGGTGCGCGGCGGCACGGTCAGGCGCGCGCCGCGCTCGTCGACCGACAGGCGCAGCCGGCGCGCGCGCGGGTTGCGAACGCGCAGCAGCTCGATGCGACGACCGTCGGGCAATTCGAACTCGGTGGCCTCGCGCTCGACGCGCGCGACGGGCCGGGACACGGGTGCCAACAGTCGGAAAGGGGGACTCATCGACGGGGGAGGGTCATCTGCGGCAGGGGGAATCGACGACGCCGGGCGCCGCCGCCCATCCCTGGGACGCGCGCATCATAGCGCCCCGCGAGGCCCCGCTGGATGTCACGCCGGTGACACCCGGCTCAGGCCTCGACCTTGCTGAGCTTGAGCGCCGCCTCGAGCACGGTGAACAGACGCTTGACCTCGCCGCTCATCAGCGCGAAGCGGGCATCGAGTTCGGCGCGCATGTCGTCGGTGTCGGTGGACTCGAGTTCGTCCACCGCACCCTCCAGCAGCTTGAACTTGCGCACCACGAGGTCTTCGCCGAGCACGAAGCTCAGGTGGTCGTCGAGGTTGAGCGCCAGGCGGGTGACCTGCTTCCCCGACTCCAGGTGCTTGTTGATCTCGTCGCTCTGCAGCTCCATGCGCTGGACCTTCACCACCGCGCCCTGGTCGACCGGATCGCGCAACTCGCATTCGTCGCCCAGCGAGAGGCCTTCAGGCAGGGGTTCGCCGGCCAGCCAGCCGGTGAGGATCGTGCGCGGCGCGACTTCCGCGTTGAGCGGCAGCGCGGGGAAGCTGCCCAGCGCGCGGCGGATCTCGCTGACCACGTTCTCGGCGCTCTTGCGGCTGGAGGTGTCCACGACCACGATGCCGTGGCTGCGGTCGATCAGCGCGTCGGTGCGGCTGGGCTTGATGAAGGCGCGCGGCAGCAGGTCGGTGATCAGCTCGTCCTTGATCCGCTTGCGGGTGCGTCCGCCGGGCTTGCGCCCTTCCTTCTCCTCGATCTCGGCCAGCTTCTTGGCAAGCATGTCGTTGACCACGCTGCCCGGGAGCAGGCGGTCCTCGCCGCCCACGGTCAGCCAGGTGGCATCGTGGATCGAATGCGAGAGCGCTTCGGCACTGCGCCCGAAGGGCGAGATGAACCCGCGGCTGGACAGTTCCAGCGGGCCGACCGGCTTGAGCTGGCACTCATCGAGGCCGCTGTCGAGATCGTCGAACTTCTGCGAGGTGGGGAAGCGGAACAGCGTGAGGTTTCGAAAGAACATTCGGGGTCCAGGTATTCGTGATTGGGGATGGGTGATTGGTGAGGCGGGAGGGGCAGTGCACGCGCCATCCGGGGCAGGGGAGGCGCTCGGGTCGCTGCCGGCAGTGGCCGTGCAACATGGGAGTGCCACGGGTACCGCGTCGAGAACAGGCGCCCTGCTCCACTATCGCATCACGAGACCCTGCCAGGTCCTGAAGCGTCATCGCTCCCACGCGCGTCGGCGACCGGCGCGCCCGGCTCGGCCAGCCGGCCCAGGGCGAGGAAGTCGAACAGTTTCGGGTCGCTCAGCTGCGAGGGGCGGATGTCGCCCAGCGCGCGTGCGATGGTCTCGATCCGGCCGGGCGTCTCGCATTCCCATTCGTCCATCATCCGCTGGACCTGTTTGCGCTGCAGGTTCTCCTGCGAGCCGCACAGGTTGCAGGGGATGATCGGGAACTCGCGGAGGGCCGCGTATCGGGCGATGTCGTCCTCGCGCACGTAGGCCAGCGGGCGGATCACAACGTGCCTGCCGTTGTCGCTCAACAGCTTGGGCGGCATGCCCGAGAGCTTGGCGTGGAAGAACAGGTTGAGGAAGAAGGTCGCCACCAGGTCGTCGCGATGGTGGCCCAGCGCGATCTTGGTGAAGCCCTGTTCCTCGGCATGGGTGTAGAGCGCGCCCCGACGCAGCCGCGAACACAGCGAGCACATCGTCTTGCCTTCCGGCACCACGCGGGTGACCACCGAGTAGGTGTCCTGCTCGAGGATCCGGTATTCGACACCGATCGATTCCAGATACTGCGGCAGCACGTGTTCCGGAAAGTCGGGCTGCTTCTGGTCCAGGTTGACCGCGACCAGCTCGAACTTCACCGGCGCCTTCTTCTGCAGCTGGAGGAGGACGTCCAGCATCGTGTAACTGTCCTTCCCGCCGGACAGGCAGACCATCACCTTGTCGCCGTCCTCGATCATCCCGAAGTCGGCAATGGCCTGGCCGACCTGGTGGCGCAGGCGCGTGCCCAGCCGGTCGGCCTCGCGGGCATCGGCCTGGGGGTCGGCGCCGCGGCGCGGCAGGGGTTCGGCGAGGGGGAGGACGGTGCTCATGGTCCCTCCATTCTACTGCACCACCCCGCCCGCCCCGGCCGGCGCCGGGCAATCAAGGGAGCGCGTCCCGCCGCCCGGGATCGCCATGACGGCGCCCCGGACCCGCGCTAAGCTCCCCCCATGCTCGACACCTCAGACCCCGCCGAGATCGCCCGCCGCCTGGCCGAGGTCCGTCTCGAGCACCGCGACCTCGACGCCGCCATCGAACGGCTCGCCGTCCTGCGCGACCACGACGCACACGACGACCTGGCGCTCAAGCGCATGAAGAAGCGCAAGCTCTGGCTGAAGGACTGCATCGCCCGCCTGGAAAGCGCGATGATCCCGGACGAACCGGCCTAGGGGTCCGATTGAACCTGGCTGAGCTTCCAGCGCGGACTTCCCAAAGGCTCGGCCAGTGTTGCGACCCGCTCGGAAAGGGTCGCCAGCGCATCAGGGCTGAGCGCTCCCGAGCGCTTCGCCGACAGTCGCTTGCTTTGGAATTCCAGCGATTCACCAAGCGCTTCCCCCGTCTCCCGATAGTAAACATGGATATGCAGCTGGAACCCTTCAGTATCAAGATACTGCGAAAGCGCTTCGATCGACGTTTCCTCTTTCGGAATGTCGATTTCAATCTCAATGAGAACACTCCGGGAGAAGTCCAGGGGCACCCCTGATGCCTGGGTGCCCTCTCCGGCGAAAGCCATGCTCGCCATGGAGTAGCAGAGCAGTGCCGCGCAGGTAAGATGCCTGCAATTCTTGAGAAACTCCATTGGTCTGCCTGCAATTGAGCTCATGCGGTCTCCGGGACGAATGCAGTCCGTGAGTTTGGCGGGCTGGGCGCCTCGCCCGGGCGAGGCTCGGCCTGCTTGAGCGCATATGCGATCTGCTCCTCAGTGAAACGTGACTTCTTCATCGCCTGATTCCTCGTGTCCGCGGGGGCCCATGCGGGGCGAATTCTCTACTTTACGTTGGCCCAGTTTTCCGGGGGTGGGTCAATCGGATTGCGCGCAATCGATGACATCGGTACCACGGGAGGGAGGGCAGTCTCCAGCACCACAAACGAGACCCATAACATCTTCTTGAAGAATTCGCATGTTGATCATTTCCTTGTTTGAAATTTTCGCCGGACTACCCGGCATCACACTGGCACGCCCGACGCTGCAGTCATCGGCCGAACACAGATCCTTGGATTGAGTACAACGGCTCCAGCACCCATTCGATCAGGGTGCGGCGTTCGCCCAGAACGTCGGCGTCGAGCAGCATGCCGGGCTTGAGGGTTTCGTCCTCGCCGTAGGCGGTGATCGCCTGGCGGTCCAAGGCCACATTGATCCGGTAGAAGGGCTCGCTTGTTGCGTCGCTCTGCGCGGGGTTCACGGTGCTGCGGCTGATGCGCGCAACGCGGCCCTGGTGGTGGCCGAACTTCTGGTAGGGGTAGGCCTGGTAGCGCAGCAGGACGCTGTCGCCGGGCTCGATGAAGCCGATGGCGCGACTGGGGACGAGCAGTTCGGCCTCCAGGGCACCGTCGCCGGGCAGCACGCTCATCAGGGCCTGGCCTGCCTGCACGGCCTGGCCAGGCTTGAACAACTGGGTCGCGATGACGCCACTGACCGGGGCGATGATCGCCGGTTCGCCACGGGCGCTGGTTTCCAGTTGTTCCTGTTCGAGCAAAGCGATGTCGCGTTCGTAGCCGGCATCGCTCATCCGGCGCTGGCCGGGGAGTTCGCGGCTGGCCTGCTGCAATTGCGCGATCATGCGCCGCGTGGAGATGGCCTGGCGCTGCAGGACCTGCATTTCGCCGACCTGGTCCAGCGCACTCGACTCCTGTTGCTTCAACTGGAGCTCGCTGACGTACTGGCCTTCGCGCAGCTGCCGCAGGCGATCCAGGGTCTCGTTGGCCAGTTGCACCTGCTGTTCCCGGGTCGCGATCTCGGCTTCTATCTGGGCCAGTTCACGACGGGCCGTCAGCAACTGGTTGGCAAGGCCGGCGGCCTGGGCGCTCAACAGGTCGTGCTGGGCCAGCTGCGCTGATTCGAGGCCCGCCTGGCGACGCCTCAGTCGCTGTGCCAAAGCCTGCTGGGTGTCACCGCCGGCGACCGTGGCGCGCGGCATCGTCACCACGGCGATGGTCTGGCCCGCCTCGACACGGCTGCCTTCGGGTACATCGACGCGGGTCACGATACCGGTCGCGGGCGCCAGCACGGTCGCCATGCCCTGCACGGGCACGAGTTGGCCGACCACGCGCGAGCGCCGGGTGTAGGTACCGAAGACCAGGAAGAGGATGATGATCGTCGCGATGGCGACGGCGGCAGCGGTCAGCACCCACAGCCGGATCGGCTGGGCCAGCGAGATACCGCCCAGCCAGCTGGTACGGCGCGCCTCGAGTACTTCCGTGCGGAAAAGCGTTTGCGTCATCGTCCTTGCATTTGCCGTGACCCATCCATTGGGTCACGCCCCCTGTTGCTTGGAACGGGACCTTACCGCCCAGCCGGTCCCGCAGTCAACGGCGCGCTGGCGCACATCCGGCTCCGCTTTAGATGTGGCCTTGGCGCCTTGAGTCGCACAGGCTCGCCTTGATCAGCCGCCCCCGTCCCTGGACACGCCACCCTCCGCGTCGCGCTCCTCCGGTTGCGCCACCATTTCCGGGCTGACTTTCTCGATGGTGTGGCGCAGTTCGCGGCCGAGGATGAACTTGGCGTCGCGCGCCCAGTTGTCGAGGCGGTCGTCGAAGTCGAGCTTGCCGGCGTCGTCGGTGCGGACCAGGCCGAGTTCGCGCAGCTTCTGGATGAAGCCGCGGAACAGGGTCTTGTCGAAGAACTCCGGGGCGGCGGGCGCGTACAGCAGCGAGAGCCGTTGCGCGGCGAGCTGGCACAGGCTCTCTAGCTGGCCGGCGCTGAGGGTGCCCGCGCCGTTCTTCACCAGCACCGAGATGGTGATGTAGTAGCGCTCGAAGGCCTGCTGCAGCGAGTGACCGATCGCGCGCAGGCGGAACACCTCGTCGGACTGGCCGGCGTTGCGCGCGAGGATGCCGCCGTCGTCCTCGCTGACCTGCTCGAGCAGGCCTTCGCGGATGAACACCTCGATGGTGGCGCGGATGCGGTCGACGAACTGGTCTTCGGTCCACGGCAGGAACAACTCGGCCTGCAGGAACGGATACACGCTGCGACCCAGCCGCAGCACGCCCGCCAGGCTCATGCGCCGGTTGTGCTGGAAACAGCAGGCCACCCAGGACGCGGCGGTGAACAGGTGGACGACGTTGTTGCGGAAGTAGCTCAGCAGCACCGCCTTGTCGCCGCTGACGCCGAGCACGTCGCCCAGCGGGTGGGCGGTGCGCGACAGCACGCCGATTTCCTCGCCGTGCGCGACGATCTGGACGGGCGTGTGCGGGGTGACGGTGACGCGCTCGCCGTACGGCACTTCCTCCAGCAGGGTCTTGCTCAGGGCGATCTGCGCGAGCAGGTCGCTTTCGCTCATGGCGTGCTTGGGCGTGGACAGCAGGGCCATCGCGAGCAGGTTGATGGGATTGACGTCGGCCGCGCGGTTGACGTTGACCTGGATCTGCTGTGCCAGCGCGTCGACCGTGCCGGTCAGCCACGCGGGCTTCTCGTCCTCTGCCACGGCCTCGCCCTGCCATTCGGGCGCGTGCCGGGCGAGCATGTCGTTGAGCCGGATCGGCTCGCCGAAGTTGACCACGACCTGGCCGTAGTTGCTGCGCAGCACCTTGGGGATGCCCCACAGCAGTTGCCAGATCGACTCGCCCTCCTTGGGCTTGCCGCTGAGCTCGTCCAGGTAACTGTTGCCTTCCATCAGCTTCTCGTAGCCGATGTAGACCGGCTGGAACAACACCGGGCGCGTGGGCTGGCGCAGGTAGGCGCGCACCGTCATCGACAGGGTGCCGGCCTTGGGTTGCAGCAGGCGGCCGGTGCGCGAGCGCCCGCCTTCGATGAAGTACTCGATGGAGTAGCCGCCGGCCACCAGCTGCGCCATGTACTCGGAGAACACCGCCGAGTACAGCGCGCTGCCGCGGATGCTGCGGCGGATGAAGAAGGCGCCGCCCTTGCGCAGGATCGTGCCGACCACGGGCAGGTTGAGGTTGACGCCGGCGACGATGTGCGGCGGCACGATGCCCTTGGTGTAGAGCAGGTAGCTCAGCAGCAGGTAGTCCATGTGGCTGCGGTGGCTGGGCACGTAGACCACTTCGTTGCCAGGGGCGACCTGCTTGAGCTTGTCGAGGTGGTGGACGAGGACGCCGCGGTAGATGCGGTTCCACACCGGCGCGAGGATGAAGCTGGCCGAACGCACCAGCGGATGCGAATAGTCCGCGGCGATCTCGTAGGCGTAGGCATGGGCCTTCTTCCAGGCGTCCGAGAGCGAGGACTTGTCGCGCCGGGCCTGGTCGGCGATCGCGTCCTTGACGCTGTCCGAGCCCAGGACGCGGTCGACCAGCAGGCGGCGGGTCGACAGGTCGGGGCCGACGATGGCGGCACGGATGCGGCGGAAGTGCGCGCGCAGCACGCGCGAGAGCTTGCGCACGGTGCGCTCGGGCGGCAGCCCCTCGTCGGTCACGCCGCGCAGCGAGACCGGCGGCGCGAAGCGCACGAGGGTGTCGCGGCCGTTGAGGAGGATCGCCAGCAGGCGACGGAAGCGGCCGACGAGCGCCCAGTTTTCCGAGAACAGCACCGAGAACCAGCCGCTGTTCTTGTCCGGCGCGCGGCCGACGAAGATCGATACCGGCACCAGTTGCACGTCCAGGCCCGGGTCCAGGCGATGCGCGTCGAGCAGGCGCGCCAGCGACTCTGAATGACTGCTGGGCCTGGGCGGCGCGCCCAGCGGCGAGAGGTTGGCATTGCGCCGGGAAAGCGCCAGGTAGGCGCGCTTGCGGCCCAGCGGATCGCCCGGCAGGGGCTGCAAGGGGGAGGGCAGGCCGGCCTGCTGGCAGGCGCGGTCCAGGATCAGGGCATTGGACAGCCCATAGTCCTCGAGGACATAGCAGACAGGCCGGTCCAGGGCGTCGGCATGCGAGGCCGGATCGTTGGGCTCGATCGTCAACGAGACCCAGGGCGAGAGGATCCACCCCAGCAGGCGCGCCCACCAGGGCCGCCCGCGGTAGGCGCCGGCGTCGTCGCCC
>NZ_VICE01000118.1 GCF_006546775.1 Marilutibacter aestuarii
AGGTTCACAAAGTAAGTGCAACACCCGCGACGCCCGGGAAAAGGACGGTGAGCTGGCAGACTGAAGGGGATCACTCCGGCAAGAGACGATCTCCCATGTACCACCAGCTCACCGAGATGGAACGATACACCCTGTCGGTTCTCAAGCGAGAAGGCCGTTCGCTCCGTTCCATTGCACGGGCCTTGGCGCGAAGCCCCAGTACGATCAGTCGCGAGATCCGCCGCAATGCCACGGTGGACCACCATCGGCCGCGGCCCCTTTACGTGCCCAGTAAAGCGCAGGAACACGCAAGTGGGCGTCGTCGTCGCAGTCGCCGGGTACGGCATCATCCGCCTGCGGTATACGATCAGGTGGAGCGCCTGCTGGTCGGCCAGCAGTGGAGCCCTGAGCAGATCGCCAGCCAGTTGCGCGAGCACCATCAGGTGCACCTGAGCCCCATGACGATTTACCGGCACGTGCGGCGGGACCAGAAGCGGGGCGGCGAGTTGTATCGTCATCTGCGGCAAGGCGGGAAGCGGCGGAGAAAGCGCACGTTTGGCGCCGAGCGGCGCGGGAAACTGGCAGGCAAGCCCATGATCGACAGCCGTCCCGAAGCGGTCGAGAGTCGCCAGGAGGTCGGTCACTGGGAGGGCGACACCGTGCTGGGAAGTGCCGGCGAACGCCCGTGTCTGCTGACGCTGGTGGAACGAAGCACGGGATGGGCCGTCGTGGTGCGGTTGCCGCACCGCACCGTCCGCGCCGTCAATCGCGCGGTCCTGGCCGTGATCGGCGACAGCGGGCTGCCCTTCAAGACGATCACCTGGGACAACGGCACCGAGTTCCATGGCTACCGGGCCCTGGAGGCCGCCACGGGCATCCGCTGCTTCTTCGCCTACCCGCACCATCCCTGGGAGCGGGGAAGCAACGAGAACTTCAACGGCTTGCTACGCCAGTACTTCCCCAAGCGCAAAAGCCTGGCCAGGATCCGTCAGGTCGATTGCGACCAAGCCGCCGCCAAACTCAACCAACGACCGAGGAAACGCCATGGCTTCCAGACCCCGGCACAACAGATCCGACGATCAAGGGTGTTGCACTTGGAGTGTTAATTCACC
>NZ_VICE01000119.1 GCF_006546775.1 Marilutibacter aestuarii
CGCCGCGACCGCCGCCGCTGCGCGACTTGCCGCCACGGCGCTCCTCGTCCGCGGCGCGCTGTTCGCGGGCCTCGCGGAAGATCGCGCTGACGCTCTCGCCGGCGTCGCCTTCCTGCGGTTCGCGCGGCGCGCGCGGCACCGCGACCAGCAGCTCCGGGGTCACCGGCTCGACCGGGATCTTCTGCTCGATGTAGGCCTCGATGTCCGGCAGGCTCATCGCGTAGCGCTCGCAGGCGAAGCTGATGGCGTCGCCCTCGGCGCCCAGGCGGGCGGTGCGGCCGATGCGGTGGACGTAGTCCTCGGCATCGAACGGCAGGTCGTAGTTGTAGACGTGGCTGATGCCGTCGATGTGCAGGCCGCGGGCGGCGACGTCGGTCGCGACCAGGATGTCGAGCTGGCCCTTCTGGAAGCGGCCGAGCAGGGACTCGCGCTTCTTCTGCGGCACGTCGCCCGACAGCACGCCGACCCGGTGGCCGGCCTTCTCCAGCGCGCGCGCGACGCGCTCGACGAACACCTTGGTGTTCACGAACACCATCGTGCGGGCGGCCTCGCTGCGCGACAGCAGGCCGATCAGCAGCGGGATCTTTTCCTCGTCCGCCGGGAAGTACATGCGTTGGCGGACCCGCGCGGCGGTGATGGTCTCGGTCTCCACGACCAGCTTCTCGGGCTCGTTCATGTGCTCGTAGGCGAGCTCGAGCACCCGGTGGCTCAGGGTCGCGCTGAACAGCAGGGTCTGGCGCTCGGTGCGGATCGGCATCCGGCGCAGCAGGAACCGGATGTCCTTGATGAAGCCCAGGTCGAACATCCGGTCGGCCTCGTCGAGCACGCACATCTCGCAGGCGTGCAGGCTGACCACCTTGTGCTGCTTGACGTAGTCGATCAGGCGGCCGGGCGTGGCGATGATGATGTCGGCGCCTTCCTGCAGGATCGAGCGCTGCTTGTCGTAGTCGACGCCGCCGTAGACCAGGGCGAACTTCAGGCCCAGGTGGCTGCCGAACTTCACCGCGTCCTTGTGGATCTGGATCGCGAGTTCGCGGGTCGGCGCCAGGATCAGCGCGCGCGGGTCCTCGGGCTTGCGCTCGGCCAGCGCGGGGCGGGTCAGCAGGCGGTTCATGACCGCGACCAGGAAGGCCAGGGTCTTGCCGGTGCCGGTCTGGGCCTGGCCGGCGACGTCGCGTCCGGTCAGGGCGATCGGCAGGGTCATGGCCTGGATCGGGGTACAGCGGGTGAATCCGGCGCCTTCCAGCCCGGCCAGCAGGTCGGGGTGCAGGCCGAAGGCCTCGAAGGTGACATCGGTCAGGGGTTTGTCGCTCATTGCGTTCAGGGTTCCGCGCGGGGGTAGCCGCGTCTGGTCTCGAAGAAAGCAGCGCTTGCGTGGCTGGCGCCATCGCAGCAGACTGCCGGGGTCGGCCAGTGGATGTTCTGACCGCAGCGGGCGACGGCCCTTGAAGCCGCCGCAATAACGCCCCAGTTTACCCCAAGGGCCGGTCCAACCGGTGCCCGTGCCCCGCCGACGGTGCGCCGCCGGACAGGTACCGGCCCGCGCCACCCCCTTCCGCACCCCAGGAGAACCTCGTGAGCGAGAAAATCATGCATGTCGGCGACGCCGATTTCGACAGCGCCGTCCTGCAGTCGTCCGAACCCGTGCTGGTCGACTTCTGGGCCGAATGGTGCGGTCCCTGCAAGATGATCGCCCCGGCCCTGGACGAGCTGGCCGAAACCTATGCCGGCAAGGCCCGGATCGCCAAGGTCAACGTGGACCACAACCGCGCCACCGCCATGAAGTACCACGTCCGCTCGATCCCGATGCTGCTGCTGTTCAAGGACGGCCAGATCCAGGACACCCAGATCGGCGCGGTCGGCAAGGCCCAGCTGAGCCAGATGATCGACAAGGCCCTCTGAGGCCTGCCCCGGCCGGCCCGCAGGGGCCGGCCAGCCGGGCTGAACGGATTCGACCGTCCCCCTTGCGCGACGCGCGGCGGCGGTGCTAGTTTCATGGAACCCGGCGCGCTGGATGTTGCCTTCCGCACCGCCGCACCCCTTCTGGATACACCACCAGACCCATCACGTCCCCGACGCCACGCTCGCCCGATGCGAGCGCTCGCCGTTTAGCGAGGAACCCACGCTTGTCCGACAAGACCCCCGACGCCGGCGAAACCGCCGAGAAGCGCGTGCGCAAGCCGCGCGCCACCAAGGCGACGTCCGCCACCGCTGCCAGCAAGACCGAGGGCAGCCCCTCCGAATCCACGCCCAAGGCCCACGCGGAAGCACCGGCACAGGCGGAGAAGCCCGCCGCGAAGGCCCCTGAAGGCGACAAGGGCCCCGCCGCCGACAAGGCCGGGGGCGACAGACCCGCATCCGAGGCCAGCCCGCAGGGCGGCCCGGGCGGCCAGGAGTCCGGCGCGCAGGACGCCGGCGACGGCCAGCGCGGCAACCGCGACAACGGCCAGGACGGCGGCCGCGGCAACAACCGCCGCGAGCGCTTCCGCAACCGCCGTGAGCGCAACCGCGGCGGCGGCGGTGGCGGCGGCAACCGCAACCGCGACGGTTTCCCCGAGGACGGCGGCCAGGAAGAATTCGTGCCGCGCAACAACCCCCAGGTCCCCGAGGGCTTCCCCAGCTACTCGCTCAGCGACCTGAAGAAGATGCCGGCGGCCAAGCTGCTGGAGGTCGCCGAACAGCTCAACATCCACGAGGGCGTCGCCCGCGCCCGCAAGCAGGACGTGATCTTCGCGGTCCTGAAGGTGCTGACCCGCCACGGCGAGGGCGTCGTCGCCGACGGCGTGCTGGAGATCCTGCCCGACGGCTTCGGCTTCCTGCGCGCCCTGGAGGCGAGCTACCTGGCCGGCCCGGACGACGTCTACATCAGCCCCAGCCAGATCCGCCGCTTCAACCTGCGCACGGGCGACCACCTCTCCGGCCGCATCCGCTGGCCGAAGGACGGCGAGCGCTACTTCGCGCTGTCGGTGGTCGACACCATCAACGGCGAGCCGCTCGAGGCGAGCAAGAACAAGGTCCTGTTCGAGAACCTGACCCCGCTGTTCCCGCGCCGCAAGTTCACCCTCGAGCGCGGCGACGGCAGCACCGAGGACATCACCGGCCGCATCCTCGACCTGATGGCACCGCAGGGCAAGGGCCAGCGCGCGCTGATCGTCAGCCCGCCCAAGGCCGGCAAGACCATGCTCATGCAGCAGGTCGCCACCGCGATCACCAGCAACCACCCGGACGTGCACCTGATCGTCCTCCTCGTCGACGAACGTCCCGAGGAAGTGACCGAGATGCAGCGCACCGTCCGCGGCGAAGTGGTCAGCTCCACCTTCGACGAGCCGGCCGGCCGCCACGTGCAGGTCGCCGAGATGGTGATCGAGCGCGCCAAGCGCCTGGTCGAGCACAAGAAGGACGTGGTGATCCTGCTCGATTCGATCACCCGCCTCGCCCGCGCCTACAACAACGTCGTCCCCAGCTCCGGCAAGGTGCTCACCGGCGGCGTCGACGCCAACGCGCTGCACCGCCCGAAGCGCTTCTTCGGCGCGGCCCGCAACGTCGAGGAAGGCGGCAGCCTGACCATCATCGCCACCGCGCTGATCGACACCGGCAGCAAGATGGACGAGGTGATCTACGAAGAGTTCAAGGGCACCGGCAACTCCGAGGTCCACCTCAACCGCCGCATCGCCGAGAAGCGCGTGTACCCGGCCATCGACATCAACCGCTCCGGCACCCGCCGCGAGGACCTGCTGATCGAGCCGGAGCTGCTGCAGAAGATCTGGATCCTGCGCAAGCTGCTGCATGGCATGGACGAGATCGGCGCGATGGAGTTCCTGCTCGACAAGATGAAGAACACCAAGTCCAACGACGAGTTCTTCAGCTCGATGAAGCGCTAGGCGCCTAGGCCGATCGCACAGGAAGAGCCCCGTAGACGAAAACGCCCCGCGTTGCGGGGCGTTTTCGATTCCATCGGGCCTAGCGATTTCCGGGCGGAGCCGCCGGCAAGGGAAACGCGTCCCCTTGGCGTCGCTGCAGCAATTCTGGATTCGACGTACGCACATCAATGAACAAACCCATCAACTCGAAGGTCGAGGCTGTAGAGGAAAGATGGGCGCCGGTTCCACCGAGTCGATTTTCAAGACGCATCATCACGTCTCCGGCCCGACCGTCACCGAGCCACGCCGCCCACGCGTATGAAGCCATCGCCGCATTGAAGTCCCCCTCGACGGCGCTCTGGTATCGCGCATTCACGTATCCGGCAAAAGGCGACCCGGTCAACACCAGGTCCTCGACCAGACCGGCCATTTCCATCCGCTCCGCGGGACGCAAGGCGCCGTTCGCGTCCTTGGCCCGAAGCCTTTGCTCGGTGAGCCGATCCATGTAAAAGAATCCGGCCTTGACATCGCCCGCCTCGAAGGCTTGCGACAACTCGAGATCGGTCATTCCCAAGGCTTCAACGATATCTTCGGGCATTGGATAGCCGTGATCGATGAGCCATGCGAGCTGTTCCGGGGTCTCGAATTCGAATGCTTCGCTGCCGAATTTGCCATAGAACTCGAGTACAGCCTCCCGATCGGGTTCGGATAGGCGGGACAACAGTGCCCGGGTGTTCTGGACATCACCGTACTTCCCGCCAATACGCATGTCCGGCTTGCTCGCCTCCTCCTCCGCTGGGGAGCTCTCGTCTACATGATTCGCGCCCAAGCCGGCCGCGGACGCGAGCGGCGGCGCATCATCGGGTGAGGAGGAACTGCAGGAAGCCACCACAAGTGAACCGAGCAGTACCAGGGGGAGAGCGCCAGTCCCTCGAAACACGTTCATGGGTTGCACCCGTTTGTTTTCATATCCGAAGCCCACGCGGCGCATGCGGTATCGCTCTGCGCCGCGTTATAAGCGCTATTCCCAAACGGTGTTTGAACCGCCTCTACATAAGCTCCCCGGATGCTGGAACACTGGGAGGCGTATGTCGTAGAGCCGGCATCGCACGCGCGCCCCATGTCGACTCGAAACCTGGCATCGCAAGCATCTTTCGAGTTGAACAGCCCGGTTCCTCCATAGCATCGATCATGGGAAGCGCAAGCGCCGTAGAAAGATATCCCCGGAAGGGGATTGTTCATATCGCCAGTATGATTCGGAAGAACCAAGCCTGCGAGAAAGGCCCCTACCTGGGAGGCAACTGTTCCATTGCCACAACCATTCGCGACCCAATTCGCATCATACCCAGGCACCGACGGCGGGCTCGCATAGCTGCAGCCGCTAGGCTTCGCATTCTTCAGGTTTGCGCACACCTGCGCCTGACTCAACGGCGTTGTCACTCGGTCAGGCATCAATGGATCCTGAGAGACTTGATAGTACTGTGGTCCCGCCAGTGACATTAAAACTCCCTCGCAAGCCGTCCCTCGGCAAAGAATATTGCCTCCACCTTGTCGGGGCGCCGTCACTACAACTGGCGGCAGCGTCGTTTGGGCCAGCGCTACGAATGACGCAAAGAAAAGCCCCACACACGCCGTAAAGCGTCTACTCATCAACATACCCTGCTCTCCTTGTCCTTGTGAATATGGCGCGTTTGGCAAGCCGATCAAATCTGATAACTTGCTCGGAAGGCCGAAACTTATTCTAATAACAATCGGGGGTCTATAGCGATGCACGGCCAAGGCCTCGAACTCGCACTGGTTTTCCTCATTGCCGCGGTGATCGCGGTGCCGGTGTTCCGCCGCTTCGGCCTGGGCGCGGTGCTCGGCTACCTCGCCGCGGGCGTGGCGCTGGGGCCGTTCGGGCTGAAGGCGGTGACCGATACCGAGCGGGTGCTGGCGGCGTCGGAGATCGGCGTGGTGATGATGCTGTTCGTCATCGGCCTGGAGCTCTCGCTGCCGCGCCTGAAAGTGATGCGCAAACCGGTGTTCGGCGTCGGTGGCCTGCAGGTGCTGCTGTGCGGGCTGGCGCTGGCGGGGATGGCGACGCTGGGCGGACTGTCTCTGCAGGCGGCGCTGGTGGTCGGCTTCGGACTGGCCCTGTCGTCGACGGCGGTCGGCTTGCAGTTGCTGGCCGAACGCAAGTCGCTGACCGCTCCGCACGGGCGGCTCGCGTTCGCGATCCTCCTGTTCCAGGACATCGCCGCCATCCCGCTGCTGGCGGCGATCCCGCTGCTGGGCAGCGCCAGCGCCGCGGCCGCCGAGGGCAACGCGGCGTGGCTCGCGGTCGCCGAGGCCATCGGTGCGATCGCCCTGCTGGTGATCGGCGGACGGCTGCTGCTGCGGCAGGTCTTCCGCATCGTCGCGCGTTCGGAAATGCCCGAGGTATTCACCGGCGCCGCCCTGCTGACCGTGCTCGGATCAGCCTGGCTGATGCAGCACGCCGGCCTCTCCGCCGGGCTGGGCGCGTTCATCGCCGGCGTGCTGCTGGCCGACTCGGAGTTCCGCCACGAGCTCGAATCGCAGATCGAGCCGTTCAAGGGCCTGCTGCTGGGCCTGTTCTTCATGGCCGTGGGCATGAGCATCGATCTCGACCGCGTGCTCGCCGAACCGGTCTTCATCGCCGGCCTCGTCGCCGCGCTGATGCTGGTCAAGTTCGTGCTGATCTACCTGATCGGCCTGCGGCCCGGCGGCCTGGACCGGCGCGAGACCCTGCAGTTGGCCGCCGTCCTGGCGCTTGGCGGGGAATTCGCCTTCGTGGTGTTCTCCGAGGCCGTGCGCGCCGGCCTGCTCGACCTGGTCGCGCGCGACCGCCTGGTGGCCGCGGTCGGCGTGTCGATGGCGCTGACCCCGCTGCTGTTGATCGTGGTCGCACGCCTGCTGTCGCACGCCCCGCGCAGCACCCCCGAACGCGAACCCGATCCATTGCCCGACGATGGCCATCCGCAGGTACTGATCGCCGGCTTCGGCCGCTTCGGGCAGATCGTCGCGCGCCTGCTGGCACTGCACCAGACCCCCTTCATCGTGATCGAGCACGACGTCGAACAGCTCGAGTTCTCGCGCCGCTTCGGCAACACCATCTACTACGGCGACCCTGCACGCCCCGACCTGCTGCGCTCGGCGGGCGCGGCGCACGTGCGCGTGTTCGTGGTCGCGATCGACGACCCGGCCGAGAGCCTGCGGGTGACTCGGGCGATCCGCCATCTCTATCCGCAGGCGCGCGTGTTCGTACAGGCACGCGACCGGCGCGTGGCCTGGGAGCTGATGGACATCGGCGCCGAGCCGATCCGCGAACTGCTGTATTCCAGCCTGCACACCGGCAAGAGCGTATTGCGTGCGCTGGGCGTGCCGGAGGAAACCGCGCGCATGATCACCGCGCGTTTCGCCGACCACGACGCGCGCCTGCTGGAGGCCCAGCACCCGATCCGCGAGGACGAGGACGCGCTGCGGCAGACGGTGCAGGATGCGCGCCGCGAGCTGGAGGAACTGCTGCGCGCCGACGTCGGCGAGGGCGTGCTCGCACGCAGCATCGATGGCCGCCGCGATGGCGAGGCGCCACGCCTGGATTGATCGGGCCTGCGGGGCGCCTGCCGCGCCGGGCGCGGCTCAGGACTTGTCGCGCAGGAAGCGGGCCATCGAGACGTTCTGGTTGGCCGTTGGCGGCGCGAATTCCGCTGCGATGTCCACGAAGCCGCGCATCACCGCGATCTCGCGCGGCGTGCGGTTGAGGCTGTCGCGCGCGTCCGGGTCGGCGCCGGCGCGCAGCAACCAGCGCACCACCTCCAGCAGCCCGTGCAGCGCCGCCAGGTGCAGCGGGCCGAAACCGCGCGGGTCGGCCACGTCCAGGCGGGCCTCGTGGTCGAGCAGGAGTTCAAGGCCTGCGATGAGGCTGTCCTCGTCGGCGACCGTGCCCGGCTCTGCGCGCGCGCCTAGCAGGAGCAGCAGCGGCGGCGTGCCGGCGGCCTCGACGTTGCTGTCGGCGTCACCGCCGGTCAGCAGCAGCGTGTCGAACAAGGCAACCAGGCGGCTGCGTTCGCGCGCGGTGAACCCGTACATCGCGGCGCAATGGATCGCCATGCGGCCCTGGCTGTCGAGCGCGTGGGCGTCGGCGCCAGCGGCGAGCAGGCGCGCGGCCATGTCGGGCAGGCCCAGCGCGCAGGCGACCATCAACACGGTGAGGTCGCCCGGCAAGCGCTGCTCGAGCGAGGCGCCGGCCTCGATCAGGCGATCGACGATATCGGCGTGGCGCATGCTCACCGCCGCCGACAGTGGCGTCGCGCCGGAGTTGGCCGCGCACTGCGGATCGGCACCGCGCACCAGCAGCAGGTCGATCAGCGCGCCATGCCCGCCGCCGGCCGCGCGCAACAGGGCGGTGCAGCCCTGGTTGTCGACGGCATCGACGGGCAACCCGAGGTCGAGCAGGCGGCGGACCGCGTCGGCATCGCCGACGATGGCGGCGGCCGGGACGTCGCTGTCGCGCAGTGGTCGGCGCGGCAGCGACCAGCCGCGCCAGTCCAGCCAGTCGGCCAGGTCGCGGCGTCCGGAAGAGAGCGCCACCCCGAGCGGGGTCTGGCCATCGGCGGCCAGCAGGTCGGGGGCGGCGCCGTGGGCGACCAGCAGGCGCAACATGGGCGTGCGGCCCAGAGCGGCGGCCAGGTGCAGCGGGCTCATGCCGTGCGAGTCGCGGCGGTTCAGGTCGACGCCCACTTCGCACAGCTGGCGCAGCAGGCGCGCCCAGCCCAGGCGTACCGCCAGGGTGGAGGGCACGTCGCCTTCGCGGGAGGCGCCGAAGGGATCGGCACCGCGCGCGAGCAGGTCCAGCGCCAGTGCTTCGTGCTCCGCGCCGTGGGCGCCCTGGCGGGCGCAGGCCGCGAGGTAGCGCGCCAGTCCGCCCGTGCCCGCCGGCGAGACCGCCTGCTCGAGCAGGGCAAGGATACGCGCCCGCGCGCCGGCGCCTTCGGCCAGCCAGGCGAACAGCACCGTGTCGCCGTCGGCGTCGCGCAAGCCGGTGTCGGCACCCTGGCGACACAGCCATGCCGCCTGCGCGGCGGTGGGCATGGGGTCGTCGCCACGCAGGATCCGGCCCAGCTCGGCGGCCGGGATCAGGCGCGCGATCGCGGCGGCGCCCTGCTCGCGGCCTTCGCGCAAGACATCGCGTAGGAGGTCGGCGGGTGCGCGATCGGGTATCGCGGCCACCACCTCGGTATCGAGCGCCGCATCGCCCTCGTCCTCGACCAGGCGCGAGGGCAGGTCGTAGCCAGCGTCCAGCGCCGCGACCAACGCCCAACGACCCGATTCGGCGGCCCGGTCGAGCGCGCGCTTGCCGTCGCCGTCGCGTTGCTCCGGGTCCACGCCAAGCTCGAGCAGGCGCTGGACCATGGCCGGCGGCGTGCCCTCGGCCATGCAGGCCAGGTGGACCGCGGTATGGCCCTGGGCATCGACCGCGCCGGCTTCCTCGGCGCCATCGCGCGGTAGGTGCGCCAGCAGTTGCTCGAGGACCTCGGCGCGGCCGGCGCGACAGGCTTCCAGCACCGCGTTCCGGCCCTGCGCGTCGACCAGGCCCGGGTCGGCGTCGGCCCCCAGCAGGGTCGCGATGATGTCGGCATGTCCGGCCCAGACGGCCTCGTGCAGGGCGGTGCGACCGCGCGGGTCCTGTGCGTTGACGCGCGCCTTCTGCTTGAGCAGCAGCTGCACGCCTGCAACGTCGTCGTCCTCGCCCCCGGCGGCGGCGAGCAGGGCCGGCTGGCCGCCGGCAGGATGCGGCTGTGCGCCTCGCTCGAGCAGGAAGCGCGCGAGTCGCCAGTTGCCGCTCGCGCAGGCCACGCCGAGCGGCGACTGCGCCTCGGCGTTGAGCACGTCCAGCTCGGCGGCGGCATCGCGCAACAGCGCCGCGACCCCGGGATCGGAGCTGCGCGCGGCATGGTGCAGGGGTGTATTGCCGTCGGCATCGGCCAGGCGCGGGTCCGCGCCATTGGCGAGCAGTGTCATCACCGCGTCGGGCCGTCCGTGCCAGCTGTCGCGGGTGGCCGCCACCAGCGGGGTCATGCCGCCGGCGCTGGCATTGAGGTCCACGCCCTCGGCGATCAGCTGGCGCAGCAGGCGCAGGTCGGGCAGGACCGCGGCCAGCGCCGCCAGGCTGCGGCGGTCGCGATCGCCTTCCGGCGGCGGCGCATGCGGATCGGCACCTTCGGCGATCAACTCCAGCGCGCGCTCGACGCGGCCGCCGCGGGCGGCGGCGTACAGCGCCGGCTCAAGCGGCTCGCCCGGGGTCGCCGCCACCGGGGCTTCGGCGGCCTCGCCTTCCACGACCTCTTCGCCACCGACGACGAGCACGGGGTCGGCTTCGTTGATGCCCTGCAGCCACCCGTGCAACGGCGCGGAACCGAGGGCGACCAGCACCGCCAGCGACCAGCGTGCCGCCGGCGCGAGCAGGCCGGGCCATGCCATCAGCACCGCAAGGCCGAGCAGGCCCAGCACCACCGAGGCGACGAGCAAGCCGCGCCAGGCGCCCACCTCGACGTCGGCCAGGGCATGCCATGCGGGCGGCAGCGGCCCGCCGCGACGCTCGACCGACTGCCACATCGGCCACAGGCGCCACAGCCCGACCAGCGCCGCGCCGCAGACGATGCTGACGCCCAGGGCCGCCGACAGCGACCCCCGCGCGACCAGCGCCGACAGCGGCCAGGCCAGCAGCAAGGCGAGCGCCAGGCCGGCGCCGCCCCACATCAGGAACAGGGCCAGGCCGTCGCGCCGC
>NZ_VICE01000120.1 GCF_006546775.1 Marilutibacter aestuarii
TTGAGCATCGTGCTGACGCGCTCGTTGCCCCACAGCACGGCCGGGCGGGCGGGGTCGCGGCCCAGGATGCGGGTCGGCCTGTCAGCGCTGGGGCCGCTGGGTACCGGTGCCAGGTAGCAGTCCCAGGGCGCCTCTTCGTCGCAGCCGCCCGGGTCCGCGCCCGGCGCGCCGAGACCGACCCTGTATTCGCCCGGTGCGAGGACCAGGGTGTCGCCGCCTTCGATGCGCGCGGCCCCGTGGGTGGGCAGGGCATGGTGCAGCGATTGCCAGGCGCAGGCCTGCTGGCGACCCGAACCCGGGTAGGGCGCATCCGTGGTGCCGGTGCACTGGGAGGGCGTGCCGCCGTCGGGGCGGAGGTAGTAGCGCTGGCCGGTCGCCGCCCCGGGTGCGGGCGCTGGATCAGCGGCCTCGGCCATTGCCGGGGGAAGTGCGGCGTCGGCGACGGTGACGGCCATGCCGGCCGCTTCGGTCCGGGCGGCGGTTCCGGTCTCTGCGGGTCCCGTATGCAGGTAACCCGTGGCGAGCAGGGCGACACCGCCCAGCGCCAGCCAGGGCCAGGGGCGGTGCAGTTCACTCATCCCCGTGCTCCTGGGCGGCCATTGCCAGCGGCGACATGCGGATGGCCGCGCCCACCACGCGCATTCGTGCCGGCACGTCCTTGGTTACGACCGTGTTGGCGCCGATCACGACGCCATCGCCGATGCTCACGTCGCCGATGACCTTGGCGCCCGTGCCGATGTAGACGTCGTCGCCGATCCGCGGCCATCGCGTCGACTTGCCGGCGCCCTTGAAGCCCAGGGTGACGCCCTGGCCCACCGACAGGTTCCGGCCGGCATCGCCATGCAGGAAGATGCCGCCGAAGTGGCCGATGTAGAGACCGGGGCCGATCGTCGCGTTGCCGGGAATCGAGATGCCCAGCAGCAGTTCGGTGGGGATGTGCAACAGGCGATGGACGATCTTGAACGGTATCGCGAGCGGTCGCGGACGCAGGGTCTGCGTCCAGCGGCCAAAGCGGTATACGCACACGGCCAGGAATCCATGGGTGCATGCCGCGCGCAGGCGCGCCAAACGCGGCGAGTCGGCGAGCGCGACCCGGTGGTAGCGGGCGAAGTCCTGCCTGAGCGTGTCGAACATGCGGTAGCCCCCCTGGCGAGTGTCGATGATCGTGCCCATATTGCCGTTCAACGGACGCGCCCGTCCGCGCCGGGCATGCAAGACTGGGCACCATGTCGGAACTGTTGCTGTCCCCCCTGAGCCTCAGCATCCTGCTCGGCCTGGCCTTGTGGCTGGGCTGGCGCCGCCTGCCGTTCGCGCTTCGCGTGGGAGGCGTGCTGGCATGGGTGATGCTGCTGGCCTTGTGCGCGCCGGTCGGCGCCAATGCGCTGGTGGCGTGGGTGGAGGCCGATGCCGGTCCCGTGCCCGGGTGCGAGGCGACGCGCGGGGCACCCGTCGTGGTGCTGTCCGGCGGCCTCGACCGCCGCCCGTACTCGCGCGACGACTACGCGGCCCTGGCACCCGACACCTGGCGCCGGCTGCATGCCGGCATCGCCTTCTGGCGCCGGCAGGGCGAGCCGCGACTGGTCCTCGTCGGCGGTGGCCCGTACCCCATCAAGGAGGCCGAGGTGATGGCCAGCCTGGCCGAAGCCTGGGGCGTGCCGGCGACGCGGATCGATACCGAGGCGCTTTCGTTGACCACCTGGGAAAACGCCTCCCAACTGGCAAGCCTGGGCTCGGTGCCGGGACTGGGCGCCGAGGAGGCGGCGTGGCTGGTGAGCTCGCCCCTGCACCTGCCGCGTGCGATGACGGCATTCCGGGCGGCGGGCATCAAGGTCTGCCCGCATCCGGGTGAGAGCGACTACGTGGGGCCCGGCGGCGTGGGCTACTTCATCCCGCAGGCATCCGCGATCGCCAAGAGCCGCCGCGCGATCCACGAACTGGTCGGGCAGGGCGTCTACCGGTATCGCGGTCGACGATGAGCGGGCATGGGGGCGCATGGCGCGTTCAAGCCCCCGCGGGTGGCGGGGCGAAGCGCGCGTAGACCTCGAGCAGGTCGCGGCCGATGGCCTCCCAGCCATAGTGCCGCTCGGCCTGGGCACGGGCCTCGCGCCCCAGGCGCTCGACTTCGTCGGGCGCCTCCATCAGCGCAAGTACCGCCGCGGCGAAGCCGTCGGCATCGTCGGCATAGCGGGCGCTCACGCCTTCCTCCAGCGCGATCCCCTCGCTGCCGATCCGCGTGGTGACGATGGCCTTGCCCAGGGCCATCGCTTCCAGGACCTTGAGCCGCGTACCGCTGCCCGCACGCAGCGGCACGACGTAGATCCCGGCGTCGTGGACGGTGGGGCGCAGGTCGGGGACGAAGCCCGCCAGTTCCACGTTCGCGGACATCTCGACGGGCACCTCCAGGCCTTGTGATTTTCCCACCACCACGAAACGCGCATCGGGTCGCCGGGCGACGATCCTCGGCAGCACGTCGCGCATGAACCATTCCACGCCGTCGCGGTTCGGGAACCAGCCCATCTGGCCGACGAACACCATTTGCCGCGGTGCGCCCGGCGGCAGGCTGGCGGGCCGGTTGGCGTCCAGGTCGACGCCGTTGGGGATCACCGTGACGGGCGTGGACGGCGCCATCCGGCGAAGCTCCGCCGCGTCGTCCGCCGAGCAGGCCAGCACCGCGTCCGCGCGCAGGCACGCGTCCTGCTCGAAGTGGCGCAGGCGTTCGGCCTGGCCGGCGAAGAATCGCTTGGCCCAGGGCCGGGTCTCGATCTCGATCCGCTTGCGCAGCAGTTGGTGCTCGACGTTGTGGGCGTTGAGCACGATGGGCACGTCGGCCGGCACGCAGTCGGCGTGGGCGAACAGCGGCAGCATGTCGAAATGAACGACGTCGGCATCGCGGGCCAGCCTGCGCAGGGTGTCGCGCAGGTCATGGGAGGCGTACTTGGTGGCGATGTAAGGCGTGCCGCCCCACTGGCTGCGCAGCAGCGCCCCGGCAAGGGCGATCCGCGAGTGTTCCGACGGGATGGGGAACTCATGGACCGCCCTGCAGACCTCGCGCAGAGCATCGCTCCCGTCGCTGGCGTCGTCGAGGCGCCGGAAGCTGAGCAGGGTGACCTCATGGCGGGACGCCAGGGCACGCAGCAGGTGCCAGGACCTCAGCTGGTGGCCTTCGGTCGGCGGAAACGGCAGGCGGCTGGTGAGCGCGAGGATCCGGGCCATGGTCAGTGTTTCCGCCAGAGCCGGTTGCCGTCCCACGCCAGCGATGCGGGCAGGGAGAGCAGGGCGGCCGAGTTGAGCATCAGGAACATGCCGGCCGCGGGCAACAGCGGCACGCGTCGTGCCAGTGCCGGGCGTGCCCAGCCCAGGGCCGCGCCCGCATACGCCAGCAACTGGACCACGAAGGCGAGGCGGTAGAAAGGGCCGGGGGCCCAGGCGGAGGCGAGCAGGGCGACGAGCAGTGCCCAGGGCACGACGAGGCGCAGGAACTTGTGCGAGAACCAGGCCAGGAACACCGGGTTGGCGAGCGGACTGAGCAGCACCGGCATGCGCTCGATAAGCTGCCAGTTGCCGGCGAGGGTGCGCAGCTTGCGGTGGAACTCCTCGGCCAGGTCATGGCTGGCCTGGTCGATCGCGATCGCATCGCGCGCCATCCACACCCGGTGGCCCGCCAAGAGGGTCTGCAAGGGCGTCCACATGTCATCGAGCACCGTGCCGGGTGGAATCGGCACGAACAGCTCGCGCCGCAGCGCGTGGATCGCGCCGCTGACGCCATGCAGGCAGCCCAGTCGCGCCTCGTCGTGGCGAAGCCGCTTTTCCATGCGCCAGTAGAGGCCCGGGTTGCCCCCGCCATCGCCGATCACCAGCTCGCCGCTGACCCCGCCCACCGACGGGTCGGCGAACGGCGCGACGAGCGCGCGAAGGGCACCCGGGCCGAACGACTGCCGCGCGTCGATGAATACCAGGATCTCGCCATTCGCCGCAGCGACGCCGCGGTTGAGCGCACCGGACTTGCCCAGGTTCGCTTCCAGGTCGATGACACGTACGCGGGCATCGTCGATGCGTGCCGCCTGCGAGGTGCCGTCGCGGCTGCCGTCGTTGACCACGAGCATCTCGAGACGCCCGGCAGGGTAGTCCTGGGCCAGCACGTCGCGGATGCGCCCGGCGACGCGGGCTTCTTCGTCGTGGACGGCAAGCACCACCGAGATCGTGGGCGCATGGTCGCCGCACAGCGGGTCGCGGCCGCGCCAGCGGGCCAGGATGGCCATGAACACCGGATAGCCAACGTAGGCATGGCCGACGATGCAAAGCGCTACCCAGAACAGCACGGCCGCGATCACAACAGGCGCTCCCGCAGGCGCTCGTAGCCGGCATTGCCCAGCAGACGCTTGGGCACGCGCAGGGCCAGGAAGCGCAACCGTGCCAGGCGCGGCGCGAGTCCGGTCCACTCCACCTGCTGCATCAGGTCCGCCTCGGACAGGTTGCGGGTGACGGCGATGCGCTGCATCCAGCGCCCGTCCCACGGCGACGTGTTGGGGCCGGGGGCCGAGCCCAGCAGGTGCCGATACCCGACCGCCAGCGCCAGGTCGCGCTCGCGGCGGCCACCGCGGCCACCGGGCAGCGCGAGCGAATCGATCGGCCTGGCGCAGATCCGCGACAGGCGCAGGCGGCTGCTCTCGAGCTCCTCGCGCAATGCAACGGGCCCGAGGTCCTCGAGGAAGGCATGGCTGCGCCCGTGCGATCCAACCCCCATGCCCTGCCGGGCGAGTTCGGCGACGTCGGCCTCCCGCAACATGCCTGGCTGGTCGATGAAGTCGCTGGTGACGAAGAACTCGGCGACCATGCCGCGGGCCTTCAGCAGCGGGACGGCGACTTCCAGGTTCGACACGTCGCCGTCGTCGAAGCTGACCACGACCGGCCTCGCCGGCAATGGCGTGCCGTCGTGGAGCGCATCGAGCAGGATGCTGTGGTAGCCCCGCTCGAGGAGCGCGTCGAGCTGTCGCGCGAAGTCGTCCGGCCGCACGCTGTAGACGGCGTCGAAGCGCCCGCGCGCTTCGGGCCCGTCGTGGAGGCCGTGGTACATCAGGACGGGGAGGCGACTCATGCCGACAGCCTCGTGCGCAACATCCCGAGCAGGCCGCTGGTCTCGCTGAAGAACAGGGCCCGCGACAGCGTCCCGTCGGGCGCGCGGTAGCGGGTGTCGTGGACGTTGTGCCGCAGCAGCAGGTAATGGCTGGTACCCGGCCGGTTCACGCCCTCGATCGACGTGGCGGCGGTGGCATAGCCCGACCGCTTGACCAGGTCGACGTCGCGCTCGCCAAAGTCCTGCGACGTGCCGTTGGGATAGGCGAAGTGGCGCGGGCGGCGACCGAGCTCACGCTCGATGTCGCGCGTGCACTCCTCGATCTCCATGCGCGCCGTCGCATCGTCCACCCGGCTCAACAACACATGGCTGCATGTGTGCCCGCCGATGTCGATGCCCTTCTCGTCGAGCGTGCGCACGTCGCTCCAGTCCATCATGTCGCGCCTGGCGTCGACCGGCTCACTCGGCCGCAACTGCTGGAGAAGCTCGCCCAGCCGGGCTTCGAACTCGTCGTGCGACAGCTGCTTGAGCCACGGCGGCAGCAACTGCAGGGCGCGTTCGCGTTCGGCGGGGCGCGACAGGTCGAAGCGCCCCAGGCCATGCGAACCAAGGTCGAGCAGGTCCCGGCTGCGGGTCTCGACCGCACGCGACAGGCGGTAGGCCCAGATCGGCTCGCCGCCGATGTGCCCGGTGGCGACGTAGACCGTGGCCGGGGTCCCCAGCACCTCGCCGTCAAGCAGGCGGAGGTTGTCGAGGTACCCGTCGTCAAGGGTGATGGCGTAGTTCACCACCCGGCGGGGGCCTCGCTGCAGTCGGGCCAGGCCCTCGTCGAGGCTGACGAGCACGTCGTCCTGCCGAAGCCACTGGACGAGCCGCGACAGGGTGTCGATCCGCGTGCTGAGCGGGTAATAGTCGTGCTCGTCGCGCAGGCGGTGGAGCATCAGCACCACGAGGCCCCGGCCGCTCGCAAGGCGGTAGAACGCGTCCAGTCCCGAATAGTGGAATGCGAGTGCGCACAGGTAGCGGATCCATCCATTGACGCGCGTCATTGCGGGTTTTCCTCCCTGGGCAGTTCGCGGGCCTTGAGCATGAGGGCGGTGAACGCCCAGAAGTAGGCGATCACGGGGTAGTGGGTGAAGCGGTCGCCGAACAGGTTGCCGCAGACCAGCCCCATCCACGCCCCGACGATGCCAAGTGCCAGCGCGTAGTGGAGCGTGCCATTGCGGGCCAGTGCCAGCTCCCGCCGCGCGGTCAGTACGATAGACAGCAGCACGCCCAGCAGCAGCACCGCACCGATCACGCCGCCCTCGCTCAGGGTGCGGATGTACAGGTTGTGCGTGTCCTTTCCGTAGGGATTGATCTCGCGGTGCTGGAAGCTGTGGATACCCGTGCCGGTGAGCGGGTGGGCCTTGAAGTTCTCCCAGGCGATGTTCCAGTAGACGAAGCGCATCTCCGTGCTCTCGTCGCGGTCGGTCTCCTCCACCGATGTGCTGTCGAAGCGCTCGATGACCGACGAGGGCAGCACCGCGGGCAGTGTGGCGGCCGCCAGCAGGAGCGGCAGCATCATCTTCCAGCGGCCGCGCCATGCCAGGATCACGGTCACCAGGCCCAGGATCAGGGCGACGTAGGCGGTACGCGAATAGGCATACAGCACGCCCAGGACCATGCAGGCGATGCCGATGCCCAGCGCGATCTTCCAGATGCGCGAAAGGCGCGCGGAAAGGAAGAAGGCGAACAGCACGGTGGCCACGGTCACGCAGAACGCGGCGAACTCGTTGGCGCCCAGCAGTCCGAAAGTCGCGGGAATGCGCAGGTCGTCCGAGTAGTGCCAGCTGGCCACGCTGAGGTGCTGCACCCAGGCGACTTTCGCGATGTAGGGCAGCGGCAGCATCATCGCGATGACCACCCGCCGCGCGGTGGTCCAGTCGCGTACGCTCATCTGCACGAGGAACAGCACCGAGAAGCCGATCAGATGGTCCTTGACGATGGCGAAATGGTTCGCGCTCTCGCTCACGTAGGTGGTCGAGATGAACATCGACACGATCGTGTAGGCCATGTAGGCGAAGACCCAGCGATTGACCGATGCGCCGCGGGCGAGGTGGCCCCCGGCGACCAGCGCACCGGCGAACGAGGCCAGGAAGCCGACGTTCAGGAAGTTCAGGCCGGCGCCGAGGTTCGGGATGTAGCCGAACTGGATGTTCTGGAGGGGCAGCAGGACCAGGAACAGGTAGAGCGGCCAGTTCTGGCGATGCGTGCGCCGCGGCATCGCGCGGGGCGCCGCGGTGTCGCGCGTGGCCGCGGGCGCCGGCATGCCCTGGGTGAGCATCGCCCGTGCCGCCAGCGGAAAGCGCTCCGCCGGTGTCCTGGGCGAAGGAGGATCAGGCCGCTTGAACGCCATGCGTCCACCCTCCCAGCGATTCGTACATGGTGCGGTAGCGAACCGCCATCGCGCCCGGGGAGTGTCCGCTGCGGACGCGGGCGCGGGCACGCGCGTCAAACGCGCGTCCGGCGTCCAGTCGTGCGTGCATCGCGGCGGCCAGGGCGTCCCGGTCGCCCGCTGGCACGAGGCGGCCCTGCTCCGTGCCCGACAGCAGCCGTGGCACGTCGCCGACCGCACTCGCGATGACGGGCAGCCCGTGGGCCATTGCTTCGAGGACCGTCAGCGGCATGCCCTCGCTGAGCGAAGGCAGCACCAGGCAGTCGATACACGGATACACCGAAGGCATGTCGTCGCGGACCCCGGCGAAGTGGACCCGTCGTGCGATGCCGAGCGCACTGCACCGGGCGCGCAGTGCGTCGCCGAGCGGACCGTCGCCGACCATCAGCAACTGGCAGTCCTCGCGAGCGTCCGCCACGGTGGCGAAGGCTTCGAGCAACATGGCCAGGTTCTTCTCGGGGGAGAACCGCGCCACGGCCGCGAACACGAAGTCCGCCTCGCCGAGGCCCAGCGATGCGCGCGATACCGGCGGGGCCGTCTCTCCCGGCGCGTGCAGGGGAATCCCGTTGTCGACCAGGTGGATCCGCGTGCGCGGCACGCCGGCATCCGCGAGCAGGCCGACCTGGCGTTCGGAGACCACCGCCAGCGCGTCGAAGCGGCGCAACAGGCCCAGCTCGAGGCGGTTGTAGAGCCGCAGCGCGCGGGTCGCGTCGACATGCCCGTGCAGGGTCGCCACCAGGCGGACGGGCAATCGCATGCTCGCCAGCCAGGCGTATGCCGCGCTCTTGTAGTCGTGCACGTGGACGATGGTGGCGCCCTGGCGGCGCAGCGCGGCCCGGAGCGCGCGAAGGGTCCCCGGGTCGAGGCGGCCCCGGCAGGCCAGCAGTTCGGCCTGCTGTCCCTCGGCGATCGCCGCCTCGTGCAGTTCCTGCACCGGCATCCGTGGATTGCCGATGCTCAGCAGGCGGCTGTCGACGCCCTCGCTCGCCAGCGCCCGGTTGAGCGTCAACACCATGCGATCGGCGCCATAGAGGCCGGCGCTCGAGCGGAGCTGCGCGACCCTGGGCGAAGGCGACGCGACGGGCGAGGCTGCCTGCATCATGCCCTCCCCACCAGGCGCCGGTAGAGGCGATCGTAGGCATCGACCATCCCGGCGAGCGAGAACTCCGACTCGATCCGGCGGCGGCCGGCGTTGCCCAGGCTGGCCCGAAGCAGCGGCTCCTGCACCAGCCGGCGCATGGCGTCGCCCATGGCCGCGGCGTCGCCGCTGGGCACGAGGAAGCCCGTCTCGCCGTCGCGTACCAGTTGCAGGTTGCCGCCTACCGCCGTGGCGACCACGGGCAAGCCGCAGGCCATCGCCTCGAGGATCGCGTTGGACATGCCTTCGCTGCGGGAGGCGAGGAGGGCCGCGTCCAACGCCGGAAGGATCTGGTGGATGTCGGAGCGGTTGCCGAGGAAGCGCACGGCATCCCCCAGGCCCAGGGCCTGCGCCTGGGCCGACAACTCGCCGGCAAGAGCACCGGCACCGACCAGCAACAACCTTGCCCGTGGGTCGCACGCGTGCGCGCTGGCAAAGGCATCGATCAGCATGGCATGGTTCTTGACCGGATACAGGCTCGCGACGCAGCCGAACGCCACTTCGTCGCGCGCCAGGCCCAGTGCCTGCCTCAGCGCCTGGCGCCGTGGCACGGGTACCGGAGCGAAACGATCCGTGTCGACGCCATTGGCGATCCACAGCATCCGCGATGTGGGCAGCCCCTCGTGCTCGGCCAGCGCGGCGAGGATCTCGTGTGCCGGGGCGATCACGGAATGGTAGCGGTGGTTGACCAGCCGGAAGACGTGGCGCAGGCGCCGGCTTTTCAGGAACCCCATGTCCCGCCGGTTCGACAGGCGCACGGCCATCTCGCGTGGCCCGAGCAACAGGTTGATGAGGTCGGATTTCTCGTGCTGGGACTGGATCACGTCGAACGCCTCGAGCCGCAGGCGCGCGCGCAGGTCGCGGATGGCGCGCAGGCCGCGTAGTCCGTAGATCGGCCCGATCGGATGGTTGAGCACGCGCAGCGCGGTACCCGCTTCGGTCACGTGCGTGGTCTCGCCCGGGGCGTTGTCGGCGCCGAGCTGGACCACGGTGATCGCGTAGCGCTCCGGCGGAAGCCGTCCCACCAGGTTGCGCAGGAAGCGCTCGCTGCCCCCGGTGTTGGTCAGCGCGGTATCGGTCAGCAGCAGCAGGCGGATGGGCGGCTGGGGCTGGCTGGCGATGACGGCCTCAGCGGCGATAGACGAGGCTGACAGTGACGGCATTGTCGTCATAGCTGAACCCTTGCACCGAGCTGTCGCGGGATCGTCGCCTCAGGTCGAGCCGGGCGCTCCAGTGGCGGGTGAAGCGCTTGGCCAGGCCGACACCGAAGTTGGTGTCCTTGTCCAGCCTGGAGGTGACGGTGAAGTCGCGGCGCTGGTGGTCGACGCTGGCGACCAGGTCGAGCAGGGGATTGATGCGGAAGGTATAGGCGAAGGCCGCGCCGCTGTTGGTGTTGTCGAAATCGTCCTCCTCGACGTATTCCGAACGCTCGTACCAGGCCGACGCGTCCACGCCGTGGCGGGGGCCCGAATGGCTGAACCCGAGGTCGAGCCGCCGCTGTTCGTAGGGGTCTGAGGACACGATGACCCCGCTGACGTCGATGTCGGTGCCGATCGGGACGTCCGGGTCGACCGGCGTCGACGACAGGCTCTGCGCGGTGTCGGAGAACTGGTAGGACGCCTGTGCGTTGATCGAGGTCTCGGGCGAGAAGCGCCAACCCAGGCTCGCCCTGCCCAGTGGGGAGGAGTAGCTGTCGCCGTCGACGATGTCGAGCGTCGAGTAGCCCAGGTCCACGCTGAAATCCAGTTGGCGCAGGTTGCGCTGGAAGTTCACGTAGCCGTCGAGGCGATCGTAGTCGCTGGCGACGCCGGCCTGGTCGAAGCGGATCCGGTTGGACTCGACGTTCAGCGAGGTGCGGGTGGTGGGGCCGAGTTCGTGGAGCACGCGCGCAGCGGCGTTGACGCGGTCGGCATCGAACTCTGAGGTTTCCTCCGCTTCGCTTCGGCTGTAGCGCGCATCGAACTGCGCGCGGGTGCGGTCCGACAGGTTGAGGTAGAGAGACGGGCCGCCGATCAGGATGTTGACCTGTTGGGCGTTGCTGGGGGTCACCGGCGAGAGGATGTCGACCGGCTGTTGGCTCAGGTAGTCCTCGACGACGAAGTCCAGCCGTTCCGGCAGCATGCGCCAGCGCATGTGCCCGCTGAATTCGCCGCGCACCTCGTTGTCGAAGGTATCGCCCGTGTAGTAGAGGTATCGGGCGTTGCCGCGCCCGACCAGGTCGACGCTGCGGCCCTCGTGGGTGAGGGTGAAGTCGATGCCCGGCGCGATCGTGGTCTCGCTGATTTCCTCGGTTTCGCTGAGGATGATGTTGGAATTGTGGATGACGCCGGCGCTGATCTCGTAGTCGAGTTCGACGGCGTGCGCGCCCGGCGCCACCGCCAGGCCGAGGGCGAGGGCCGTCGAAAGCGTGGTGTGCTGGATGCGGTTCCGGTGCTTGGCTGGCTTCATCCGGATTTCCTCAGACACCCTGGTTGAAGACGACGCCGGCGAACTTCTCGGGATCGAAGTTGGCGGCCGCCTGGCTGATCGCCTCGGGGGAATCCTGTCCGTAGCCGGCGACCAGGATCACCACGTCGGCCAGGTCGGCCAGGATCCTTGCCTCCGGTGCGCCGCGCACCGGCGGGCTGTCCAGGAACATGTAGCAGTCCGGGTGCCTGCTGCGGATCGAGTCCAGCAGCAGGCGCATGCGGACCGAGCTGAAGTACTCCGCGCCCGCTTCGCGTTGCGCGCCGGCCGGGATCAGGTTGAGGCCGGGCATGCCGGTCTCGTAGAGGTAGTCGCCCAGGTCCGCCTCGGGGTCCTCGAGGTAGTCGGTGAGGCCACCATTGGTGCAGTCGATCTGCAGGGTCGTGTGCTGGGAGGGGTGGCGCAGGTCGCAGTCGACCAGCAGCGCGCTCTTGGTCTCGTCGAAGGCCATGGCGGCGGCGAGGTTGCGAGCCACGAAGCTGCCCCCGCAACCGGCGCTCACGGGCGCGACCAGGGCGACGAAGTTGTTGGTCGTCATCGCAAGCAGGCGCGTGCGGATCTCGCGGAACGCATCGACCTCGGGACGCGCCACGGACGAGCGCCGGATCAGGGCGCGCTCTTCCATCTGCGCCGGCGTCAGCGCCTGGCTGGCGTGGCGCAGCGACAGGGACCGCCCCGAAGCACCGGCGAGCTTGGCCGGCGGGTCTTCACGATGGGTTCTGGACATGACGGTGCTCATGAGCTGGCCAGCCTGACGAGGAGGACCAGGCCATAGACGACCGGGACCATCAGGAAGAGGAGGGCGCTGAGGACCACCTTGCGGCGGTAGGCGCTGCGACGGGCGCTGGTGTAGTAGTGGGGGACGGCGCCGAGCACGGGAAGGCCCGCCTGGCGTTCGATCTGCTGGGGTGAGCGGATGCGCGGATCGAACTTCACCAGCACCAGCAGGAGCAGGAACGGCGCGGCGAGCGCCATGCCCAGGCCGCCACCGGCGACGTGCATGAGGCGCAGGCCATTGCTGCGCAGTGGGACGCGCGCCGGCTCCTGGATCCGGAAGCTCAGGCCGCGCTGTTCCGCGTCCAGGCTCATGGAGACGCGCGCGTTCTCGCGGCGCTTGAGCAGGTCCTGGTAGAGGTCGCGGTTGACTTCGTAGTCGCGCGTCAGCTCGGCGAGCGAGCTTTCCGAGGCGGCGATGCGGCCGCTGCGGCGAAGCTCTTCGGCGAGCAGGCCCTCGGCGGTTGAGATGCGGCTGGACATGGCCGCGGCCTGCCGGCGGACCTGCGCAAGCTTGCTCTTGAGCTCGCCGTAGAGCGGGTTGAGGTTGGCCGAGCCGTTGATGGCGCCGACGCTCGCCGCGCGGTTCTGCTGCAGCGAGTCTTCCTGCCGCAGCTGGGCCTGGAGGTCGTCGAGCTGGTGCTGGATGCGGACCACGTCCGGATGCTGGCGTGTATAGGTCAGCAGCAGGCGGTCCTGCTCGTCCTCCAGCTCGGCGAGGCGCGCGACGAGCTGGCCGGTACGGGTCTGCAGCACGGTGACTTCGTTCTCGCCGGACAGCTGGGAAGTCAGCGCCGCTTCCTGCGAGCGCAGGTCGTGCAGGTCCATGCGCGAGCTCTCGACCATGCGGCGAAGCTCGCCGATACGGGAGTTGACGTCGGTCTCGATGCCGGGGCGCGCGTCGGGGTTCGACTTGCGGTAGGCCTCGAGCTTGGCCTCGGCGTCGGTCAGCTTGGCGTGGTACTGGCGCACCTGGGAGTCGATGAAGTCGTAGGCATCGCGACTCTCCTTCTCCTTGGTGGCCAGGCTCTCGGAGATCACCAGGTCGGCGAAGCGGCTGGCCACTTCGTAGGCGCGGCGCGGATTGGAGTCGGTATAGGAGATCTGGATCAGGTTCTCGCGCGGGTTGGCGATCTGCGTACGCTTGGTGATCTCCTCGATGATCTTTTCCTGCTCGAGGGGGCTGGGGTCGTCGGCCATCCAACCGCCGGTCTCGAGGATCTCGCCCATCACCTTCTGGCTGAAGGCGACCTGCCGCGTGATGCTGGCGCGGTTGGTCACCCCAGTCGCGACGGCGCGTCCTTCCATCAGCGGCCGGATGATGTTGGAGTCCTCGACCAGGATCGTCGAGGAGGAGGTGTACTTCTTCGGCAGGACCAGCCCCGCGACCAGCGCCAGCAGGGCGATGGCCGCGAAGATGGCGACGAGGAGCAGCTGCCTGCGCTTGACCTCCTCGATCGCGATCGGGAGCAGTGTCGTCAGTGAGGCCGGTTGCTCCTGTCCCGACCACTCCAGGGCTGGGTTGGTCACAGTGCGCGCTCGGGTACGGTGATGACGTCGCCCGGTGCGACCTTGTAGTTGGTCGACAGGTCGCCGTCATCGAGGATGTTGTCGAGGTCCACCGCGTAGTTGCGGGTACCGCTCTCGTCGCTGCGATACAGCTCCGAGCGCGCCGGCGCGGCGAACTCGGTCAGCCCGCCCGCGGCCAGCACGGCGTCGAGCACGGTCATGCCCTGGCGGTAGGGGATCGAGATGGGCTGGCGCACCGCGCCGGTGACGCGCACGCGCGAGAGGTACTCATGGCTGCGCAGGTCGGTCAGGATCACGGCGACCTGGGGGTCGCGCACGTAGACGGCCAGCTTCTCGCCGATGTCGGCGGCGACCTCGCTCGGGGTCAGGCCGCCGGCGCGGACGTCGCCCACCAGGGGCACCGAGATCATGCCGTCCGGACGCACCGGCACGGTGATGCCCAGGTCCGGGTTCCGCCACACGGTGACCTGGACGATGTCGTCCACGCCGATCTTGTAGGCATCGACCGCGGCGGGTGCTTCGATCGCCGGCGGCGGGCCCGAGGCCTGGCTGCCGCCGCTGGCGCAGCCGGCCAGGGCCAGGGAGGAGGCCAGGCAGGCGGAGAGGGCCATCCTGGAGAAGAACGATGATGTGCGATGCATGGTGGAAATCCCCTCGGTGTCAGCCAAGAACAACGGAGATGCCCGGCCGGCCCGGCCAACGTACGGCCGGTGCCGGGCGCTGGCTCAGGCGTCGTAGTAGTCGCGGTACCAGGCCACGAAGCGGCGGATGCCTTCCTCCACCGGTGTCGATGGCGCATACCCCACGTCGGCGCGCAACGCGGCCACGTCCGCGTGCGACTCGGGTACGTCCCCGGGCTGCAGCGGAAGCATGTTGCACTGGGCCTTCGTGCCCAGGTGCTGCTCGATCAGTTCGATGTAGCGCATCAGCTCGATCGGCCGGTCGCTGCCGATGTTGTAGAGCCGGTAGGGCGCGGCGGAAGCCGCGGGCGTCGTCTGGCCGAAGTCGTAGGAAGGATCCGCGACCGGGACGTGGTCCAGGGTGCGCACGATGCCTTCGACGATGTCGTCGATGTAGGTGAAGTCGCGGCGATGGTGGCCATGGTTGAACACATCGATCGGCTTGCCCGCCAGGATGTTCCGGGTGAAGAGGAAAAGCGCCATGTCCGGGCGACCCCACGGCCCATAGACCGTGAAGAAGCGCAGCCCCGTCGTCGGCAGGCCGAACAGGTGGCTGTAGGTGTGGGCCATCAACTCGTTGGACTTCTTGGTCGCCGCGTACAGGCTCACCGGATGGTCGACGCTGTCGTCGACCGCGAAGGGCAGCTTGGTGTTGGCGCCATACACCGAGCTAGACGACGCATAGACCAGGTGTTCGACGCCGTGGTGGCGGCAGGCCTCGAGGATGTTCACGAATCCCACGACGTTGCTGTCGATGTAGGCCTGGGGGTTCTCCAGCGAGTAGCGCACGCCCGCCTGCGCCGCCAGGTTGACCACGCGGTGCGGGCGGAAGTCGGAGAATGCCCGCTCCATTGCCGCCCGGTCCTCGAGCCCGGCGCGGACGAAGCGGAAGCCGGCCTGGCCCTGCAGGCGCGCCAGGCGCGCCTCCTTCAGCGCGGGATCGTAGTAGTCGTTGACGTTGTCGTAGCCCATGACCTCGTCGCCGCGCGCGAGCAGGCGCTGGCTCAGGTGCGAGCCGATGAAGCCGGCGGCGCCGGTGACGAGCACGCGCATCGGCCCTTGCCGGTCGCCCGCGCTCACAGCCGGCCGTCCACGAGCGCCAGGGGCAGGACGCCCTTGACGTCGAACAGCGAGGCGCCCGGACGCCCGAATGCGCGGATGCCCGCGGCCCCGAGGCCGGTCACGAAGCGATCGTGGGCGACGGCCAGGATCACCGCGTCGTAAGCGCCCTCTTCCGGCGCTTCGGCCAGGTCGATGCCGTATTCGTGGCGCGCCTGCGCCCTGTCCACCCAGGGGTCGTGGACGTCCACCGCGATACCGTATTCGGACAGCTCCTGGACGATGTCCACCACCCGCGTGTTGCGCAGGTCCGGGCAGTTTTCCTTGAACGTGAGGCCGAGTACCAGCACGCGGCAACTGGCCGGGTGGCCGTCCTGCTGCTGGATCAGGCGCACGACGCGGCGGGCCACGTGCTGTCCCATGCCATCGTTGATGCGCCGGCCCGCCAGGATCACGTCGGTATGGAAGCCGACCTGCTGGGCCTTGTGGGTGAGGTAGTAGGGGTCGACACCGATGCAGTGGCCACCGACCAGGCCGGGGCGGAAGGGCAGGAAGTTCCACTTGGTGCCCGCCGCGGCCAGGACCTCCTGGGTGTCCATGCCCAGGCGATGGAACAGCAGGGCCAGTTCGTTGATCAGCGCGATGTTGACGTCGCGCTGGATGTTCTCGATGACCTTGGCGCCTTCCGCCACGCGGATGCTCGAGGTCTTGTGGGTGCCGGCTTCGATGATCGATGCGTACAGGGCATCGACGAAGTCGGCTGCCTCCGGGTTGGAGCCCGAGGTCACCTTGGTGATGGTCTCGAGCCGGTGCTCCTGGTCGCCGGGGTTGATGCGCTCGGGGCTGTAGCCGACATGGAAGTCCCGGTTGAAGACCAAGCCCGATTCGCGCTCCAGGATCGGCACGCAGACCTCTTCGGTGGCACCGGGATAGACGGTGGATTCATATACGACCACGTCGCCGCGCGAAAGGGCGCGGCCGACGGTGCGGCTGGCCGCCTCGAGCGGGCCCAGGTCGGGGCGCTTGTAGTCGTCGATGGGAGTCGGCACGGTGACGATGAAGACGTTGCAGTCGGCCAGCGCGGCGGCATCGGAGGCATAGCCCAGCCGGGTGGCCGCGCGCAGGCCCTCCGGGCTGACCTCCAGCGTCTGGTCGTGGTGGCGCTCGAGCTCGGCGATGCGTCCCGCGTTGACGTCGAAGCCCAGCGTGTCGAACTTCTTGCCGAAGGCGACGGCGAGGGGCAGGCCCACGTAGCCCAGGCCGATGATGGCCAAGCGGATCCGGTCCCGGGGTGGCAGCGGGGCGTTCATGCGGATGGATGTCTCCGGTGTCGAATTGGGGGCGGCAGGCATGGCCCGTGTCATCCCGACCACCGGTTCCCCGCCTGTTCGCTACAGATGAACGCGGAACGGCGCGAGAACCGGCAAACCGCGCAAGCGGTTATCCTTTCCGGCCACGACGCGCTTTTGCGTTGATGGACTTGCGATCCATCGACCCGGAGAAATGATTGATGCGGATTCTCGTCACCGGCGGAGCCGGCTATATCGGCGCCCATACCTGTGTCGTCCTGGCCGAACGCGGCCACGACGTGGTGATCGTCGACAACTTCAGCAATTCGTCGCCGGCGGTCCTGCCGCGCCTTGAGGCGCTGACCGGGCGCGCGGCAGTCCACGCCGAACTCGACCTGCGGGATGCCGCGGGGCTGGGGAAACTGTTCGCCGAACACCGTTTCGACGCGGTGGTCCACTTTGCTGCATTGAAGGCGGTCGGCGAGTCGTGCGAGAAGCCCCTGGACTACTTCGACAACAACATCAGCGGGACGCTCGGGCTGTTGCGGGCCATGAAGGACGCCGACGTGCGCAGGCTCGTCTTCAGCTCATCGGCCACCGTCTACGGCGCTCCCGAGTCGGTGCCGGTGAAGGAAGATGCCACGCTCAACGTCACCAACCCCTACGGCCGCACCAAGCTCGTGGTCGAGCAACTGCTCGGTGACGTGTGCGCCAGCGATGCAGGATTCCACGTCGCCAACCTCCGCTACTTCAATCCGGTCGGCGCGCATCCCTCGGGCACCATCGGCGAGGATCCCAGCGACACCCCCAACAACCTCATGCCCTACGTGTGCCAGGTCGCCGTGGGCCGGCGCGAACGCCTGAGCGTGTTCGGTGGCGACTACCCGACCGTGGACGGCACCGGCGTCCGCGACTACATCCACGTGGTCGACCTCGCCCGGGCCCACGCGGATGCACTGGATTACCTGCAGCGCGAGCGACGCAGCCTGACCGTCAATCTCGGCACTGGACGTGGCGTCAGCGTGATCGAACTGGTGAAGGCGTTCGAGCGTGCCTCCGGACGCAGCATCCCGTACGACATCGTGGCTCGCCGGGCCGGCGACGTCGCCGAGGTGTATGCCGACCCGGCGCTGGCGAACCGCCTCCTGGGCTGGCGCGCCGAGCTCGACGTGGACGCGATGTGCCGCGACGCCTGGCGCTGGCAGTCGATGAATCCCATGGGCTATGCCGAGCGCGACGCGGCCTAGGCGCCGGGCGCTCCGCCCGCCGGCGGGCCGCTGGCGCGCGGACCGGCAGCCAACCAGGAGGCGACGGCGGCGGGTTGCTTCATCCACGCGAAATGATCCGCCTCGGTGCCCAGGTGGTCGGCGTCGAACGTCCGCACGTCCGCTTCGGCCCGGGGCATCTTCGACAGCAGGAAGTCCAGGGAGCTGCGCGGGGCCAGCCAGTCATCGACCATGAGCGCGGCGCGGATGCCGGTGCCGGTGCGGGCGAGCGCGGCTTCCAGGTCGACGTCGACCCCACGGGCCGCATAGCGCCCGCTGATCGCCGTCCTTCCCCAGTCCTCGATCAGGCCGCGGGCCTCGTTGCCGGCGAAACGCAGGCGCTTTCCGGGGAAGTGGCCATTGATCTTCGCAAGCCAGGGCATGAAGCGATAGGCCAGAGGCAACGCCCAGCGCCGCGGCGTCGGGAACGCGCGCCAGTAGGGCGCGCCGCTGGCCACCAGCCACAGCGCGTCTGCGGCGGCGGGCGACAGGCCAAGGCGGCAGCTCGCGAGCTGGCCGCCGATGCTGTGTCCGCCGATGATGCGCGGCAGGCCCGGCGCGCTGCGCGCGACCGCGGCCTCGCTCGCCGGGATGTCGTCCTCGAGCAGGGCCTTGTAGCCCCAGTCGTGGCGCCGACCCGCGCGCAGCGTGCTGCTGCCGTGCCCGCGCCACTCGTGCAGGAAGGTCGCGATGCCATGCCCGGCGAGCGCATCGGCGAGCGGCAGGTAGTGCCGCGCCGCGACGCCCAGCGCGGGCAGCCAGAGCAGCGAGGCCCGCGGGCGCGCCGGCAGCCGGCCCATGACATGCCAGGCATGGCCGCCCTCGACCTTGCAGCGCAGGTGCAGCGACAGCGGCGGCGCGTGGGCCGCAGGCGGGTGGGGATCAGGGCTCGTCACGGAGCGGCGCCGAAATGGTCGAGCACCATGACATCACCGCGCCCGGGTCGATAGCCCCCCAGCAGTGCGCGGTGCACGTAGTCGGTCGCGCGTGCGCAGGCTTCACCCGTCTCGAGCCCGAGCGCGAGCCGGGCCGCGATCGCGGAGGCGAGCGTGCATCCGGTGCCGTGGGCGTCGACGTCCAGGCGCGGATGCTCGAAGGCACGGACGCCGGATGCGTCAGCGAACAGGTCGACCACCCGCGCACCGCCGTCCTCCAGGTGGCCGCCCTTCAGCAGCACCGCCTCGGCGCCCATCGCGCGCAGGGCGGCGCAGGCATCGTGCATGGCCTCCAGCGACGGGATGCGCCAGCCCAGCAGCAGCTCGGCCTCCGGCAGGTTCGGCGTCAGCACCTGGCAACCGGGCAGCAGGCGCTGCCTGAGCGCGGCCAGCGCATCGTCGGCCAGCAGCTTCGCGCCGGAGGTCGCGATCATCACCGGGTCGAGCACCAGCCTCGTGCCGCCCCGGGCGTCGAGCGCGCCGGCCACGGTTTCGATCACGCCGGCAGTCGCCAGCATGCCGAGCTTGACCGCTTCGATGCGGAAGTCCTCGAAGCAGGCGTCGATCTGCGCCGCCAGGAACGCGGTGGGCGGTACTTCCACCGCGGTCACGCCGCGCGTGTGCTGGGCGGTGAGGGCGGCGATCGCGCTCAAACCGTGCACGCCGTGGGCGGCGAAGGTCTTGAGGTCGGCCTGGATCCCGGCGCCGCCGCCGGAGTCGGAGCCTGCGATGGTCAGCGCGCTGGGCGGTCGCGAGTCGGATTTCATGGGGGCATTTTGCCCGTGCGAAGCGGCAGCATGCGATAGGCGATGTAGCCCGCACCGGCGGCGCCGGTCGCGGCCGCCGGCAGGTAAAGGGTCGCGAACCCGAGGTGCACATGGAGCAGGGCGCCGGACACGCCCCCGGCCAGGAAGCCCGCGATGATGACCAGGCACAGCCACAGGCGACGCGGCTCGGCGGGCAGGCCGCGCAGGCGATGGCCGAGGAACACGCCCAGGTCGGTGAACATGCCGGTCAAATGCGAGGTCCGCACGAGTGTGCCCGAGTAGGTGGCGGTCATCGCGTTCTGCAGCCCGCATGCCATCGCCGCCAGTGCCGCGCCGGCAATCGCGTGCCGCTGCAGGAGCGGGACCGCGAAGGCCAGCAGGGCGGCCTCGACCAGCAGGGCCACGCCGTAGCGGCAGCCGAGCCGCAGCGCGCTGTCCTGGACCAGGATCCCGCTCAGGACCGCGCCCACCACGAAGGCGGCGATCATCGCCAGCAGGTGCGCGCTGGCGCGGCCGTCGCCACCTGCGAGGGCCGCGCCCAGCAGGCTGGTGGTCCCGGTGAGGTGGCTGAGGGCCAGGTGTTCGAAACCGAGATAGCCGACGACGTTCACCTGGCCGGCGACCACGGCGAGCCCGCCGGCCCCCAGCCAGGCCCATGCCGGGAGCCGGGCGATCATCGTCGCCCGGCCCTGGCCGCCGGCATCCCGTGGTCGGTCACAGCACTTCGGAGGCGTGGTCGGCCAAGCGCGAGCGCTCGCCGCGCCGCAAGGTGACGCTCGCGCTGTGTTCCCAGTTCTTGAAGCGGTCCACCGCGTAGGTGAGGCCGGAGGTGGTCTCGGTCAGGTAGGGCGTGTCGATCTGCTCGACGTTGCCCAGGCAGACGATCTTGGTCCCGGGGCCGGCGCGGGTGATGAGCGTCTTCATCTGCTTGGGGGTGAGGTTCTGCGCCTCGTCCAGGATCAGCCAGCGGCTCAGGAACGTGCGACCGCGCATGAAGTTCATCGAGCGGATCTTGATCCGGCTGGCGAGCAGGTCGTTGGTGGCCGCGCGACCCCAGCTGCCGCCTTCCTGGTTGTGGGTCAGCACTTCGAGGTTGTCGGTGAGCGCCCCCATCCAGGGCGTCATCTTCTCCTCCTCGGTTCCCGGCAGGAAGCCGATGTCCTCGCCGACGCTGACGGTCGCGCGGGTCATGATGATCTCGCGGTAGCGCTGCTGGTCCATCGTCTGCGCCAGGCCCGCGGCCAGCGCCAGCAGGGTCTTGCCGGTGCCGGCGGTGCCGAGCAGGGTGACGAAGTCGATGTCGGGGTCCATCAGGGCGTTGAGGGCGAAATTCTGCTCGCGGTTGCGCGCGAGGATGCCCCAGACCGCGTGCTGGCTGTGGCGGTAGTCGTCGACGATCTGCAGGACGACCTTGTCGGCCTCCACGCGTGCGACCTTCATCTCCGATTCGTCGTCGCCGGGCAGGTACAGGAACTGGTTGGGGTACCACTCCTCGTCCTCGCCGCGGGCGATCTCGTAGTAGGTGCGGCCCTTGTCGGTCCAGGACCTGAGCTCCTTGCCGTACTTCTGCCAGAAGTCCTCCGGCAAGGCAGTGGCGCCGGAGTACAGCAGGCTGAAGTCGTCCAGCGCGCGGTCGTTCTCGTAGTCCTCCGAGGCGATGCCGGCGATCGACGCCTTGATGCGCAGGTTGATGTCCTTGGAGACGAACACCACCGGGGTGTCGGGCTCGGCTTCCTTCAGCGCGAGGATCGCGCCCAGGATCGCGTTGTCGGGCACCACCGCGCCGAAGCGCTTGCCGGCATCGAAGTTGTCGGTCTGGAACAGCAGCCGCCCGCTGCTCTGCGCGCTGCGCAGCTGCAGGCCCTGCGGGTGGGCGAGGGTGATGCCCTCGTGGATGCTGCCGTCGCGCCCCCCCTGGGTCTCGATCAGTTCATTGAGGAAACGGCTGACCTGGCGGGCGTTGCGGCTCGCCTCCGAGGTGCCCTTCTTGCCGTTGTCCAGCTCTTCGATGACCTGCATCGGCAGGAATACGTCGTGTTCCTCGAACTTGAACAGCGCGGTGGGGTCGTGCATCAGGACATTGGTGTCGAGCACGTAGATACGCTTGCTTCGCGTCATGCGGACTTCCTGGTTCTGCGGCGGGGTAGGGGGTGCAACGGGTGCGCCATCGGGCACGGCAAAGCCGCCGTGGCCCGCGTGGCGGGACGGCGGAAACCGTGGAGGGCGGCGTGGGTCACTGCGTGGATGCAGCCTTCAGTGCGTCGAGGACGGCCTGCGCATGGCCGGCGACCTTCACCTTCCGCCATGCATGCGCGACGACCCCCTTGGGGTCGACCAGGAAGGTGCTGCGCTCGATGCCCAGGACCTTGCGGCCGTACATGTTCTTTTCCCTGATCACGTCGAAGGCCTGGCAGAGGGCTTCGTCGGCGTCGCTCACCAGCGGGAAATCGAAGCCCTGCTTGGCGACGAAGTTGTCGTGCGAGCGCACCGAGTCGCGCGACACGCCCATGACCGTGGCGCCCAGGCGCTTGAACTCCGGCAACAGGGCGTTGAAGTCGAGGCCTTCGGTGGTGCAGCCCGGGGTGCTGTCCTTGGGATAGAAATAGAGCACCAGCCATTCCCCGGCGTGGTCCCCCAGGGTGGTGGTCCCGCCGCCGGACAGCGCCAGCGGCAGCTTCAGGGTCTTGGCGGGCAGTTTCCTGCCTTCTTCGGCGGTCTGGGTCATCGGGCTGTTCAGAACTTCATCGGGTCCATGATGGCGTCGAGGTTGAGGTGGTCGCAGAACTCCAGGAAATCGTCCCTCAGCGCCGCGATGTGCATGTTCGACGGCACCCCGACGGTGACCTGCGCGGAGAACATGTCCGCACCCGTCTGCATGGCACGATAGCGCGAACAGTGCAGGCTTTCGATGGTGATCCCCTGGCGGTCGAAGAAGTCCGCCAGCTGGAACAGGATGCCGGGCTTGTCGGCGGCCACCACCTCGACGATGTAGGGCAGCAGGTTCGACTGCGCCTGCTTGGCCCCGGTGCGGTACCAGATCAGCTTCAGGCCTTCCTCGCGCTCCAGGCGGGTCAGCATGGCCTCGAGCTTGGCCACCGCGTCCCAGGAGCCGACCGCCAGGGCCGTGACCGAGACGTCGCGACCGACGGTGGAGAGGCGGGCATCGACGAGGTTGCAGCCACTGTCGCTGATCCGCCGCGACACCGACAGCAGCGGGGATTCCGGATGCGTCGTGTAGGCGTTGATCAGGAGGTGGTTCTCGTGGGGCGACGGTCGGGAAGCGGGATCGGTCAAGACGGCGCCTGTGGGGAAATGAACGGGGTGGAGCGAGTGGCGGCCGGGCCGGGCCATGGTGCCTTCCATCGAGGCGTGTACCGGGCCCGACCGGTTTCGGCCAGCATACTTGCCCGCGCTTTTGCGCCGCAAGTAACATCGGCACATACCGGCGCGCCTCCCGCGCCGCCCCCAAGACTTCCCGGGCGCCACCCGGCGCCCATCCGACACAGGTCCGCACCTTGCAACTTTCCGGCAGCATCACTGCGCTGGCGACGCCGTTCGACGTCGCCCGCGAAATCGACATCGACGCCTGGCGACGCCTTCTGGCCCAGCAACTCGATTCGGGTACCCAGGGCATCGTGGTCGCCGGCTCCACCGGCGAGGCGGCGGCCCTGTACGACGCGGAGTTCGACCTGTTGCTGCGCAGCGCGGTCGAGTTCGTCGCCGGCAAGGTGCCGGTGCTGGTCGGTACGGGACAGTCCAACACCTCCAAGACGATCGAGCAGACGCGCCGCGCCGCCGCGCTCGGCGCCGATGCCGCCCTGGTGGTGACGCCGCCCTACGTGCGGCCGACCCAGGCGGGCCTGGTCGCGCATTACCGGGCGATCGCGGACGACGGCGACCTGCCGCTCGTGCTCTACAACGTGCCCGGGCGGACCGGTTGCGACATGCTGCCGGAGACGGTGGCGGAGTTGGCCGGGCACCCGCGCATCGTCGCGATCAAGGAGGCCCGGGCCGAGCCCGGGCGGATGCAGGCCCTGCTGGAGTTGCAGGACGCCGGCTTCGCCGTCCTCAGCGGCGACGATCCCACGGCCTGCAGGGCCATGCTGGCGGGCGCGCGGGGCGTGGTCTCGGTCGCATCCAACGTGCTGCCGGCGGCTTTCCGCCGGCTCTGCGACCTCGCCCTGGCCGGTCGTCGTGACGACGCCACGGCCTGGGATGCACGCCTTCAGGCCGCCTACGAGTTCCTTGGGGTAGAGTCCAACCCGATCCCGGTCAAGGCGCTGCTCGCCCTGCAGGGCGTCGGCCACGAACTGCGCCTGCCCCTGCAGGTGCTCCCGGCCCGGCACCAGGATGCCGCCATGGCCATGTCGGTTTCGATCCGCGGGATCGAGGCCGAGTGCGAAAAGCCGGTCGCGGCCTGAACCGCCGCCACCCACCCCGAACACTGGAGAATCCGATGTCCCCACCCCTGAGCATTTCCCGCGCCGTGCTGGCCAGCGTCCTGATGGCCGCCCTCGTGGCCACGGCCGGCTGCAGCTGGCTTCGCCGGTCCAGCGACCTGTATTCCGGCGATCCCGCATTGCGCCCGCTGGAAGTGCCGCCGCCGCTGCCCGACGAGAACGCGGCGCCGGTCGAAGGCAGCGCGACCGCCAGCGCGGTGGCCGCCGCCAAGCGGGCGCCGGGTCCGGCTGCACTGGGTTTCAACGCCACGGGCACGCGCGACGAGGTGTTCGGCAACGTCGGTGCGGCGCTGGAAGCCATCGACGGGGTACGCATCGCCAGTCGCGCCCAGCTGCTGGGCGCCTACGACGTCGAGTACAAGGGCAGCAACTTCCTCGTCCGCGTCAGCGAGATCGAAGGCGGTGCGTACGTATCGGCGGTCGACCCGCGCGGCGTGCCGGCATCCGGCGAGGGCCCGACGGAACTGGTCGGCATGCTGCAGGCCGCGCTCGGCGGCCAGTAAGCCGCCCCCCCGGCGGTCCAACGACGAAGGGCGCCCGAGGGCGCCCTTGCTTTTCCAGTGCCCGCGAGGCGCTCAGCGCTCGAGCAGGGGCAGCTTGTCGAGCTTGCCTTCCCAGTCCTTGGCGTCGGGTAGCGGCTCCTTGCGCGTGGTGATGACCGGCCACGCGCGGGACAGTTCGGCGTTGAGCGAGACGAAGCCTTCCTGCCCGGCGGGGACGTCGTCCTCGGGGTAGATCGCGTTGATCGGGCATTCGGGCTCGCACAGCGTGCAGTCGATGCACTCGTCGGGATCGATCACCAGGAAATTGGGCCCCTCGTGGAAGCAGTCGACCGGGCACACCTCGACGCAGTCGGTGTACTTGCACTTGATGCAGTTTTCGGTGACGACGAAGGGCATGGCGGGTTCCTTGGCTGGGCCGGGGCATTTTATCGGGCGGCGCGGGCGAAGCCCAGCGCCCGCCACGCGGGGCCCGGAAACCAGAAAGGCCCGCGCATTGCTGCGCGGGCCTTCCGGTATCTGGTACTCCCTAGGGGATTCGAACCCCTGTTCCAACCGTGAGAGGGTCGTGTCCTAGGCCTCTAGACGAAGGGAGCAGTGTTCCGCGGCAATCCGTCAGGACTGTCTGCGGCCTGCTAGTATAGGCGGCTGTCGTCGCCTTTGGCAACGATTTCCCACCGCCCTTTCACATTTCGTTGAGCTGCGGCAAAGTCCGCCCGAATGCCACCCGATCAAGACACCGCCAATCTCGCGCCGGAGCCCAGCCTCCGGATCATCCCCCGCGACCAGCATTGCGTCTCGCGCAAGGACATCAGTTCCAGTGCGTTGCGCGTGCTGTACCGCCTCCGGGACGCCGGCTTCGCGGGCTATCTGGTCGGTGGCGCCGTGCGCGACCTGCTGGTGGGCGGGCATCCGAAGGACTTCGACGTCGCCACCGACGCCACGCCCGAACAGGTCAAGCAGTTGTTCCGCAACTGCCGACTGATCGGTCGCCGCTTCCGCCTCGCGCACGTGGTGTTCGGCCGCGAGATCATCGAAGTGGCGACCTTCCGCGCCAATACCGACGACGGCAGCGGCGACCGCGAGGTCGAGGGCGGTCGCCTGGTGCGCGACAATGTGTACGGCAGCATCGAGGAAGACGCGATCCGCCGCGACTTCACCGCGAACGCCCTGTACTACTCGATCGAGGACTTCTCGGTCCGTGATTACACCGGTGGCTACGACGACGTCGCCAATCGGCTGATGCGATTGATCGGCGACCCGGAAACCCGTTACCGCGAGGACCCGGTGCGCATGCTGCGCGCGGTGCGCCTGGCGGCCAAGCTGGGCTTCGGGATCGAGGCCGCGACCGCCGAACCGATCGGACGGCTGGCCCCGCTCATCGCCGATTCCGCGCCGGCGCGCCTGTTCGAGGAGTGCCTGAAGCTGTTCCTCTCGGGGCATGCGGTGGAAAGCTTCCTGGGCCTGGAGCGGCACGGGCTGCTGCCGGTGCTGCTGCCGGAGACCGCCGCCGCGCTGGCGTCCAACCGCAGCGGCGCGCTGCGCAACGTGCTCCTGGCCGGCTTCCGCAACACCGACGAGCGCGTGGCCAACGACGAACCGGTGTCGCCGGCCTTCCTGTTCGCCCTGTTGCTGTGGCCGGCGTACTGCCGCGCGCTGTACCAGTTGCAGTCGCAAGGCATGCATGCCGTCGAGGCCCAGCGCCGCGCCGCCGACCGCGTCACCGTGCACCAGCTCGACACCGTCGCGTTGCCACGCCGCTTCTCGCTGCCGATGCAGGAGATCTGGCTGCTGCAGTCGCGCTTCGGCAGCCGCCAGCGCAAGCGCATGTTCAAGCTGCTGGGGCACCCGCGTTTCCGCGCCGCATTCGATTTCCTGAGCCTGCGCCTGGCCGGCTCCGACGAGCATGCCGCCGACGTCGCGTTCTGGCGCGAGGCGCAGCTCGACCCGGCCAACGTGATCGCCGCGCAGGCGGAGGCCGCGGCGTCCCGCGATGAAGAGGCCGACGAGGAACCGCGTCGCCGCCGTCGCCGTCGCCGGCGCAAGCCCTGACCGGGCACCGGGTCGGTGGACGCCACCATCCGGGCCTACGTGGGCCTCGGGGCCAATCTCGGCGAGGCCGAAGCCGCGGTGCGCGCCGGCCTGGCGGCGCTCGATCGGCTGCCCTCCACGCGCCGCGTCGCCGTGTCGCGCCTGTACCGGACGCCCGCCTGGGGCCTGGTCGAGCAGCCGGATTTCATCAACGCCGTCGCCGCGCTCGACACAGCGCTCGCGCCCGGGCGCCTGCTCGAATCGATGCTCGACATCGAGCGCGAGGCCGGACGCGACCGTCGCCACGACACGCCGCGCTGGGGACCGCGCGTGCTCGACCTGGACCTGCTGCTCTACGGCGATGCCGTCATCGAGTCACCCGGGCTGCAGGTCCCGCACCCGCGCCTGCACGAACGTGCCTTCGCGTTGCTGCCGTTGCTCGAGATCGCCCCGGACCTCGACATCCCCGGCATCGGACCGGCGCGTGACTGCCTGCGGACGATGGCGGTCGACGACATCGAGGCGATAGGCTAGCCCCCGGGGTGGACGCGGGTGCCTTCGAGCGCCGCGGTCTCCTCGCGCCACTTTTTCCCGAACACAGCCACAGGCCACCGCGCATGTACGCCTCCCCCTCGAAAGACGATCGTCCCGCCGACAAGCCCTGGACCGTGCCCGGACTGGCCGCCGCCAAGCGCGAAGGGCGCAAGCTGGCCATGCTGACCTGCTACGACGCGGGCTTCGCGCGCACGCTCGACGCGGCGGGCATCGACCTGGTCCTGGTCGGCGACTCGCTCGGCATGGTGGTGCAGGGTCGCGACAGCACCCTGCCGGTGACCGTCGCCGACATCGCCTACCACACCGCCTGCGTCGCCCGCGGGCTGTCGCGCGCGCTGCTGGTGTCGGACCTGCCGTTCGCCGCGGACGCCGACCCGGCGCGCGCGCTCGAGGCCTCGGTGGCCTTCCTGCAGGCGGGCGCGGGCATGGTCAAGCTCGAGGGCGCCGGCCACAAGCTGGAGGTGATCCGCCATCTCGTCGAGCGCGAGATCCCGGTCTGCGCCCACCTGGGCCTGACGCCGCAATCAGTGCTGCGCCTGGGGGGCTACAAGGTGCAGGGACGCGACGAAGCCGCGGCCGCCCGGTTGCGCGAGGACGCGCGCGCGGTGCAGGCCGCCGGGGCGTCGATGCTGGTGCTCGAATGCGTGCCCAGCGGCGTCGCGGCGGCGATCACCGCCGACCTCGACATCCCCACGATCGGCATCGGCGCCGGCCCGGGCTGCGACGGCCAGGTGCTGGTGCTGCACGACATGCTCGGTCTCGACAGTGGCCATCGCCGCCCGCGCTTCGTCAAGGACTTCCTCGCCGAGGGCGGATCGGTCGCGGCGGCGGCGCTGGCGTATGCCGAAGCGGTCCGCGAAGGGCGCTTCCCCGATGCGGAACATGCCTACGCCTGAGGGGATCGGCGACAATGAAGGCCTTGCCACCTGAAGGCCGTTGCCCGACATGCTCGAAACCCTGATCGAACTCGACGCGCTGCGCGCGCGCGTCGCCGGATGGAAGCGCGAGGGACTGCGCGTCGCCCTGGTGCCGACGATGGGGAACCTGCACGCGGGACACTTTTCGCTGGTCGAGCTCGCGCGTGCCCGCGCCGACCGCGTGGTCGCCAGCATCTTCGTCAATCCCACCCAGTTCGGTCCGGGCGAGGATTTCGAGCGCTACCCGCGCACGCCCGACGCCGATGCCGCCGGCCTTGACGCCGCCGGGTGCGACGCGGTCTGGATGCCCTCGGTGGACACCATGTACCCGTTCGGCATCGATGGCACCGTCCGCCTGGTCGTGCCGGGCGTCACCGCCGTGCTGGAGGGGGCGCACCGCCCGGGGCATTTCGATGGCGTGGCGACCGTGGTCGCGCGCCTGTTCAACCAGGTCCAGCCCGACCTGGCGGTGTTCGGTCGAAAGGACTACCAGCAACTTGCGGTGATCCGTTACCTGGTGCGCGAGCTGGCGTTCCCGCTCGAGGTCGTCGCCGCGCCGATCCTGCGCGAGGCCGACGGCCTGGCGATGAGCTCGCGCAACCAGTACCTCTCCGCCGCCGAGCGGCCGCGCGCGGCCGCCATCCACGCCGCCCTGCAGGCGATGCGCATGGCCTTCGAGGCCGGAGACGGGGTCGAGGCCGTCGAACGGATGGCCGCCGCGCGACTGGCCGGGGAGGGTTTCGACGTCGACTACGCCGTCCTGCAGCGCGCCGACCTTTCGGGGCCGGCGCGGCGGGGCGAGCCCTGGGTGGCCCTGGTCGCGGCGCGCCTGGGTGGCACCCGCCTGATCGACAACCTCGAGTCCGGTTCATGAATCCCCGCTGACGCGAAGGCGCGGTTGCACCGCAGTGTTGCGCCCATGCGGGCCCGAATGGGGGTTCGACGGCCGCGTTGGCATGTTGCGCCGCGCCATCGGCTGCTAGAATCCGCAGTTCACGTCGACCTGCCGTCCCCGCGACGGAATGAACGCCATGCTGCTGAACGTACTCAAGGCCAAGATCCACCGCGCATCCGTGACCCACGCCGAGCTGCACTACGAAGGCTCGTGCGCGATCGACGGCCGCCTGCTCGATATCTCGGGTATCCGCGAATACGAGCAGGTGCACATCTTCAACATCAACAACGGCCACCGCTTCGTCACCTATGCGATCCGCGGCGAAGAGGGCAGCGGCGTGATCTCGGTGAACGGCGCCGCCGCGCACCTGGCCCAGCCGGGCGACCTGGTGATCATCTGCGCCTACGGGCAGTGCGACGAGGCCGAAGCGGCGGAATACAAGCCGACCTTGGTCTACGTTGACCGCGAGAACCGATTGACGCATACCAACGAGTCGATTCCCGCTCAGGCCGCTTGACGGCCGCCATTGCCATCGATGACCGCCACGGACAGGATTGACGACACCCTCCGCGCCCACGCCGAGCGCCTCAAGCACGCCCGCACCGCCGACCTGGTCGCGCGGTCGCCGTCGCGCGCCAACGACCTGGCCCTGCGGGTCGGTCCGATCTACGCCAACTTCGCCCGCCAGGGCTACGACGAACCCGCGCTGGAGGCCCTGTTCGGACTGCTGCGCGAGGCCGATGCGCCAGGCCGCCTGCGCGCCCAGTTCGACGGCGAGGCGATCAACCTGACCGAAGGCCGCGCGGTGCTGCACACCGCCCTGCGCGGCGATACCTCGCAGGCGCCGGCGGCGCGCGAGGCGCATGCGCAGGCCCTGGAAGCCCGGGCCCGCATGGGCGAACTGGTCGCCTCGCTGGAGGCCAGCGGCGTCACCGACATCGTCAGCGTCGGCATTGGCGGGTCCGACCTGGGGCCGCGCCTGGCGGTCGACGCGCTGCAGGGCGTCGGCGCACGGCCGCGCGTGCACTTCCTGTCCAACGTCGATGGCCATGCGGCCCGTCGCGTGCTGGCCGGCCTCGACCCGGCGCGTACCGCCGGCATCCTGATCTCCAAGACCTTCAGCACGCAGGAAACCCTGCTCAACGGGCGCCTGCTCGCCGAATGGATGGGCGAAGCCGCCGCGAGCCGGCTGTATGCCGTGTCGGCCAACACCGCGCGGCCGGCCGAAGCCTTCGGCATCCCGCCCGCGCGCATCCTGCCCATGTGGGACTGGGTCGGCGGCCGCTATTCGCTGTGGTCCGCGGTCGGTTTCCCGATCGCGCTGGCGATCGGCATGGAGGCCTTCGAAGCCTTCCTCGCCGGTGCGGCCGAGATGGACGCGCACGTCATCGAGGCACCGCTGGAACGCAACCTGCCGGCCTGGCACGCCGCCACCGCGATCTGGAACCGCAACGGCCTGGGCCACGCCACGCATGCCGTGCTGCCCTACGACGAACGCCTGAAACTGCTGTCGAACTACCTGCAGCAACTGGTGATGGAAAGCCTGGGCAAGTCGGCGCGCCGCGACGGCTCGCCGGTCGCCGGCGACACCGTGCCGGTGTGGTGGGGCGGGGTGGGCACCGACACCCAGCACAGCTTCTTCCAGGCCCTGCACCAGGGCACGTCGATCATTCCCGCCGATTTCATCGGTATCGTCCGCGGCGACACGCCCCACGTCGAGAACCACCGGGCGCTGCACGCCAACCTGCTGGCGCAGACCGAGGCGTTCGCCAACGGCCAGGCCAGCGACGACCTGCACCGCGCTTATGCCGGTGGCCGGCCGACGACGACGATCCTGCTCGACTCGCTCGACCCACGCGCGCTCGGTGCGCTGCTGGCGATGTACGAGCACAGCGTCTACCTGCAGTCGGTCGCCTGGGACATCAACGCGTTCGACCAGTTCGGCGTGGAACTGGGCAAGCAGCTCGCCAGCCGGCTCCTGCCCGCGCTGTCGGGCGAGGCCGAGCCCGAGGATCCGGTCACCCGCGCGCTGCTGGCGGAATTGCGCAAGGGCTGAGCGGGAGGGTCGCGCTCGCGGCCGCGCTCAGGCGCCGCCGTGTTGCGCCAGGGCCCAGGCCACGTGCTCGCGCACCAGTGCGCTGGCGTCTTCGCGTCGAGACTGCAACGCCGCCACGACCTCCGGCGTCCCGGGTGCATTGCCCAGCGCCACGGCGATGTTGCGCAGCCAGCGTTCGTGGCCGCTGCGGCGGATCGCCGAGCCCTCGGTGCGGCGCAGGAACTCGGCTTCGTCCCATGCGAACAGTTCCGGCAGGGTGGCGCGGTCGAGGTTGTTGCGTGCGCGGAAGTCGGGCTCGTCGCTGCGCCGGGCGAACTTGTTCCACGGACACACGAGCTGGCAGTCGTCGCAGCCGAAGATGCGGTTGCCGATCGGCTTGCGCAGCGCCTCGGGGATCGCGCCCTCGTGCTCGATGGTCAGGTATGAAATGCAGCGGCGCGCGTCGAGCCGGTTCGGCGCGATGATCGCGGCGGTCGGGCAGACGTCGATGCAGCGCGTGCAGCTGCCGCAGTGCGCGCTGGCCGGCGGGTCGACCGGCAGGGGCAGGTCGACGTAGATCTCGCCGAGGAAGAACCACGAGCCGCCGTCCTTGTCGATCAGGCAGGTGTGCTTGCCGATCCATCCCAGGCCGGCATTGCGGGCGAGGGCGCGCTCGAGGACCGGCGCGGAGTCGACGAAGACCCGGTGGCCGAACGGACCGATGTCCGCGGCGACGCGGTCGGCCAGGCGCTGCAGGCGTTGGCGCATGAGCTTGTGGTAGTCGCGCCCCAGCGCATAGCGGGCGACATAGGCGCGCTCGCCATCGGCCAGGGTGTCCCAGGCCTCGTCGCCATCGTTGCGGCCGTAGTCCAGGCCCACCGAGATCACCCGCACGGTGCCCGGGACCAGTTCGGCCGGCCGCGCGCGCTTGTCGCCGTGGCGGGCCATCCATTCCATCGATCCGTACAGGCCCTCGGCCAGCCAGCTGCGCAGGTGTGCCTCGTCCTCGTCCAGTTCGATCGCCGAGATGCCGCAGCGCTGGAAGCCGAGGTCCTTCGCCAGTGCGCGTACGCGCGCCGCGATGGCGTCGGGGTCGAGCGGGGCGGGGGCAGTCGACGGGGTCATGCGGGTGCCAGTATAAAATCGACGCATGCACGATGCCGCGCTCCATTCCGTCACCGCCCTGCGCACGCTGGAAGCGAACGCCGCGCGGCGCCTGGGGGATGCCGGCATGCTGATGCGACGCGCCGGGCAGGCCGGCTGGCAACTGCTGCTGGCGCGCTGGCCGCAGGCGATGCACATCGTCGTGGCCTGCGGGCCGGGCAACAATGGCGGCGATGGCCACGAACTGGCGTGCCTGGCCCGGGACGCGGGCCGCCGGGTGACCGTGCTGCTGCTGCCAGGCCAGGCCTTCGGCAGCGACCTGGCCCGCGACGCCGCGGCGCGTTTCGTCGAGGCCGGGGGCGAGGTGAAGACCTTCGATGGCACATTGCCGGTGGCCGACGTGATCGTCGACGCGCTGTTCGGGATCGGCTTGTCACGCGCCCTGGAGGGCGAGGCCGCACGCCTCGTCGACGCGGTCAACGCCGCGTCGAGTCCCGTGCTCGCGCTCGACTGTCCCAGTGGCGTCGATGCCTCGACCGGCGCGGTGCCGGGACCGGCGATCCTCGCCGACGACACCCTCGAGTTCCTCGCGCCCAAGGCCGGGCTTGCCACCGGCGCGGCCCTGGACTGCGTGGGGCGGACCCACCTGGCCGACCTGGGGGTGGAGGCGGTGGACTTCGCGGGGGTTGATCCGCTGGCGACCCGACTGGTCGCTGCCGACCTGGCGGACCTGGTGCCCCGGCGTCGGCGCGACAGCCACAAGGGACACAACGGCCGCGTGCTGTGCATCGGCGGCGACCACGGCCATGGCGGCGCGATCGTGCTCGCCGGCGAAGCCGCGCTGCGCGGCGGCGCCGGCCTGGTCGACGTC
>NZ_VICE01000121.1 GCF_006546775.1 Marilutibacter aestuarii
CTGGCGCGAGCGCCTGGGCGGCAGCGCCATCGCGCGCAGCCTGGGCGGCCTGTTCTCGCGCAATCCCCGTCTCGACGACGACCTGCTGGACGAGATCGAGACCGCGCTGATCACCGCCGATGTTGGGGTGACCGCCACCACCGACCTGGTCGAAGGCCTGCGCAAGCGCATGAAGGCGCGCGAGTTCGCCGACGCCGACGCCCTGCTCGCCGCCCTGCGTGCCGAACTGGTCGCGCTGCTGCGACCGGTCGCGGTGCCGCTGCAGATCGACCGCGACGCCCGGCCCTTCGTCCTGCTGACGATCGGCGTCAACGGCGTCGGCAAGACCACCACCATCGGCAAGCTGGCCAAACGCTTCAAGGATGAAGGCCGCCCGCTGATGCTCGCCGCCGGCGACACCTTCCGCGCCGCGGCCGTGGCCCAGCTGCAGGCCTGGGGCGAGCGCAACGGCGTCGCCGTCATCGCCCAGGGCCAGAACGCCGACGCGGCGTCGGTCGCCTTCGATGCCCTGCAGGCGGCGAAGGCGCGCGGCACCGAGGTGCTCATCGCCGACACCGCCGGGCGACTGCACACCCAGCAGGGGCTGATGGCCGAGCTGGGCAAGATCAAGCGCGTGCTCCAGAAAATCGACCCCGCCGCCCCGCACGAGGTGCTGATGGTGATCGACGGCACCACCGGCCAGAACGCGCTGTCGCAGCTGCGTCAGTTCCATGCCGCCATCGGCGTGACCGGCCTGGTGGTGACCAAGCTCGACGGCACCGCCAAGGGCGGCGTGGTGTTCGCGCTGGCGCGCGAGTTCGGCATCCCGATCCGCTTCGCCGGGATCGGCGAGCGTCCGGAGGACCTGCGCGTGTTCGACGCCGAGGCCTTCGTCGACGCCCTGCTTCCGGAGGCGCTCGGCGCCTGATCGCCGGGTGGCCCGCCGCGTGAGCCGCAAGCGCCTGTACGTCCTGCTGGCGATCGTCGCGCTGGCCGCGTTTGGCGCGCTGGCCTTCTGGCTGAGCCGGCCGCAGCAGGTCGCCGCGCTCGTGCTAGGCGCCACCAGCCGGGCCCTGGGCCTGGATATCACCGCGTCGGGCGTGGCCGAGTACCGCCTGCGCGGCATCCCGACACTGGTCCTGCGCGACCTCGACGCACGCCTGCCCGGCGCGACCACGCCATTGCTGCAGGCCGATCGCGCCTGGCTGTCGCTGCCCTGGCACACCCTGCGCAGCCGGGGCGACGACCTGACCCTGCAACGCATCGAACTCGACGGCCCGCGCCTGCAGTGGCCGGCGCTGGTGGCCTGGCTCGATGCACGCCCCCCGTCCGATACGCCCCTGCGCCTGCCCGTGCTGACCGACGGCGTGCAGGTCCGCGACGGCCACGTCGATGGCGACGGCTGGGCCCTGCATGGCCTTGCCCTCGACGCGCCGCGCTTCCATCCCACGCGTCCGCTCAGTGCGACCGTCCGCGGCGACTACCTCGACCCGCCCTCGCGCGCGCGATTCGACCTCGCCGTCGAACTGGGCCAAACCCAGGCACTGCTGGACGGCGAGCCGACCCCGCTCCAGCTCAGCGGCACCCTCGCCGCCGACCTGGACGGCAAGCGCGTCCCTGCCACGATCGCCTTGTCCGGCCCCGTGCAGCGCGAAGCAGGCACGGTGACGATCGCGCCGATGCGCTTCGGCACCTCGGCGCGCTACGAGGCCGACGCCACCCGCCTACCCTTCCTGCTGGGCATGCACGGACGCCTGCAACTCGACGGCGATGGCCTCCTGATCGCGCCCGATGCCCTCGTGCTCAACGGCACCGACGACGCCAGCCCCATTCCCTCGCTGCAGGCCCAGGGCCAGCTCGCGCTGCGGCCCGGCAAGGCGCCGCTCGCGCTGTCGCTGGACGGACGCCTGGCCGGCTGGCCCGAGGCGTGGCCCACGCTGCCGCCGCCGCTCGGCCAGTCGCGCGCGCCCCTGCCGTTCTCCCTGCGTTATGCCGGCCACTTCGACGCCAGCAGTCCGGCACGCCTGCGGCTGGAGCGGGAGCAGACCCGGTTCGACGCCCGCTTCCGCCTGCCGGCCGTGCTGGACTGGCTGGACGCCATCGCCACCGGCACGCCGCTGCCGCCCATCGATGGCCGACTGCAGGCACCGGAGATCGAGGTCGCCGGTGCGACCCTCCGCGGCGTCGAGCTCAGTTTCGAGTCGGACGAAGCCGAATGAGCCGCGCCCGCCCGACACCGCCGCCCACCGCTGACCACGACGGCTTCGCCACCCAGCTGCTCGCCTGGTTCGACCTGCATGGTCGGCACGACCTGCCCTGGCAGCATCCGCGCTCCCCGTACCGCGTGTGGCTGTCGGAAATCATGCTGCAGCAGACCCAGGTCGCCACGGTGATCGCGTATTTCCAGCGTTTCGTCGACGGCCTGCCCGACCTGCCCGCGCTGGCCGCGGCGCCGCAGGAACAGGTCCTGGCGCTGTGGTCCGGCCTGGGCTACTACGCGCGCGCGCGCAACCTCCACGCTGCTGCGCGCGCCTGCGTCGAGCGGCATGGTGGCGAGCTGCCGCGCGATCTCGAGGCGCTCGTCGCGCTACCCGGCATCGGTCGCAGCACCGCCGCGGCGATCCTGTCCCAGGCCTGGGGCGACCGCCACGCGATCCTCGACGGCAACGTCAAGCGCGTGCTCGCGCGCTACCACGGCGTCGAAGGCTGGCCGGGCGCGCCCAAGGTCGAAAAACGCCTGTGGGCCTTCGCCGAGGCGCATGTCGCCGACCCCGCCCTGCCCGACGCACGCATGGCCGACTACACCCAGGCGCAGATGGACCTGGGCGCCACGCTGTGCACGCGCAGCAAGCCCACCTGCCTGCTCTGCCCCTTGCGCGGCGCCTGCGCGGCGCACCGGGACGGTCTCACCGACAGCCTGCCCACGCCGCGACCGGGCAAGACCCTGCCCCGACGCGAAGCCCAATTGCTGTGGCTGGAAGACGCACAGGGCCGGATCCTGCTGCAGCAACGCCCGTCGACGGGCGTCTGGGCCTCGCTATGGACCTTGCCGCAGGCCGACGACGCCACGCTCGCCCGCGAGTGGCTGGCCACGCATGCCGACCCCGACTACGACGCAGGCGAGGCACTGCCTTCGATCGCCCACGCATTCAGCCATTTCCGGCTCGACCTGCACCCGCGCCGGTGGCGGGCGGTCGCCCTGCGCGAGCGGGTCGGCGACAATGGCGACCTGCGCTGGGTCCCGCGGACGCAACTGACGGCGCTGGGCATCCCGGCCCCCATCCGCAAGCTGCTCGAATCCAGCGACGCGACGCCCGCCGACCACGACTGAGGATCCCGATGCCCCGCACCGTCCACTGCGAATACGAGAAGCGCGAGGCCGAAGGCCTGGACTTCATCCCCTGGCCCGGCGAACTCGGAAAGCGCGTCTACGCCCACATCGGCAAGAACGCCTGGGCCGCATGGCTGGCCCACCAGACCATGCTGATCAACGAGAACCGCCTGTCGCCGATGGACCCCAGGCACCGGGCGTTCCTGGCCGCGGAGATGGAGAAGTTCCTGTTCGAGGGCGGCGCCGACAAGCCGGCCGGCTACGTCCCGGCAGACGCGCCCTAGTCATCCCGGGCCGCCCGGGCCATTCCCTGACTGCGATTTACTCGTCCGACGCGTCTGCGGGCAGCGTCCCGTTCTCGCGCCGGTCGGCCTCCGCGGCCTTGATCGCGCGGGTATCGAGCGGCCGGATCTCGCCGATGATGCAGGGGATCGACACCGCACCCGCTCCGGGCCCCAGCACCGTCACCTTGTCGAACTTGGCGTAGACCATCCCGCCCTGGTCGCTCACGGCGATCGTCGTCGCGAAGTCCAGGTTGTAGCAACTGCCGTCGAACTCGAGCAGGTAGGCCTCCTGCGGGCGCGTCCAGACCGCCAGCGCCTCGTCGCCGAGCGGCGTCCAGCTGTCCAGGCGACCGAAATAGCGGAAGCTCTTCACCGGCTCGCCGGCATGCGCGCGATAGATCAACAGCCGCTCGTCGTCGCTGATCCGGTCGCCGGTCGCACAGGCCGACAAACCCGCAGCCCCCAGGACAGCCACCAGCGCAAACCAGGCCCCCCAACGCATCATGCTGAATTGCATCGTCTTTTCCTCTCTGGCGAACCGGGCGCACCGCCACCACGGCGACACGCATGCATCTCACCATACGCGGCAGGCAGCACAGCCGTCGCAAGCCGCCGACCACCGGAAAACGACCGCCACCGCGTCGGCCGGCACCGACGCTTGCCACATCCTTCCCGCATCCGTATCATGCCGCTCCTCACACGGTCGCACCGTGTCGTGGCCGGGTAGCTCAGTTGGTAGAGCAGGGGATTGAAAATCCCCGTGTCGGGGGTTCGATTCCCTCCCCGGCCACCATTTTCCGGTGGCCCCCATTGCCCCGAAGACCTCGCCCCGCCCGGCTCCCAGCCCGCGGGGCGTTTGCGTTATGGGGGGCGGTCCCGCGCGCTGCCAAGCGCCACGTCTCCGCCGGGGCCGCGCACGCTCCTCGGCTGATCTGGACGGACAAGCCGGAGCGTCAAGAGGCGTCGACCCATCCGATCCCCTATCGCTCAGTCAGTTAGCACCTCAAATATGAGCGTTCTTCAGATAGCACCGCATTATTGACTGATATCCGTGACGTGCTCCCCCGGCGACGAACCGCGGGCCCATCGTAAGCCCATGATTCCAAAGAACGTCTGCGCGTTTGACCAGGCAACGCATCCACATACAGAATCAGTTATCACCCCACTTTTGGGGTCTACTTGGTGTTAGGTCTCTATGGACAAGTTCCTGAGCTCTTGTCTCTCCGAGATGCACAGATCCACGATGAAGCCGCTTGGCTTCACGAAGGATCGCGCCACTTTCTCTAGGCAGCACCCCAGTCACACTGAACGATTCAACATTCAACCTTCAATGTTCAACAATCCGTATCAACGGACGTTCTTCGTAAATTGCATGCTTCTGTTCAACGACCTCCCGGAACCCTATCAGTTCAGGCACAAACACAAAGACTGGGATTGGGATCAGCGGATTGAGCGGATTGTTCCTGATGCTCCAAGCCCTTGGTTTGAGTATTCTCACCAAGATGATCCTGCTGTCATAGTTTCAGTCCTTAGTCGTTGCATCCTGCAGGCATCTGAAACACTCTCAAGCGAAATTTGTGGCTATATGCGTAAGTACATCGCCCAAACTGATCTTGCGTTGGCCGAAAGATCTCAGAAAGAGGCCTAACCACTCCGTAGGGAGCTTCCCGTCAACCCGGGGCGCATGACGTCCTTGCCTTGAGCTTGAGGCTTGGCTGTTTCCTCGTTGTAGTGGGTGTTGCGTTTT
>NZ_VICE01000122.1 GCF_006546775.1 Marilutibacter aestuarii
GCCGGCCCGCAAGCCCTGCGGCGCCTGCAGGTGGCGGCCGACGGCGGCGACTGCCTGGGCTTCGCCCTGCGCGACAGCCGCCATGCGGCGAACCCTTCGCCGGCGGCCTTGCGCCTGGAAGCCTGCCCCGATGCGGGTGGGCGGCTCGCCTGGCAGGTCCGCAAGTGCCGGGGCGGCCCGGTGCCGGGCCAGGCCTTCGCGCTGGACGCATGTTGAGGCGCGCGCATGTTGTGGGCCTGTGTACTGCTGCCGCAACTGGCGCTGGACGCCGTCCTTCGCCGACGCCCTGATCCCCGGCAGCCCCTGGCGCTGGTCGAGGGGCCGGCGCAGCTGCGCAGCCTGCATGCAGTCAATGCCGCCGCCCGCGAGGCCGGCCTGCAGCCCGGTATGCGGCTGACCGCCGCCCATGCCTTGTTGCCGGAGTTCGCGATGGTCGAGCACGACCCGCGCGAGACGCTGCGATGGCAGGGCTTCCTGGCCGCCTGGGCCTACCGCTACAGCTCCCTGGTCAGCGTGCAGTGGCCCGGATGCGTGGTGCTGGAGGTACGCGCCAGCTTCCGCCTGCTGGGGCCGTGGCCACGCATCGAGGCCCGCCTGCGCGAGGAGCTCGACGCGCTGGGGTTCCAGCATCGCATCGCGCTCGCGCCCACGCCGCGCGCGGCGCATGTCTTCGCCGGCCTGCGCGACGGCCTGGCGGTCTCCAACCCCGCTGCCATGGTCCAGGTGCTCGATCGCGTACCCGTGCGCCGCGCACGGCTGCCCGGCGACGGCGGCGAGCGCCTGCAGCGCATGGGCATCGAAGACCTGCGACGCCTGCGCGCGTTGCCACGCGACGCGCTGCGCCGCCGCTTCGGCCTGCCCGTGCTGGAGCACCTGGACCGGCTGTACGGCAACGCCGACGATCCCCTGGACTGCCATGCGCCGCCGGATCATTTCGATGCGCGGGTGGAGATGGGCTACGAAGTCGAGAGCCATACCGCCCTGCTGTTCCCCCTGCGCCGCCTGGTCGGCGACCTGTGCACCTATCTCTCGGTCCGCGACGGTGGCGTGCAGCGGTTCCGCCTGCGGCTGGAGCACGAGGCCGGGCATACCGACGTCGAGGTCGGCCTGCTGGCCGCCGAGCGCGAGCCGGGCATGCTGTTCGAGCTCACCCGCCACCGCCTCGAGCGCGTGGCCATCGACCGGCCGGTGGTCGCGCTGCGCCTGTTGGCCCGGGAGTTGCCGCCCTTCATCCCGGCCACCCGCGACCTGTTCGATACCCGCAGCCAGCAGCAGTTGCCGTGGCCGCAATTGCGCGAGCGCCTGCGTTCGCGCCTGGGCGACGAGGCGGTCTACCGCGTCGCGGCCGGCAGCGATCCGCGGCCCGAGAGGGCCTGGCGCCCGGTGCAGGGCGAACAGGCGAGCTTCGCCGCCGCGCCCGCGCGCCCGCCGCGTCCGCTGTGGCTGTTGCCGCGCCCCGTACCCCTGCGCGAGCCGCGCCCGCGCATCGTCTCCGGTCCCGAGCGGCTGGAAAGCGGCTGGTGGGATGGCGACGATGCCCGCCGCGACTACTACGTGCTCGAGACCGCGCAGGGCCAGCGCGCCTGGGCCTATGCCCCGCCCGGCGAACGCGACGGCTGGATGCTGCACGGGTGGTTCGCATGAGCTGGGACGACGCCGTCGACGGCGTGGACC
>NZ_VICE01000123.1 GCF_006546775.1 Marilutibacter aestuarii
CGCGCCCCCGCCCGCGGCGGCGCAGCCCACGCCTGCCCAGGTCAGTCGCATGCTCTCCGAGCGCGCACTGCGACCGCTCGTCATCGCCATTGATCCCGGCCACGGCGGCCAGGATCCGGGCGCGATCGGCAAGAACGGCAAGCGCGAGAAGGACGTCACCCTCGCGGTCAGCCGGGAACTCGCCCGGCAGATCAACGCCACCCCGGGACTGAAGGCCTTCCTCACCCGCGACAGTGACGTGTTCATCCCCTTGAACCGGCGCGCTGTGCTGGCGCGCCAGGCCAAGGCGGACATCTTCGTATCCATCCATGCCGATGCCGCCGAAAACCGCGCGGCCCGGGGTGCCTCGGTCTACGTGCTCTCCCTCCGCGGCGCGACCTCTCAGCGTGCGCGTTGGCTCGCGGACAAGGAGAACGCGGCCGACCTGATCGGTGGCGTGCGCCTGGAAAGCACCAACAACACCCTGGCCTCGGTCCTGATCGACCTGACCCAGAGCGGGCAGATGAAGGCCTCCGGCGAAGCCGCCGAGCACGTGCTCGAGAGCCTCGGTCGCGTTGGCCAGAAGCGCCGGGTCGAACAGGCCAACTTCGCCGTGCTGCGCACGTCGGACATGCCGGCGATGCTGGTGGAAACCGGTTTCATCTCCAACCCGGACGAAGAGCGCCTGCTCACCGACCCCGGCTACCAGCGCAAGATCGCGAGTGCGGTGCTGGATGGCGTCAACACCTACTTCGAGCGGCAGCCGCCGCCGGGCACGATGTACGCCGCCCGCGCCAGCGCGGAAATGGCCGCCGCCAGCGGGCCCGGCGGCAGTCCCTGAGGCAAAGCGGGGCCTGGCACGCGATCAGCGACCGCCGGGTTCGTTATCATCGAGGCATCGGACGGCACCGCGAGGTGCCGTTCCGCCTTCCGAGACGACCCCGATGCGATGCCCGTGACGATCCGCCCCCTGCCCGACACCCTCATCAACCAGATCGCCGCCGGCGAAGTCGTCGAGCGCCCCGCCTCGGTGGTCAAGGAACTGGTCGAGAACGCGCTCGATGCCGGCGCCAGCCGCGTCGACATCGACCTGGAGGAGGGCGGCGTGCGCTTGATCCGCATCCGTGACAACGGCAGCGGTATCCCCGCCGAAGAACTCCCGTTGGCGGTGTCGCGCCACGCGACGAGCAAGATCGCATCGCTGGACGACCTGGAAGGCGTCGCGACCCTGGGCTTCCGCGGCGAGGCGCTGCCTTCGATCGCCTCGGTCAGCCGTTTCTCGATGAGCACGCGGCGCCGGGATGCCGAACACGGCAGCGTGCTGGAGATCGATGGCGGCCGCGTCGGCGAGGTCTTGCCGCGCCCGCACCCGCAAGGCACCACGGTCGAGGTCCGCGACCTGTTCTTCAACGTGCCGGCGCGCCGCAAGTTCCTGCGTGCCGAGCGCACCGAGCTCGGCCACATCGAGGAATGGCTCCGCCAGCTCGCGCTGGCGCGACCGGACGTCGAACTGCGCGTTTCGCACAACGGCAAGCCGTCACGCCGATGGAAAGGCGAGGGCGGTGGCGCGGGGGCGCCTTCGCTGCTCTCCGATACCCGCCTGCACGAAACCCTGGGGCAGGAGTTCACCCGCAACGTCCTGCGCGTGGACCACGCGGCCGCGGGCCTCCGCCTGCACGGCTGGATCGCGCAGCCGGCCTACAATCGCGCCAGCACCGACCAGCAATACCTGTTCGTCAATGGGCGCTCGGTGCGCGACCGCAGCATCGCGCATGCGGTCAAGCAGGCCTATTCCGACGTCCTGTTCCATGGCCGCCATCCGGCCTACGTGCTGTTCCTGGAACTCGATCCGCGCCGGGTCGACGTCAACGTACATCCGGCCAAGCACGAGGTGCGTTTCCGCGATTCGCGCCTGATCCACGACTTCGTCTACCGCACCCTGCACGAAGCCCTCGCCGGCACGCGTGCCGGCGTGGAGGCGGGCGCCGGGGCCACGCACGGGCCGGGCGACGTGCTTGCAG
>NZ_VICE01000011.1 GCF_006546775.1 Marilutibacter aestuarii
CGATGGCCAGCCCGCGGCCCTCGAGCGGCTGGATGCCATCGCCAGGATGCCGCGCGACGGGGCGAGGGCCAGTGACCTGCGCCCGCTGGCCTGGCGCTCGGCGGCCCTTGCGGCCGAGGCGCGCTGCCGCCAGGCGCAAGTGGAAGCCGCGCTGGGCGGGCTCGAGCAGCTGGAGACGGAACTGGAGGCCCGGCAGCGCGACGGCAGTGCCCTGCGCCGCGACGTCACCGCCATCCGGCAGTCCTGCGGCCGCTGAAGCGCGGCGCGACGCTCCTACAGCGGTAACTGGGGCTGGGCGGGGTCGATCCGGCCCTCCCCGCGCATCACCCGCTTGTATTCCGCGCGCGACACCGAGACGTAGCGCTCGTTGCCGCCGATCTCCACCTGCGGCCCCTCACGCACCGCGCGCCCCTGCTCGTCCACGCGCACGACCATCGTGGCCTTGCTGCCGCTGTGGCAGATGGTCTTGATCTCGCTGATCTCGTCCGCCCAGGCGAGCAGGTACTGGCTGCCCTCGAAAAGCTCGCCGCGGAAGTCGGTGCGCAGGCCATAGCACAGCACCGGGATGCCCAGCGCGTCGACCACCTCGGTGAGCTGCCAGGCCTGCGAGCGGCCCAGGAACTGCGCTTCGTCGACCAGCACGCAATGCAGCGGGCCGTTGGCGTCGATGTCGGCCTGGACCCGCGCCTGGAGGTCCTCGTCCTGGCCGAAGGCGATCGCATCGGAGGACAGGCCTATCCGCGAGGCGACGCGCCCGGTGCCCGCGCGGTCGTCCAGCCGTGGCGTCAGGATCGCCACGCGCATGCCGCGCTCGCGGTAGTTGTGCGCGGATTGCAGCAGGGTGGTGGTCTTCCCGGCATTCATCGCCGAGTAGTAGAAATAGAGCTTCGCCATCGTCGAAGTTTAGGGCGAGGCGGCGCCCGCCGTCACGGTGGCGTCGGCGTCACAGCGCTCGCAGGGCCTGCCGGCGTTCGACCCCTTCGGCCCAGCGCGCCGCCATCGCCGGGGAGGTCGTGCAGACGGCGTCGTCGGTGACGGTGGTGACCGCGCGCTCGAGCAACTGGATGTCGGCCTCATGCTGGCGCGCCACGTGCGGATCCTCGAAGAACACCACCCGCTGGCAGCGCTTCTCCAGCACGCGGTCGGCGATCTGCGCGTCGCCGCCGAGCGGACCGCTTTCGTAGCGGCGCACCCAGGGCGTGTCCGCCGGCCAGCCGCGGCTCCAGGCCAGCTCGTTGAGGCGCTGGCCCGTCGTGCCGGTGCCGACGCGCTGGTGGAAACGCGAGAGCAACTCGAAATGACGCGCGGCGAAATCCAGCATCGCCGGTTTCATCGCGTCATGGGCGACCAGGGCCAGCACCTGGCCGCGAGGGTCGAAGAAACGGTCGGCCGCCGGATCCGGCGCGAGTCCGGCGAGGATGCGCTCCTGCTCGATCCAGTCGCGCGCCGCGGCGACGGTGGAGATGAAGGGCTTGCCGTGGATCACGCACTGCCGCTTCAGCGCCACGGCCTCGGGGAAGGTCGAGGACGGGTCGACCGGGTCGATCAGGTAGATCGCGCCGTCCAGGCGGCGCTCGACATCGTCCAGGCCCACGACCTCGGCGACCAGCTTCATCAGGCCACCCTCACGGCCGTACGGATAGCGGCGCAGGCCGGCGTGGCCGCCGAGCATGCCCGCAGCGACGATCGCGTCATGGGTGCGGCCGACGGCATGCAGCGCCAGTCCCAGCTCGCGGATGCCCGACTCGCAGGCGCGCAGCCAGCGGAACAGCGCGGCATCCTCGCTGGCGTGGTGCAGGCGGTTGGCGGCCAGGCCCATGCGCATCGGCGTCTCCTGCAACGGAATGTTGCGGTGCAATATCGATGGCGCCAGTGTAAGCCGCTTCCCCACGGATGACATGCCCGGCGCGGGCACGCCCTCACTCGTCTTCGGGCACCTCGGGTTCGGCTGCGTCCGTCTCGGGGACGACCTCGGGCACGCGCGAGGGGAGCGCGGCGGACGGTGCCTCGCGGACCGCCTCCACCTCGCCCACGTCGACGCGTCCGATCGGCGGATCTTCCCAGATCGAGTCCTGCCAGGCGAAGTACTCCTTCGGATCCCAGTACTTGTCGTCGTAGAACTTCGCACCCTGGATGGTGGTCATGCTGCCGTCGGGCATCGGCACCTGGATCGTCAGGTTGGCCGAAAAGCCGGTGCGGCTGCCGGTGGTGCTGCGCCGGCCGAAGCGAAGCTTGGCGTCGATGCGCGGACGCGCGGCGTCGTCGCCGTACTTCGCGTACAAGGCCTGGCCGACCTCGAGCGCGCGGGCACGCTCGGTTTCGTCCATCTGCGACCAGTAGCGCTCGCGCATGTTGAGGAAACCGGCGTATCCGCGCTCGGCGGCGAGGTCCATCCAGGCGTAGGCCATCGCACGATCGACCGCCACGCCCTTGCCCTCCCAGTACATCTCGCCAAGCATGCCCTGCGAGGGCTTGTCGGCGTAGAAGGCCGCGCGCTGGAAACGCGGGATGGCGTCCTCGTACTCGCCCTTGTTGTAGTCGCGCAGGGCCTTCATGCGGAAATTGATGTCCGGATGGTGGTTCAGGTACCCGGCCGCCAGGGTGACGGCATCCGCCGTGGGGTCGACGTCCGTGGCATGGACGAGGGGCGCGCCGGTGCACGCGACGGACAGGACGGCGAGAAGCGCCGCGTGCAGTCGCTGGCGCGTGGCGAATGGGCGTTGGGGGCGTGCGGTCACGGGTTCGTTCCTTCGATCGGGACGCCTAGGGTACTTGCGCACCCGTCGGTAAACGAGCCAACTGATGGCCCATACCAATGAACGCGCCGGCGCCTCGGCTACACTGTCTTCCGCTCCAGGAAGTCCCCGCATGCACGGCCTCAACCCCCCCCAACGCGCCGCCGTCGAGCACACCGACGGCCCCCTGCTCGTGCTCGCCGGCGCGGGCAGCGGCAAGACCCGCGTGATCGTCGAGAAAATCGCCCACCTCATCGCCAGCGGCCGCATGCCGGCGCGGCGGATCGCGGCGATCACCTTCACCAACAAGTCGGCCAAGGAGATGAAGGAGCGCGTCGCCAAGCGCATCCGCGGCGATGCCGCCGAGGGCCTGACGGTGTGCACCTTCCATGCGCTGGGGTTGAAGATGCTGCAGATCGACCATGCCAAGGCCGGCCTGCGGCGCGGCTTCAGCGTCTTCGACAGCGACGACAGCGCCGCCCAGATCAAGGACCTGCTGCCCCCGGGCAGCAAGCCCGACGTACTCGACAACGCACGCAACCTCATCTCGCGGGCAAAGAACGCCGGCTTGTCGCCGGAAGAGGCGATGGCCGCCTCGCGCGGCCCGCGCGAAGTGGAGGCCGCGTCGTTGTACGCGCGCTACCAGGCGCGCCTGCAGACCTTCAACGCGGTCGATTTCGACGACCTGATCCGCCTGCCGGTGCAACTGCTGGAAGCCGACGAGGACATGCGCCTGGCCTGGCGCGAGCGCATCGGCTACCTGCTGGTCGACGAATGCCAGGACACCAACGATGCCCAGTACCGCCTGCTCAAGGCGATCGCCGGCCCGAAGGGCCTGTTCACCTGCGTGGGCGACGACGACCAGTCGATCTACGCCTGGCGCGGGGCCAACCCCGACAACCTGTTGACCCTGGGCACGGACTACCCGGCGCTGCGCATCGTCAAGCTGGAGCAGAACTACCGTTGCTCCAACCGCGTGCTGCGCGCGGCCAACGCCCTGATCGCGCACAACCCGCACGAACACCTCAAGACGCTGTGGAGCGAGAACGCCGACGGCGAGCGCATCCGCATCTGGGAATGCCGCGACGGTGCCCACGAAGCGGAGAAGGTCGCCGCCGAGCTGCATTTCATCGCCACCGCCAAGCAGGCGCCGTGGAGCGACTTCTGCATCCTGTTCCGCAGCAACCACCAGAGCCGCGCGCTGGAGAAGGCGCTGCAGCTGCTGCGCGTGCCTTACCACCTGACCGGCGGCACTGCGTTCCTGGAGCGCGGCGAGGTCAAGGACGCGCTGTCCTGGCTGCGCCTGGTCGCCAATCCCGACGACGACGCGGCCTTCCTGCGTGCGGTGCAGGCGCCGCGGCGCGAAGTCGGCGCGACCACCCTGGCCAAGCTCGCCGAACTGGCGCAGAAGTCGCACATGCCGATGTCGCGCGCCGCCGAATCGGTCGGCGTGCTCAAGCAGCTCGCGCCGCGTGCCGGCAATGCGCTCGACGGCTTCGTCGGCATCATCCGCTCGTTGCGCGGCGACGCCCAGCGCCTGCCACCGGCGGAGCTGGTGCGGGTCCTGGGCGAGAAAAGCGGCCTGCTCGCCTCGATCCGCGCCCAGTGCAAGGACGAGGCCAGCTTCCAGCGTCGCAAGCAGAACCTGGAAGAGCTGGCGGAGTGGTTCGAGGGTGGCAAGGGCAGTGGGCCCGGCGAGCTCGCGGCGCAGCTGGCGCTGTTGTCGCATGCCGACAAGGGCGACGCGGGCAACCAGGTCCGGCTGATGTCGCTGCATGCGGCAAAGGGACTGGAGTTCCGCTACGTCTTCATCGTCGGGGTCAACGACGGCACCCTGCCGCACGAGGCCGCGATGGAGGAGGGCAGCCTGGACGAAGAGCGGCGGCTGCTCTACGTGGGCATCACCCGCGCCAAGGAGCAGCTGTGGCTGTCGTACTGCCGCGAGGCCCAGCGCTGGGGCGACCGCTTCCGCCTGCAGCCCAGCCGCTTCTTCGACGAGCTGCCGCCGGCCGAGATCCAGCGCGACGGCGCCGACCCCGTGGCCGATGCCGCGCGCAAGCAGGAGCGCGCCCAGGCGGGCCTGGCGGCGATCCGCGCGCTGCTGGAAGAGGGCTGAAGCCGGGTGCGACGCGCCTGCCCTGGCGACACGAAGCGGCGATGCTTCACCGGTACACTCGGGCGTCCGATACGAATTGGTGGAGCTTTCATGCGTTCGAGTTTCCTGGTCGCGACGGCATTGACCGGCCTGTTCTCCCTGGCCGCCTGCCAGCGCGTCGAACCGACCCCCGCGCCGACGGCGGCGCCCGCGCCCGCGGCGCCGGCCGGGGCGGTCCCGGCCAACGACAACCTCAACGCGGTCCTGTGGGTGCAGACCTCGACCGAGTACCAGGCGCTCGCGCGGCAGACCTTCAAGGCCGCCGCCGACCACCTCGACCAGGCCCTCGCCGAACCGAACTGGGACGCGCTGGTGCCCGGCGAGCGGGCCAACGCAGGCACCGGGCTCAAGCCGGCGGTGATCATGGACGTCGACGAGACGGTGCTCGACAACTCGCCCTACCAGGCGCGCCTGGTCCGCGACGGCAAGGCCTACGACGAGGTCACCTGGGCTGCCTGGGTGGCCGAGAAGAAGGCCCGTCCCGTGCCGGGCTTGGTCGATTTCGCCCGGGCCGCGGCGGCACGGGGCGTGACCATCCTCTATCTGTCCAACCGCGCCGAGCACCTGCAGGAGGCGACCCTGGCCAACCTGCGCGCCGAGGGCCTGCCGGTCGCCGACGACAGCGTGTTCCTGGGCCTGGGAACGCACGTGGAAGGCTGCGAACAGAACGGCAGCGAGAAGAACTGCCGACGCCAGCTGGCCGGCCGCGAGTACCGCGTGCTGATGCAGTTCGGCGACCAGCTCGGCGACTTCACCGAGGTCGTCAACAACACCGCCGAGGGCCGCGCGGCGCTGATGGACGAGTACGGCGACTGGTTCGGCGAGCGCTGGTGGATGCTGCCCAATCCCACTTACGGCTCCTGGGAGCCGGCCGCATTCAACAATGACTGGAGCCAGCCGGCGGAGGTCCGCCGCGCCGCGAAGCAGGATGCGCTTGATTACGCGCAATGACATTCATTTAAAATCAATGGCTTTAAGCAATCCACTTAAAGTGTTGCATCAAGTCTGGCCGGTCGGTACGCTGTCCCCGTCCGGCCTCGGCCGGCGCCATGTCAAAACTCGATAAGTCCTCCGGCCCCGCCGGATCTTGACTGGGAGGCTTCGGCCTCCTTTTTTCTTGGGTCTTGTTCCAGGCCCGCAGAGCGCTGTCGCAATCCCGCAAGCGCCATGCAATGCGCCCATTTGCCCCAGTCCATGGAGACCGGGCAGGCGAAGCGCGCCCGAGGCCTCGGCGAGAGGGGTCGAGAATCGTAGGGTGCAACAAGCGAAGCGCATTGCACCAGGCGTCACCGGCACGCCCCGGCGTCCCCCGCACGATGGGTCGAGCCGAAAGCGATACCCGCCATGGCTTCCTGCGACCGCGCACGATGAGTTCTGCTTCGTGCAACCCATCCCGTGGCGCAGGTTCCCGTTTCGCCTTCGTAGGGTGCAATACGCGAAGCGCATTGCACCGCCAGGCCAGCGGTGCGGGCACGAACCCGCCCGCGCCGCAGGGTGGGTCGAGCCGAAGACGGGACCCACCATCGCGTTTGGGCGCGACTCACGATGGGTGTTGCTTCGCGCAACCCATTCTTCGAGGGCTGATTCGAGCCAAGGCAAGGTCAAAGGCTTTCGCCCGCTGCGCGTGCGAGTCCTTTTTGTCTTGTCAAAAGGAACCAGAACCGCGGGCTCCATCGGCCGCCGGCACGGCTTCGCCACACCGGTCCCCTGTGCGCCTCGGCCGTGGCGGCACGGCGCCCAAACTCGCTGCGCCCGGACAAGGGCGCCTCTCCGGCCGCCACGTCCTGCGGTGCTACGCCACCGCCTTTCGTCATCCCAGCGAACGCTGGGATCCAGCTCTTGGGCGCCTGCGCTGACAACGACACGCGTGCGGGTTTCGATGCACCCCGACCTCGCGTGCCTTGTCGACGATGGGCCGTTTCTGTCCGAAAGGCTGGATCCCAGCGTTCGCTGGGATGACGGTTTGTTGGGGTTGCAGGGCGGGGTTCGGCTGCAGCGTTGCCGTAGGGTGGGTCGAGCCGAAGGCGATACCCACCGTCTCTTCCGGCACCACGCAGGACTGATTGTGCTTCGCGTAACCCTTCCTGCGAAGGGGATTTGAACCCAAGGCAAAATCAAGGGCTTTCGCCCGCTGCGCGTGCGAGTCCCCTTTGTCTTGTCAAAAGGAACCAGAACCGCGGGCTCCATCGGCCGCCGGCACGGCTTCGCCGCACCGGTCCCCTGTGCGCCACGCCCCGTGCCGGCCACCGAACGGGAGCTGGCCGCCACGGCGTTCGATCAACGCGCGCGGGCGGCGGGGATCTCGACCTGCAGCGATTCGCGCACCCGCACCTCGATGCTGCGTTCGGCCTGCGCCTCGTCGATGAACCAGGGCAGCGGCAGGTTGTCGGCCACCACGGTCAGGCGATGTTCGCCGACCGCCACGTCCTGGAACTCGAACCGGCCCTGGCTGTCGGTGCGCACGGCGTAGCGCCCGTCGAGGATGACGGTCAGGTTCGGCACCGCGGCTTCCGAGGCATTGCGGCTGCCGTCGTCGTTGCCGTCCAGGAACACGCTGCCGGCCACCTGGCCGGTGGCGGCGCCAGGTGCACCGCCGATCACGGCGCGCGCGCGTCCGGCGTCGCGCTGGTAGCGAAGCACCAGGAAGGCCGAGCGCTCGCGCGGGAGGCGCATGAAGAGCGGATCCTGTCCGAGCGGGTCCAACTCGAACGGAGACCGTTGCGTGCCCTGGTTCTGGTACAGGCTCGCGGTCAACGACCAGCGCGGGTTCAGGGCCCAGTTCATGGCGATGTTCACGTTGCTGCCGCGCAGGGCGCCAGGCCCGTCGCCATGCGTCCAGCGCAACTGGCCGTCGATCGACAGGCGGTCGGTCAGGTCCTGGCCACCGTACAGCGCAAAGCTGCTGGTGCGCGTGGCCGGCTCACCGTCGTAGGCCAGTTCGCCGTACGCCACGGTCGCCGACAGGCGGCTGCCGGCACGCACCGGGAAGGCCTGGTCGATGCTGGCCTGCCAACTGTCGGCGCCATCGCCGCTGACGTGGGCCGTGTCCCATTGCAGTCGGGTCGTGCCCCAGTCGCTGCGCTTGTCGAGGAACCACTGCGTCGCCAGCGCGCGGTCGTCGCCGTCGCGCAGGCTGGCGGTGCCGCCGTAGCCGAGCGTGCTGCTGTGCTGGTAACGCGCGTAGGCGGTCGCGTAATTGCCGTCGAAGCTGTCGCCCGAGATCGATTCGATGCGATCGATGCCGGCGCTCCAGCTCCAGCGCGCGAACTGGTAACCGACCCGGTAGTAGGCGCCGCGCGTGTCGTTGTTGATCGGGTAGCTGCCCCAGGCAAGGCCTTCGCCCAGGTGGAACGCACCGTAGTTGTGGGTGTAGCGGCCGCGCTCGGAGCGGGCATCGAGCCAGCCGCCGCGTGCGTCGCCGGCGTCGCCGCCGCTGGACAGCAGGTTCAGCTGCACGCGGTCGCGCGCGCCCTGCCAGGCCGTCGCTGCATGCACGGCGTGGGAGCGGCCGTCCTCGATCACCGGCTGGCCGGCGTCGCCGGCCACCAGGCGACCGTCGCTGCTCAGCCAGGTGGCCGAGCCGGCCCATCCGTTCGCCCACTGCCACTGCGCGCCGAGGGTGCCGACGTGGCCTTCGTCGGTTTCGAAGCCGAGCAGGCGGGTGCCGGTGTAATGGCCCAGCCGGCCGCCACCGCCCTGCAGGCGCAGGCCCGTGGCCGCGTTGCTCCACTCGCTGCTGAGGCCGGCGTAGGTGGTGCTGGGCAGGAAGAAGCGGTACTGCTCGCGCTGCAGGGGCACGCTGGGCGTGTTGAGCACGCCCGCGCCATTGTCGCCGCGCCACTGGCCGGGCATCGCCAGGTTGCGCTGCCAGAGCGTCGCCGAGCCGGTCCAGTCGCCGTTGCCGTCGATCTCGCCGAAGGCATCGTCACGGTCGTCGTCGCGGCGCGACACGCTCGCCTGCAGCGACCACGTGCCCCAGCGCGCGGACTCGCGGTGGCCACCGGCGCTGATGCCGTACTCGCGGTAGCGGTCGTCGCCGAACTCGCCATGGCTGTAAGCCAGTTCGGCATTGAACGAGCGCGGCAGGCCGGAATCGTCATAGGGCTGCGCGTCCGTGGCCTCGTCCACGTCGGACAGTGACCCGGGGTCGATCACGCGATCCACGTAGGACTCGTCCTGCGTCGCGTCCGCACGCTCCGTCTCGCCTTCGTCGGTGCCGGTGGCGGCCGACTCAACGGGCGCGGCCTGGGCGGACCACACAGCGAGCGCGAGCGCGATGGCCGGGACGATCGCGCGGGCGGTCGTCTTGGGAGGACTGCGGCGGGGGCTCATGGTGCGACGACGGTATCGATGTCGAGGCGTTGGCTGCCGTTGTCCAGGCGACCCTTGATCGTGAGCGGGAAACGGATCGGCGGCACCGGCGTGCCGGCGTCGTCGAGCACCGGCATCAACGCGATGGGGCGCGTCTCGCCCGGCATGATCGGCGTGGTCGCGGGGCTGAAGGTGAAGCGCGTGCCGTCGGCGTCGGTGCCATCGACGAAGCCTTCCAGGCGGCCGTGCGCGTCGCCGGTGTTGCTGATCGACAGCACCGGCAGGCGGACGCCCTGGACATCGGCGCTGCGGCTCTCGTTCACCGACAGGAACGGCGCGGCGTCGCCGATCGCCAGGTACACGATGATGCCCAGGCGGCCGGACACCGGCACCGGGACATCGCCAGGCGCCGCCTGCGCGGCACCCTCGAACATGATCGCGAAACGGCACTCACCGCGCGGCGCGTCCGCGGGCACGTTCACCTCGAAGCGGAAGCGGCGCTTGGCCTGGGGCCCGAGCGTCAGCTCGCGTGCTTCGATGCCGACCCACGGCCGGCAGCTGCCGGCGGTCAGCGCGTAGTCGAACGCCGCGGTGCCGGCCGGTTCCAGCGACCAGTCCGCCGTGCGCACGGTGATCGGGGTGGCGAGGGGCGAGACGTTGGTCAGTTCGATGACGTTTCGGTAGGTCTCGCCCGCGCGGGCCTGGGCTTCGATGCGCGGTGGCGAGGCCAGCACGGCGAAGTCCTGGGCCAGGGCCTGCGGCGCCAGCAGGCAACCGAGCAGGAAACACGTGGCGGGAAGGAAGCGGAAGGGCATCACGGGGCTCCGAGATCGATCTCGAACGAGAATTCGAGCGGCTGTGAACGGGTGACGTGGCGGCCGTCGGCCTGCAGCACGATGCGCAGGGTGTCCTCGATCAGCGGGCCGTTGATGGGACCGGCGTACACGAGGCTGCGCTCGCCGCTGCGCAGGATGCCCGGCAGCAGGGGGCCACGGCTGCTCCAGGTGGCCGTGATCGGGCCACTGGGCGCGGGCGGCAGCAGCATGTAGATGCGTCCCATCCGGCCCTGCCACGCGGCCACGTCCAGGCGGACGATGACCGCGAACTGCCCCGACACCGCGTTCCCCTGCGGACCGCGGGTGGGCGCGATCGAATCCCACTCGAGCGTGACGTTGGGGTCGAGCACCTGGCTGGCGCTGTCGTCGACCCGGTAGGTCCCCGACTGGGCATGCGCATCGTTCGCGGCGAAGGCGACGTAGCAGGACATCGCCAGAAGCGTCGCGAATCCCAGCCGGGCGGTGATGGTCAGGCGGCGCATCACGGCGCCGCCAGGGTGTAGGTGACGCGGCCCGAGTACACGCCCGCGGCGGCCACGTTGCTGTTGGCGTAACGGAAGCTCATGCAGCTCTCGCGCCAGGTGTTGGGTGCGAACGATGCCAGCGTCTGCTGGCCACCGGTGAAGGTCCCCGAAGGCACCGGTTGCGCGCCCGAGTCACCATTGCCCGAACTGGTCCAGCTGATCTCCGAGAACGGGATGCGGTCGCCGCCGGGACTGACCAGGTCGTCGGGTGCGTTGACGCTCAGGGTCGCGGTGTTGTTGTAGTTGTTGAAGCGGTAGAAGCCGCCGATGTAGATCTGCCCGGCGTTGCAGAAGGCGTAGCCGTCCCAGTTGCTGGTGATCTGGGAGGCGTTGCCCGTCATCGCCAGCGGGGTGCTGTTGCCGAGCGACGCGGAGGGCACCGTGACCGAGACGGTATTGATGCCGCCGCCACTGCCCGGCGTGCCGCCACTGTTGTAGTTGCCGGTGAACACGCCGTTGCCGACGCGCAGGTAGAGCGCGCGCGAGCCGCTGTTGATGTTCACGGTGAAGGCGTCCGCCACCGACGACCAGGCCAGGCCGGCCAGCAGGGCGATGACAGCGAGTATGCGAATGGGCATCGTGACCTTCCAGTACGACGACGGCCCGGGGGCCGTCGTCGTGTTCGAACGACGGGTCGGCTTACGGCATGGAAGCAGTGTAGGTGACGCGGCTGTTCTTGGTGTTCACGCCGCCGTAGGTGCCCGGGGCGACCATCGCGTCGTTCTTGTAGCTGTAGGTCCACTGGGCGGTGGCATTGGTGATCTTGCCCGAGCTCAGCGGCACGTTGACGGCGGTGCCGGTGCCATCGGCCAGCACCGGGGCCGGCAGGGCGGCCGGGGCCGAGGACGTGGTGGTGATCTGGCCGTAGGAGATCGAGTCGCCGCTGCCGTTGCTCAGTGCGCCCACGCTGTCGGCACGCAGCGAGATCTGGCCGTTGTTGCCCTTGACCGTGGCGGTCACGGTGCCGTTGCCGACATTGCCCGACGCGGCGGTGGCGGCCACCGGCGTGCCCAGGGTCTGCAGCTGCGCGGCGGTGACATTGAAGTCGATCAGGTTGACGACATTGTCGTCGGTGCCCACGCGCAGCATCAGGATGCGCGGCACGGTGATCTGGAAGTCGAGGCGGGCGGTGGCGTTGCCGCTGCTGACGGTGTTGGACTCGGCCTGGACGGCGAGGGGCAGGGCGGCCGCGAACAGGGCGGCGGCGAGGAGGCTGTGCTTGACGTTCATCGGTTCTCTCTCAAAAGGAAGGGTCGAAGGAAAGCGGTGGCCCATCCGTGGCCGCGTGAAGGTTGCGTGAGGGAGTACGCAGGAAGCGTGCCAACTATGTGATGGCGGTCTCATTCAATGTGCGTATGGGTTCGCGTAAAGCTCAATAGCCGCGTCTAAAAGCGGACTCGCGTCACATTTGGAGGATTTTTCGGGAGCAGCGTCAGAATCTGACGCGACGCGGCAGGTCGCCTTGCGGGATCGGGCTTGCGGCCGTCACCGTCCGCAAGGACACGCGTCAGCCGCCGGCGGCCTCCTCGTGTTCAGGTTGTCGAGGGACCCCAGTGGAGGCCAAGATGGCCCACCGCGCACCCGAGCCCAGCGTCCATGCTTGGATCCACTTCCGCGCCCCCCAGGGGCCTGCGATTCCCGTGGCCTCTCGTGTTGGCCGCGACGCTGCTGGCCGGCTGCCGGCAGCCGGCGCCGGAAGCGCCCGCCGACGCGCCGCCGGCGTTGCCGGTCGACGCGGTCGCGCGA
>NZ_VICE01000124.1 GCF_006546775.1 Marilutibacter aestuarii
AAGCCCTGCCCGACGGCCACGTCGTCCGCGCCCCGATGGTCGGCACCTATTACGCCTCCCCGGCCCCGGACAAGCCCGCGTTCGTCAGCGTCGGCCAGTCGGTCAAGGCCGGCGAGACCCTGGGCATCATCGAGGCCATGAAGATGTTCAACCCGATCGAATCCGACGTCGCCGGCACCGTCGTCAAGATCCTCGTCGAGAACGGCCAGCCGATCGAATTCGACCAGCCCTTGTTCGTGATTGGCTGATACGTGGATTGGTGAGTCGTGATTCGTGATTCGCTCCCACGCCCCCACCAGCGCCTCGAGGTGTGGCACGACGCGATGGCCCTCGTGACCGGGGTCTACGAATACTCCTCGCGACTCCCGCGCGAAGAACGCTATGGCCTGGTGCCCCAGCTCAGGCGTGCAGCCATCAGCGTCCCCTCGAACATCGCCGAGGGCGCAGCGCGCGGCACCCCCAGGGAGTTGCACCGCTTCCTCTCGATCGCACGCGGCTCGCTCTCCGAACTCGATACGCAACTCGAGATCGCCGCCCGCCTCGAATATGGCAGCGCACCTGACGATCTGCAGCAAACGCTCGACCGCACTTTCGCGCGACTGAATGCACTGATGAAGAGCATCGCCGCGCGGGCGGACGAATCACCCATCACCCATCACCCATCACGGCTCCCAAATGCTCGATAAAGTCGTAATCGCAAACCGGGGCGAGATCGCGCTGCGCATCCTGCGCGCCTGCCACGCCCTGGGCATCCGCACGGTGGCGGTGCATTCCACCGTCGACCGCAACCTCAAGCACGTGGCCATGGCCGACGAATCGGTCTGCATCGGGCCGGCGCCATCGACCGACAGCTACCTCAACATGGCGCAGATCATCGCCGCCGCGGAGGTCACCGACGCCCAGGCCATCCACCCGGGCTATGGCTTCCTGTCGGAGAACGCCGACTTCGCCGAGCGCGTGGAAGAGTCGGGCTTCGTGTTCATCGGGCCGAAGGCCGAGACCATCCGCCTGATGGGCGACAAGGTCGAGGCTATCCGCGCCATGAAGGACGCCGGAGTGCCCTGCGTGCCTGGCAGCGGCGGTCCGCTCGGCGACGATGCCGACACCAACGCCAAGATCGCCCGCGAGATCGGCTACCCGGTCATCGTCAAGGCAGCCGGCGGCGGCGGCGGTCGCGGCATGCGCGTGGTCCACACCGAAGCGCACCTGCACAGCGCCGTGCAGACCACCAAGACCGAAGCCAAGGCCGCGTTCGGCAACGACATGGTCTACATGGAGAAGTTCCTGGAGAACCCGCGCCACGTGGAGATCCAGGTGCTTGCCGACGGCCAGGGCAACGCGATCCACCTCGGCGAGCGCGACTGCTCCATGCAGCGCCGCCACCAGAAGGTGGTCGAGGAAGCCCCGGCACCGGGCATCACGCCGGAGCAGCGGGCCGAGATCGGCCGGGTCTGCGTCGATGCCTGCATCCGCATCGGCTACCGCGGCGCCGGCACCTTCGAGTTCCTGTACGAGAACGGCCGGTTCTACTTCATCGAGATGAACACCCGCATCCAGGTCGAACACCCGGTCACCGAGATGGTCACCGGCATCGACCTGATCCGCGAGCAGCTCAACATCGCCGCGGGCCAGAAGCTCAGCCTGACCCAGGACGACATCGTGCTGGAGGGACATGCCATCGAGTGCCGCATCAACGCCGAGGATCCGGAGACCTTCATGCCCAGCCCGGGCCTGATCCAGCACTTCCACTCCCCGGGCGGCCCCGGCGTGCGCGTCGACAGCCATATCTACGAGGGCTACCGCGTCCCGCCGAACTACGACTCGATGATCGGCAAGCTGATCGTGCACGGCCCCGACCGCGAAACCGCGATCGCCCGCATGCGCGTGGCGCTCAGCGAAATGGTCGTGGACGGGATCAAGACCAACATCCCCCTGCAGCAACGCATCCTGTCCGACATCGGCTTCCAGCAGGGTGGCCAGAACATCCATTACCTCGAGAAGCGCCTGAAGGAACAGAAGGAAAAAGCGCTGTCGATTGTTTGACAACCGTGATGGGTGATTCGTGATTGGGGACTGCCGGTGCGGATCGTCCGCACCCGCACCCAAAACGAATCACGCATCGCAAATCACGAATCACGACTCATGCCCTTCCTCGAACTGACCCTGCCTTGCACCGAAGTCCAGCAGCCGCGCTACGAGCGTGCGCTCGAGGGCGTGGGTGCGCTCGCGGTGACGCTCGCCGATGCCCATGCCGATGCGCCCGACGAGCAGGCGATCTTCGAGCCGGGCGTCGGCCAGACGCCGCTGTGGGGCGAGATGGTGCTGACGGCGCTGTTCCCTGGCGAAACGCCGGCGGAATTGCTGCTGCAGGCCCTGTCGGCGGCGGACGAGGGGCTGGACTGGTCGCGCGCGGCGTTCCGCGAAGTCGAGGACCAGGACTGGGAACGGGCCTGGATGGACCAGTACGAACCGCTGCGCTTCGGCGAGCGTACCTGGATCGTGCCGTGGAACCATGAGCTGCCCGAGGGCGCCGACGCGACCGACGCCGCGGTGGTGCGCCTCGACCCGGGGCTCGCGTTCGGCTCCGGCACACATCCCACCACCGCGCTGTGCCTGCAGTGGCTCGATGCGCTCGCGGGCGAAGGGCGGCTCGCCGGCCGCGACGTGCTCGATTTCGGCTGCGGTTCGGGCATCCTCGCCCTGGCCGCGCTCAAGCTCGGCGCCGCCAGCGCAGTGGGCGTGGACAACGACCCCCAGGCCGTCACCGCGACGCTGGACAACGCCGAACGCAATGGCGTCGCCGATCGCATGGCCGTTTACCTCCCCGGCGACGAGCCCGCCCGGCGCTATCCGGTCGTCGTCGCCAACATCCTGGCCTCGGCCCTGGTCGAGCTGGTCGACACCGTCGCCAGCCGTGTCGCGGACGCGGGGGTGATCGCACTATCGGGGATCCTCGAAGGCCAGGAAGGCGAGGTCATCGCCGCCTATGCGCCCCACTTCGACGGACTGGTGGCCGAGCGTTCCGGCGACTGGATGCGGGTCACCGGCATCCGCCGTCGCGACTGAGCCCCGACCACCCGCGCAGCGCGCTTCGCCGGCACCGGACACGCTCCCGGACCCCGCACCGGTTCCGCTGCCGGCAACCCGCACCGTACACTCGGCACCATGTTCGTTCCCTGCTCCCATTGCGGCTTCCTGATCGCGCAGGCCCTCAAGGACGGCGCGACGCCAGCGCACTGCCCACGCTGCCGCGCCACCCTCGCCGATGCATCGTCCGGCACCACCGATGCGCCCCCGGCGTCGCAGCCCGACCCGACGCCCTCGCCAGGCGACACGTCCACCGCCGCACACGCGACATCCGTGACGCCCGCCAGCGTGCCGGCGCCCGGCCCGCAGCGACTCGAACCGAAGGCCTCCGACCCGGCCGGCGTGCGCCCGGTGGCGCGCGCCCATGGCCCCAGCTTCGCCCGGGTCCGCATCGACCAGTTGGCCGCCGCGCCGCGGTGGCCTGCCGTCCTCGCCTTGCTGTCGCTGTCGATCCTGCTGGCCATCCAGCTGCTGCTCGCCCAGCGCGCGGAGCTGGCCACCCGGGCCGCCTGGCGGCCGCTGCTCGATGTCGCATGCACCGTGTTCCGCTGTGAGCTCCCGCCCTGGCACGAACCGACGGCGTACGTGATGCTCGACCGCAGCGTCAGGCCCGTCCCGGACCAGCCCGGCCTGCTGCGCGTCAATGCGAGTTTCCGCAATGATGCGCGCTGGTCGCAGGCATGGCCCACGCTCCTGCTGACCCTGTCGGACGCCGACGGGCGGCGCGTCGGCCAACGCGCCTTCCGGCCCGACGAGTACCGGCGCGAACATGCCCCCGGCGAGACCCTCTCGCCCGGGCAAAGCACCACCGTCGCGTTCGAAGTCGTGGAGCCGGCCGCCCACATCGTGGCGTACAGCTTCGATTTCCGGTGAGTGTGAACACAGGCCGTGTTTCCCGTCGGGCAAGCGCGCTAGACTGGCCGACCCGCCCCATGCACTCCGTGCGCGCACCGCGCCACTCCGCGATGGGCGGACACGCTGCCCAGGGGAGTCCCAGTTGAACGCCGCCAACGACCGCACCGACACCAGCCGCCCGACGCCGCGCGTGCCCCTGCGCGACCACGTGGCGACGTCCATCCGGCGGTACCTCGGCGACCTGGACGGCTGCGACAGCGAGAACCTCTACGAGATCGCCCTGCGAGAGCTGGAGATCCCGCTGTTCGCCGAGGTCATGCAGCACTGCGAAGGCAACCAGAGCCGCGCGGCCGCGCTGCTCGGCATCCACCGCGCCACGCTGCGCAAGAAGCTGCGCGAGTACGGCCTGGCCTGACGGCCCGTCGGATTGGAGACACGCCCCCCGGACCGCGTGCCCGCTGCCGGTATAATCATCGGCCCCCTCGCCATGCCGATGCCCGATGACTGCCGCCCCGAACCCCGGCGCCGTGAAAATCCGCCGCGCCCTGCTGTCCGTGTCCGACAAGACCGGCCTGATCGAACTCGCCACCGCCCTGTCGGGCATGGGCGTTGAACTGCTGTCCACCGGCGGCACCGCCAAGGCGATCCGCGACGCGGGCCTGGCGGTCAAGGACGTCAGCGACGTCACCGGCTTTCCCGAGATGATGGACGGCCGCGTCAAGACGCTGCATCCGCTCGTCCATGGTGGCCTGCTGGGTCGCGCCGGCACCGACGACGCGGTCATGGCCGAGCACGGCATCGGCGCGATCGACCTGCTGGTGCTGAACCTGTATCCGTTCGAAGCCGTCACCGCGCGCGCGGATTGCACGCTGGCGGACGCGGTCGAGAACATCGACATCGGCGGGCCGGCGATGCTGCGCAGCGCCGCCAAGAACTTTGCCCGCGTCGCCGTCGCCACCGACCCGTCCCAGTACGCCCCGCTGCTGGAAGCACTCAAGTCCAACGACGGTGCGCTGTCGGCCGGCAAGCGCTTCGAACTCTCGGTCGCGGCATTCAACCGCGTGGCCCAGTACGACGCCGCGATCAGCAACTACCTGTCCTCGGTGGGCGACACCGCGGGCGAACTGCCGACGCGCACCACGTTCCCGGGCCAGGCCAACGGCAGCTTCGTGAAGGTCATGGACCTGCGTTACGGCGAGAACCCGCACCAGCAGGCAGCCTTCTACCGCGACCTGTATCCCGCACCCGGCTCGCTGGCGACCTTCGAGCAGTTGCAGGGCAAAGAGCTGAGCTACAACAACATCGCCGACAGCGACGCTGCATGGGAATGCGTGCGCCAGTTCGATGCGCCCGCCTGCGTCATCGTCAAGCACGCCAATCCCTGCGGCGTGGCGGTGGGCGTGGCCTGCGGCGACGCCTACGAGCTGGCCTACGCGACCGATCCGACCAGTGCGTTCGGCGGCATCCTCGCCTTCAACACGCCGCTCGACGGCGCCACCTGCAAGGCCATCCTCGACCGCCAGTTCGTCGAGGTGCTGATCGCCCCCGACTACGACGCCGAGGCGCTCGCCTACGCGAAGAAGAAAGCCAACGTGCGCGTGCTGCGCATCCCGCTGGCGCCGCCCTCGCCCGGCTTCATCGACACCAAGCGCGTGGGTTCGGGCCTGCTGATGCAGACCGCCGACGCCCGCGTGGTCACGCGCGACGAACTCAAGGTGGTGACGAAGCTCGCACCGACCGACGCGCAGTTCGAAGACCTCCTGTTCGCCTGGAAGGTCGCCAAGTTCGTCAAGTCGAACGCGATCGTCTACGCGAAGGACCACCGCACCATCGGTGTCGGCGCCGGCCAGATGAGCCGCGTGTATTCGGCGCGCATCGCCGGCATCAAGGCGGCCGACGCCGACCTGGTCGTCGAGGGCTCGGTGATGGCCTCGGATGCGTTCTTCCCCTTCCGCGATGGCATCGACGCCGCGGCTGCCGCCGGCATCAAGGCGGTGATCCAGCCCGGCGGCTCCATGCGCGACGCCGAGGTCATCGCCGCCGCCGACGAGCACGGCATCGCGATGGTGTTTACCGGCGTGCGCCACTTCCGGCATTGATCATGGACGGGGCGGAGCGCAGTGAGACGCGCTCCGCGACCGCTCGCCGGCAGGGCAGATGCGGTGCGAGACGCTTGCTGTATCGCACCCTGCGCTGCGCCCCTTTTCCGCCGGGAAGGGCCAGCGGCCGGTAGGCCGGCGTTGCAGGATGGAGCTCGCGAAGCAGAAATCCTTCGCGCGTCGTGGCCTTGAACGACGGTGGGTTTCGCGAAGTAGGACCCATCATTTCATCTTGCATGCGAGCACCCGACGGTGGGTTTCGCCTTTGGCTCTACCCACCCTACGAGACTGGGATCCAGCCTTGGCCTTGCCGGGGCCCCGGGTGCGCTTCGCTTACCCGGGCTACGCGGTGTTTCGTCGTTGCTGTTGGTCTTGACCTTGACCTTCGCGACCTTGAGGCCGCCGAGCACCGCAGGCCGTGGCGGCCGGAGAGGCGCCCTTGTCCGGGCGAAGCGAGTTTGGGCGCCGTGCCGCCATGGACGAGGCGCACAGGGGACCGGTGCGGCGAAGCCGG
>NZ_VICE01000125.1 GCF_006546775.1 Marilutibacter aestuarii
CCCCGCGGCGACGCCCGCGCCCGCACCGGTCGCGGTGTCGGCCCCGGCCGAATCGCGCCCGGTGCCGGCGTCGGTGCCGGTGGCCGCAGCGGGCGATGCAGACGAGGACGTTGCTGCGCTCGCTCACACCCGTTACGACATCAAGAAGGCGTTCGGGGCCATCGCGCGCATCGACAGCAACGGCCAGCTCGTGCTGAGCGACGGGCAGCGCAGCGCGCTCGATGCGTTCATGGCCCGCTACATCGCCCGCTCGCCGAAGTCGAAGGCCTACACCGCACGCCATCGTCCGCACATGGCCGATCCGCGCGTGGTCAACGGCTTCCGGCCGCTGACCAAGGAGATCGTCTACCAGATCGTGATCGAGCGCTCGCGCGGCTCGAAGATGTGGGACATCGACGGCAACGAATACGTGGATGCGCTCAACGGCTTCGGCATGAGTCTGTTCGGCTGGCAGCCCGACTTCATCATGGACGCGGTCCGCAGGCAGCTCGACCAGGGCATCGACATCGGACCGCAGCATCCGCTCGCGGGGGAAGTGTCGGAGATGATCTGCGAGCTGACCGGGCATGATCGCGCGGCGCTGTGCAATACCGGCTCGGAGGCCGTGCTCGGCGCGCTGCGGATCGCGCGCACCGTCACCGGCCGCGAGACGCTGGTGGTATTCAACGGTTCCTACCACGGCATCATCGACGAGGTCATCGTACGCGGCACCCGCAAGCTGACCTCGGTACCGGCGGCGCCGGGCATCCTGCGCAACACCGCCGAACACGTGCTGGTGCTCGACTACGGCACCCCGGAGGCGATGCGGATCATCCGCGAGCGCGCGCACGAGATCGCTGCCGTGCTGGTGGAGCCGGTGCAGAGCCGTCGTCCCGACTTCCGACCGGTGGCGTTCCTGAAGGAACTGCGCGAGGTGACCGCCGAGGCCGGCGCCGCACTCATCTTCGACGAGGTCATCACCGGCTTCCGCGCGCACCCCGGCGGCACCCAGGCGATGTTCGGCGTCAAGGCCGACATCGCGACCTACGGCAAGGTCGTCGGCGGCGGCCAGCCGATCGGCGCGATCGCCGGCAAGCGCGAGTTCATGGATGCGCTCGACGGCGGGCAGTGGGAGTACGGCGACGACTCCGTGCCCACCGTCGGCGTGACGTATTTCGCCGGCACCTTCGTGCGCCACCCCATGGCGCTGGCCGCGGCGCATGCCGTGCTCACCGAGATGAAGCGGCAGGGCGGGGCGCTGCAGGAGGGACTCAATGCGCGCGTCACCGCGATGGCCGAAGAGATCAATGCGTTCTGCGCCAGTCGCGGCGCGCCGGTCGAGGTACGCCACTTCGCCTCGGTGTGGAAGACCTTCTTCCTCGAGGACCACCCGCTGCAGGACCTGCTGTTCCCGATGATGCGCAGCCGGGGCATCCATATCCTCGACAACTTCCCCTGTTTCCTGACCACCGCGCACGACGACGCCGATTTCCGCGCGATCATCGAGGCATTCAAGGCCTCGGTCGTGGAGTTGCAGGAGTCCGGCTTCCTGCCCGGCAAGGCGGCCAGCCCGATTCCCGTGATGGATGCATCGGCGCCGCCGGTACCGGGTGCGCGCATCGGTCGCGATCCGGAAGGGCGCCCGGCGTGGTACGTCGCCGATCCGGATCGCCCGGACCAGTACGTCAAGGTGGGTTGATGGGCAGCCAGGCACCGAGTCCGTCCAGGGATGGCATTGGCGAAGCGGTCGACTACGATCCCTTCGCCGGCGGTCCGATCGAGCGCGTCGTCCCCACCACCGAGCCGCAGCGCGAGCTCTGGCTTGCCTCGCGCCTCGGCGACGAGGCATCCCTGGCCTACAACGAGTCGGTCTCCCTCCACTTCGAGGGCGACCTCGACCGGCGCGCCCTGGGCCGCGCCCTGGCATCGCTCCACCGTCGGCACGACGCGTTGCGTGCGTGCTTCGGCGCCGATGGCGAGACGATGTGCATCACCGCACGGTCGGACGGACTCGAACTCGTCGAACACGACTTTACGGCGCTTGATGCCGAAGGGCTTGCACGGGCCGTCGATGCCCGCCTGCGTGCCAGCGTCGACACACCCTTCGACCTGGTGGGCGGCCCTCTGTTCCGTGCCGAGTTGCTCTGTCTTCCTCGCGGGCGCCACCGGCTGGTCCTGAGCGCCCACCACATCGTCTGCGACGGCTGGTCGTGGTGGGTGATGGTGCGCGAGCTGGGCAGCCTCTACGCCCATGCGATCGGCCAGAGTGGCGATCCGCTGCCGCCGCCGGTCGCATTCTCCGACTACGCGTTGTCGCGTGGCGACGACGAGGCCACGGCGTTTCTTGCCGCCGACGAAGCGTTCTGGATGTCGCGCTTCAAGGACGGCGCGCCGGTGCTCGAGCTGCCGATCGACCGCCCGCGACCGGTGCGCCGCACCTCGGCCTCGCGGCGCTACGACCATGTCTTCGATGCGGAACTGCTGCGGGACGTCCGGCAGATGGGCGCGCGGCGGGGCAGCAGCCTGTTCGCGACCCTGCTGGCCGGATTCGCCGGGCTGATGTCGCGATTGTCCGCGCAGGACGACGTGGTGGTCGGCATCCCGGCGGCCGGGCAATCGGTGGATGGCCATGGCGATCTGGTCGGGCACTGCGTGAACCTGTTGCCCTTGCGCTTCGCGATCGCGGCTGAAGCGCCCTTCGAAGCGCTGCTGGGCTCGGCGCAGGGCGTCCTGCTCGACGCCCTCGATCACCAGCGCTATACCTTCGGCACCCTGCTGCAGCGCCTCAGGCTGGCACGCGATCCCGCACGCCTGCCGCTGGTCAGCGTGATGTTCAACATCGACCAGGCGCTGGACCAGGAGAGCAACCGCTTCCCCGGCCTGGGCCTTGAATTCGACTGCAATCCGCGCAGCCACGAGAACTTCGAGCTGTCGATCAACGCGGTGCAGGTGCATGGCCAGCTCCGCCTGGAGTGCCAGTACAACACCGACCTGTTCGACGAGGCGACGATCCGCCGCTGGATGTCGGCGTACGAGGCGATGCTGCGCCAGGCAAGCCGGCAGCCGGAGACGCCACTGGCGGCCCTGGACCTGCTCGACGGCGACACCCGGTCGGAACTCTCGGCGTTGCAACCGGCTCCGGTCGGCCGCGATCGCGACCAGCGCATGCACGAGTATTTCGAGCGGCAGTGCGACCTTGCCCCGACGCGGATCGCACTCCGCCATGGCGATCGCGAATGGGACTATCGCACGCTGGAGTCACGGGCCAATCGCGTTGCCCATCTGCTCAGGCAACACGGCGTGCACGCTGGCAGCCTGGTCGGCCTCGCCCTTGAGCGCGGCCCCGACATGCTCGCCTGCCTGCTGGGTGTACTGAAGGCAGGCGCGGGCTACGTGCCGCTCGACCCGAAGTTCCCCGCCGACCGCCTGGCCTACATGGCCGGTGACGCGGGCCTGGCGGCACTGCTGACCCAGCAGGCGTCCGAATCCGTGTTCGACCTGCGCGGCCGGCCGGTGCTGGTCATGGAGCGCATCGAAGCGCAGCTCGCGGCGATGCCCGAGACCCGGCTGGGGCGCGATGCACAGTCGGCCGGACCCGGTTCGGTCGCCTACGTGATCTATACGTCCGGCTCGACCGGACGCCCCAAGGGCGTGCAGGTCCCGCATGGCGCGGTGGGCAACTTCCTCGTCGCCATGCAACGTGAGCCGGGCCTGGCGGCGGACGACCGCCTGCTAGCGGTGACGACGTTGTCCTTCGATATCGCGGTGCTGGAGTTGATGCTCCCGCTGAGCGTCGGTGCCACCGTCGTGATGGCGGACCGCGACACCGCGATGGACGGCGAGGCGCTCGCACGCCTGGTGAGCGAGGCCGGCATCACCTGCATGCAGGCCACGCCTTCCACCTGGCGGCTGCTGTTGGAAGCGGGCTGGCAGGGCGGCGACGGGTTCACCGCGCTGTGCGGCGGCGAGCCGCTGCCGCCGGACCTCGCGGGCGAGCTGCTGGCCAGGACGGGTGCGCTCTGGAACATGTACGGCCCGACCGAGACCACGGTGTGGTCGACCTGCGCGCGCGTCGCCGCTGACGCGCAGGGACGACCCGACATCCATATCGGTCGTCCGGTGGCCAACACGCGGGTGTGGATACTCGATTCGCGTACCCGGCCATGCCCGCGCGGCGTCCCCGGCGAGATCTGCATCGCCGGCGAGGGCGTGACCCTGGGCTACCTGCAGCGACCGGAGCTGACAGCGGATCGCTTCGTCGACGTCGAGGGACTTCCGGTCGCCGAAGGCGGCACCGAGCACGTGTACCGCACCGGCGACCTGGGGCGCTGGCGGCCCGATGGCATGCTCGAACACCTTGGCCGCCTCGACCACCAGGTCAAGGTGCGGGGCTACCGGATCGAACTGGGCGAGATCGAGGCCGTGCTGGCCAGCCATCCCGCGGTCTCCCGCGCGGTGGTCGTGGTACGCGAAGATCGCCCCGGTGACGTGCGGCTGGTGGCGTACGTGGTCGCGGGCGAGGGCGGGGCGGCGGACGATGCAGGCCTCAGGGCCCACCTCGCGCAGACGCTGCCCGAGTACATGCTGCCGCAGCACTTCGTGTCGCTCGCGGCCATCCCCTTGCTGCCGAACGGCAAGATCGACCGCAAGGCACTGCCGCCGCCCCTCGTCGCGGACGCACCGGTGGCTCGGGTCGAGCCGCGCAATCCCACCGAGGCCGCCATCGCCACCTTGATGGGCCAGGTGCTCGGGGTGGAAGGCATTGGCGTGGATGACGACTTCTTCGCCAATGGCGGGCATTCACTGATCGCCGCCCGGCTGGTGTCGCGCATCAACCGCGAGCTGGGGGCTTCGTTGACGCTGCGCTCGCTGTTCGACGCGCCGACCGTCGCGCGCCTGGCGACGCTCGTCGCGGGCGACGCGGCAGCACCGGCGCGCCCCGTCCGCGGCGAGATCCTTGCACGCGCCGACCAGCAGCGTGCTCCGTTGTCGCCGATGCAGGAACGGCTGTGGGTGCTCGAGCAGATGCAGCCCGGCCGCGTCACCTACAACACGCCCTCGGCCCATCGCCTGCGCGGGCCGATGGACCACGCCGCGTTCGAGCGTGCGTTCCAGGCCATGGTCTGCCGGCAGGCCTCGCTGCGCACGGTGATCGTGCTCGACGGGACCGGTCCGTGCCAGTGGGTGCGCGATGACATCGACGCAGCGCTTCCCGTGCACGACCTTTCCGACCTCGACGAGGCCGATCGCGAACCGGCCCTGCGCGCGCGCATGGAGGCGCTGATCGCCGAGCCCTTCGACCTCGAGCGCGGACCGCTGTTCGTCGCCCGGCTTTATCGGCTGTCGGAGCACGACCACGTCCTGTTCTTCATGACCCACCACGTGATCTGGGACGGGTGGTCGTTCGACGTCTTCTATGCCGAGATGTCCGCGCTCTACGAAGCCTTCCGCAAAGGCGAGCCGCCGGCCTTGCCTCCGTTGCGCCTGAGCTACGGCGACGTCGCCGCCTGGTACCAGGCGTGGCTGCGCGGCGAGGCGCTCGACCGCCAGCTGGGCTTCTGGAAAGAGCACCTGGCAGGTGCGCTCGAGCCATTGCGCCTGCCGCTGGACAAGCCGCGCCCGCCGGAAGCCACCGGCGCCGGCGACATCGAGTGGCTCAGCATCGACCGGGCGACCGTCGACGCGGCGCGTGCGCTCGGTACGCAGAGCGACGCGACGCTGTTCATGGTCCTCTTGTCGACCTACTACCTGTTCCTGCACCGCCTCTCCGGCCAGGACGACCTGGTGGTGGGCCTGCCGGTCCGCAACCGCGACAGCGAAGAGCTCGAGTCGATCATGGGCTTCTTCGTCAACATGCTGCCGGTGCGGTTGCGCATCACGCGGGGCATGCCCTTCCACGCGTTGCTGGACCAGGTCCGGCGCGCCGTGCTCGACGCGTTCTCGCATCCCGACGTCCCCTTCGACCGGCTCCTGCAGGCGCTGGACGTCCCGCGCGACCCGAGCCATGCGCCGATCTACCAGTCGACCTTCTCCTTCCAGGACGTGCGCATGCGCCGCACGCACTGGGCCGAGCTCGAGCATGAGCACCTGCTGGTGTTCCAGAAGGCCAGCGCGGGCGACCTGGGGTTGTGGTTCCTGGAACACGCGCAGGGCTTGTCGGGCGTGATGAGCTTCAATACCGACGTGCTGACCGCGCCCTCGGCCCGGCTGTTCAACCAGCGCTTCTGCAGCCTGCTGGAAGCCGTCATCGCCGCCCCGGACAAGCCGGTGGACACGCTCGACGCGCAATGCGAGGCCGACCGCGCGCTCACGCGCATCGCCAATGCCACCTGGCGCGCATTACCCGAGGAGCCGACCGTTGGACGCTGGTTGTCGGCGCACTCCGCGGCCTGGACTTCGAATCCGGCGGTGCGGTTCGGCGACGTCGCGTGGACGCATGGGCAGCTGCACGAGCGCAGCCTCCGCATCGCGGCGTGCCTGCGATCGCTGGGCGCGCGGCGGGATGCCCGCGTAGGCATCTGCATGCAGCGCGGCCCCGACATGCTCGCGGCGATGCTGGCGGCACTGCGCCTGGGCGTGGCATACGTGCCGATGGACCCGGACTATCCGCGCGACCGCCTGCAGTTCATGGTCGACGACGCAGGGCTGGAGCTGGTCGTCAGCGAAGCGGGCCTGTGCAACGCGCTTGAGCTGCCGCGCACCCGCGTCTTCGAGGTCGATACCGAAGCGGCGCTGCTGGCACGCACCGAACCGCTCGCGGAGACGACCGACCTGGCGGCGCCGGACTCGGTCGCCTATGTCATCTATACCTCCGGCTCCACCGGTCGCCCCAAGGGCGTGCAGGTCCCGCACCGGGCCGTGGTCAATTTCCTTCAGAGCATGCAGCACGCACCCGGGCTCGAGGCAGGCGATCGCCTGCTGGCGGTGACCACCACCTCCTTCGACATCGCGGTGCTCGAGCTGTTCCTCCCTGTCGCCGTCGGCGCCGAGATCGTGCTGGCCGATCGCGAGACCGCGACCGATGCCTTCGAGCTGGCGTCCCTGCTCGAGTCCAGCAGGGCGACTTTCATGCAGGCCACGCCGTCGACCTGGCGCATGCTGGTCGATACCGGGTGGCGTCCCGCCGGGACCTTCAGGGCCCTGTGCGGCGGCGAGCCGCTTGCGCCCGACCTGGCCGAAGCCCTGGGGGCGTGCTGCAGCGAGGTGTGGAACATGTATGGCCCCACCGAGACCACGGTGTGGTCGACCTGCTGGAAGGTCCAGCCGGACGAGGCGGGCATCAGCATCGGCGTGCCCATCGACAACACCACGGTCCACGTGCTCGACGACGCGATGCAGCCATGCCCCCCCGGTGTTTCGGGCGAGATATGCATCGGCGGCGCCGGCGTCGCCCTCGGCTACCTGGATCGCCCGGAGCTGACCGCGGAAAAGTTCGTCGCCGATGCCTTCGGAGGCGAGGGCGCGAAGGCCGGATCGGGACGCCTGTATCGCACCGGCGACCGGGGCCGCTGGCGCAGTGATGGACTGCTGGAGCACCAGGGGCGCTTCGACCACCAGGTCAAGCTGCGCGGGCATCGCATCGAGCTGGGGGAGATCGAGGCCGCGCTGATGGCCCACGACGCGGTGTCGCGCAGCGTGGTGGCGACGCGCGAAGACCGTCCCGGCGACGTGCGCCTGGTCGCCTACGTCGTGCCGGCGGCGGGGCGTGAGATCTCCACCCATGCCCTGGGCGATTCCCTGCGCGCGCGCCTGCCGGTGTACATGCTTCCGCAGCACATGGTTGTCCTCGAAGCGTTGCCCCTGCTGCCAAACGGCAAGATCGACCGCCATGCGCTGCCCGCACCCACCGTGCTCGAGGACGTGCACACCGGTGTCGGTGCCGCCGGCACGGTCTTCGCGCCAGCGTCCGCGGCAGATGCGTCGCACGTCCGCCCGCGTGGCCGTGACGACGCCATGCCGCGGTGGCCTGCGCGCGACGCGTCCTCCGCCAGCGCCCGCGTACGTTACCTGATGGGTGTGTGGGAAGAATTGCTGGGCGTGGACGTCCTGGCCACCGACAACTTCTTCGACCTGGGGGGGCACTCGATGCTGGCGGTACAGATGGCCAACCGCGTTGCGCGCGATACCGGCGTCCGCTTGAAACTGATGCGCCTGGCGAGCCTCAGCCTCGAGCAGGTGGCCGAAGCGCTGCCCGACATCGACGCGACCGCCGGTGTTGGCGCGGACCCGGTCTCGCGACCGTTCCTCGCCCGCCTGAGGCGCCGATTGGAACGCTGGATGGGCAGGGGAGAGAAGGCGGCGCCATGAGCGAGCCCTTCTTCTTCGGCGACGAAGCGCGGGCCCTGTTCGGCATGCTGCATTCCCGTCGCGCCCCTCGCATGGGTCCGTCCCCGGCCGCCGGCAAGCGAGCCTGCCTGGTCTGCGCGCCGCTGCTGCAGGACGCCACCCGGATCCAGCGGGCCATGTGGCACCTGGCCGAAGCGCTCGCCGAGGCGCAACACGACGTGCTGCGCTTCGACTGGTACGGCAGCGGGGACTCGGGAGGCGAGGCCGGCGACCTCCGGCTGGAAGGCATGGCGGAGGATCTTGAGTCGGCGATCGTCGAGCTGTCGACATGCGTGCGCCCCGGCCACTTGAGCGTGCTCGCGTTCCGGAGCGCCGCCTTGCCCGTCCTGGCGCACGCGGCGGCCTCGAAGTCGCCGGTGGACCTGGTCCTGTGGGATCCGCTCATCGACGGTGCGGCCCTTGTCGAGGACTGGCAGCACCAGCAGGTGGAGCAATTGACGGTGGCCGGTCGCTATCCGTTCGGGAAGCCCGCGTCCGGGCCTGGTGAGTTGATGGGCCACGAAGTGAGCGACGCGCTTCTCGACGCGCTGCGATCCACCGACCATTCGCGCGTCGGCCTTCCCGAAGGGAGCCGGATACTGGTCGCGGCATGGCGTGAATCCGCGCGCCTGTCCGCATTCATCGAGTGGCAGCGTGGCCAGGGCATCGACGTGGATTGCCTCTGGCTCGATCCTGACGAAACGCCCGCGTTCGACGTGCCGCGCCAGTTCGAGGCTCAGGTGTTCCCGCGTCGAAGCGTCGGCATGCTGGTCGAGCGCATCACGGGCCTGGCCGCATGAACGCTGAACTCAGGCAGTTGCCCATGACGCGGCGGCATCGCAATGCACGGGGCGAGAGCGCGCACCGGTTCGGTCCAGGCCTGGTGGGCATCCTGCACCGACCCTGCCACCCCGCCGGCCACGTGCAGCCGGTCGCGGTGATCCTGCTCAATGCCGGGCTCACCGGGCGCGCCGGTCCCTACCGGGAGTACGTCACGTTGGCACGCGCGCTCGCACGCGCGGGCTTCACCGTGTTCCGTTACGACCAGTCGGGCCTGGGCGACAGCCAGGCCCCGATGCAGCAGGCCGGCGACCGCCGCCAGCGCGAGGCGCGCGCGGCCATGACCCTGGTCGGGGCGGAAACCGGCCTGATGCGCTTCGTCATGGGCGGCCTGTGTTCGGGCGCGGACGACGCGTTCCACCTGGCCGGCGACGATCCACGCATCGTCGGCGCGATCATGCTGGACGGCATCGGCTACCGCACCCCGCAGTTCTGGCTGCGCCACCTGTTGCCGCGGATGTTCAGTCCCCGGCGCTGGCTCTCGGCGGTGGCCAGACTTCGCGACCGGAACGGCAGTGGCCCCACGTTGCTGGACTACCGTGACTTCCCGGAGCAGGTGCATGCCCGCGCGCAACTGCGCGCGCTCGTCGATCGCGACGTGCGCCTCCTCTGCATCTACACGTCCGGCAGCTACTACTACGTCAACCATGCCGGGCAACTTGCCGGCGCGCTCGGGCCGGCGGCGCGCGCGCGCCAGGTGAGCGTGGAGTTCTGGCGCGATTGCGACCATACCTTCTATCTTCGCCGCGACCGGGAGAAGCTGTTCGCGCGGACCGTCGACTGGATGCGCGACAACTTCGCGAACCGCGCCGACGCGTCCCTCGACAGGGCGACGCCATGAGCCAGGACGCACAGGGCGTGGCGACGCATTACCGTCGCTACGCCACCGGCAACGCGTTGACCCTGCTGGCAGGACTCGTCTCGTTCCCCTTGCTGACGCGGCTGCTGGACAACACCCAGTACGGCATGTTCGGCTACTACGGGGCCTGGATCCTGATGGCGGTCGCCGTCGGCAAGTTCGGCGCCCAGCACGCCATCCTGCGGTTCTACCCCCACGGTGGCGGCGCGAAGGAGTTGCGCGCGTTCGCCACCAACCTGTTCTACGTGCCGCTTGGGCTGGCCTTAATCGTCTGGGTGCTGGTCGTCGCCGGGATGGTGCTGGTCGACGCGATCAGCGGCGAGCGGCAGGGGGCGATGTTCTGGCTCGTCGTGGCGATGGCGCCGATGGCGGTCTTCTCCAGCCTGGTGGACACGGTGCAGAAGGTCACCGAGCGCTCCCGCCTGGTGATGCACCTGCGCATCAGCAGTCGTTGGGTCGAGCTGCTGCTGATGCTCGGCGCGGTGTTGCTGGTGCAGGCGAGCGCGGTGGCCGCGTACTCCGGAAAGCTCGCCACCACGCTCCTGTTCGGTGTCTTCTACATCCTGTGGATGCGCCGCCACCTGAACTTCTCCCGTGCCGACATCAACCTGTCGGAAACCCGGGCGGCACTCATGTTCGGCATGCCGATGGCATTGAGCGAGATCATCTCGGTGACCCTGGTGTCGCTCGATCGCTGGATGCTCAAGGACATCACCGGTGATTTCGCCCTGGTGGGCGTCTACAGCATCGGCTCTTCTCTGGCGATGCAGGTAAGCCTGTTCATGAATGCTTCCGTGTTCGAGGCCTTCCTGCCGACCGCCAACCGCGTGTACGTCACCGAAGGCGAAGCGGCGTTGCGCGAACTCAAGTCACGTGTACTGGTGCCGATGACCTATGCGGCGGTCGGCATCGCGGTCCTGCTCGGAAACTTCGGGAGTGACCTCATCCTCGTGGCAAGCGGCGCCGACAAGGCTGCCTCCGGCCCCGTCTTCGCGCTGCTCGCCGTCGTCTGCGTGCTGCAGCCGGTCCTGTTGTTGTCCGGCTATGGCTTGCTGCTGGAGAAGCGCTCCAAGACCGTGCTGGGCCTGGTGTTCCTGAGCCTGCTGCTAAATGGCATGCTGAACTATCTCTGGATACCTTCACATGGCGTGATGGGTGCCGCCTGGGCCACGGTGGCCAGCTCAGCGGGGCTTGGATTGGCGCATTGCGTCGTGGTCAAGAGGTCGCTTTTGCGCTTGCCGGACGTTCGCACGATCGTGACCGCCGCGTGTGCGGCGATCGTGTCGTTGGGCATGATCGGGCTCATCGATGGATGGGACGTGCCCGCGGGATGGCAGCGTCTGCTGTTGGGCGGCGCGTTGACGGGAGCATGCCTTGTGGGGGTCGTGCTCGTGCTGGATTCCCGGCCCCGGCGCCAGCTGCAGGAGCTCGCGCTCGCCCGCGTGCTGCCCCGGCATCGAGCGCCGGGGTCGTAAGCCGCGTTACCGAAGCTCTGCGTGCCACTCCTGGTCGCGGACAGCGAGCAGTTCCATCCGCGAGTTCACGTTGGCAGAGCGCCAGATCGTGTTGTCGCCCGTGGAGGCGTTCCGCCAGAAGATGTCGTCCGTGCCGTCTCCATCGAAATCACCCACGCCCGCGATGGCCCAGCCGGCGTCCGGAAGCGCGGCGATGGACATCTGGGTCGACTCGTTGCCCGACTTCCAGATCGCGTTGTTGCCCACGCCGTTCTTGCGCCACAGGAGGTCGGCGCGGCCATCTCCATTGAAGTCCGCTACGTGCTCCACGCGCCAGGCGGGGTTGCTCACCGTCGTGACCGATTGCTGCGTCGAAGCGTCGCCGGACAGCCAGATCGTGTTGCGACCAGTGGCCGAATCGCGCCAGAAGAGGTCCGAGCGACCATCTCCATTGAAATCACCCACGCCCTGGATATGCCACGAAAGCCTGGGCACGCTGGCCAGTGGCATCTGCCTGGTGGAGTCGCCGGCCTTCCAAACCACGTTTGCACCGGTCTGGCTGTTGCGCCAGAGGATGTCGGAGACGCCATCGGCGTCGAAATCGCCGACTGCGGCCACGAACCACTCGGAGCTGGTGACGCGGGCGACGGCAAGCTCGCGTTCGGCGCCGCCATCCAGCCAGATGGTGTTGGCGCCGGTCGATGCGTTTCGCCAGAGGAGGTCGGTCGTGCCGTTCGCGTCGAAATCGCCTTCGCCCACGATACTCCAATGGCTGTTCGCCACCGTCGCGACCTGGGAGCGGTTGCCGTCGTCGGCGGCGCGCCAGATCACGTTCCAGCCGCCGCCGTAGTGGCGCCAGAAGATGTCGGATTGTCCGTCGCCGTCGAAATCATGGGCTTTGCGCACCACCGGTGGCTTTACCGGCGATTCGTCGTCGTTGTCCTGCACTTCGACCGGGATGGACTTGCGTGTTGAATAGCTTGTCGCACCTGCGTTGGTCGCCCTGGCTGCCAGTTGCCGCGCGCCGGTCGCCGCCGAGTCGGGAAGAGTGACGGTCAAGGTGACGGTCCTCGAACCGCCGCTGGACAGGGCAACGCGCTGGGTGGAGAGCGACTGGCTCCATCCGCTGGGGACTTCGGTGGCGATGTCGAACGTCGAGCTGCTGCAGGCGCTTGAGTCGAGGTTCTTGATCGATACCTGATAGGTGTTTGTGTCGCCCGGCTTAACGGTGCCCGGACCGCTGAGCGTCAGTTGCGGATTGGAACGGGCGCAGGATGCCGGCGGTGGCGTTGGGGCCGTCACGACGTAGTGCGCGACGGTGCTGACGGTATGGACAGCGATATTGCTTCCGACTCCGAGCCCGATCGAATAGGTGCCCGCGGACGCGCTGGAAGTGGAGGTGACCTGGACTGCCATGTCGCGATACTGCCCCGGCGCGATGCTGGCGGTGGGGCTGGCGAGGTTGCTGGACCAGCCTCCCGGTACCGACCTGGCAAGCGTGAACGTGGTCGAGGCGCAGGCGCTGCTGTCGTTGTTGGACACGCGGACCACGTAGTTCAGCGACGTGCCGGCCAGTGCGCTCTGGCTTGCATCGGTGAGCTGGAGCGTCGGGGCATTCCTGCTGCAGGTGGGTGCGGGGTCCGGGGGCGGATTGCCGCCGCCTGCCTGGAGCTCGATGGCGCCGATGTCGGCGGCTCCGCCCGATGGGCGCGCATTGCCATAAAAGTCGTCGGCTACCGCGGCCAGGTAGGGGGCCTTGTCGACGAGCGGGCTGCCCGACTGGGGCGTCGCGTCGAAGCTGGCGATGGCGGAGGATGCGAGCCTGGGGTCGCTGCAGATGCTGCCGCTCGGGCACTGGCCCTGCTTCACGTTGTAGAACAGGTTGCCCGAATACGTCAGTTTGGCGCTGGAGTTGTACGCGTAGTGGCCGCAGGTGAGCTCGCCGGTGTTCCCCTGCAGGTTGGAGCGCCAGTCGACCTGGCCCACCAGCGCGTTGTTCTGGATGTTGAGGCTGGACGTCGACGAGCCGCCCTCGCTGAGGATCAGGCAGTCGCCCTGGCCGGTGATGGTGTTGTGGCGGATGGTGATGTCCTGACCGCCGACGAGCCCGACGGAGATCGCATTGCCCAGGGCCCGGCACTGGTCGTCGGACTTCATCGAATCGCGACCGTTGAAGTAGGCGCAGTTGCCGACCACGACCGAGTTCTCGATGAGGGTCTTGCCCAGGGTCTTGAGCTGGTTGCCGGCGTTCCCGACGGCGTGGGTGCGGCGCACGGTGACGGAGGAATTGCTGCCGCCGTCCATGTACAGCAGGTCCAGGCCATCGGAGGTGTTGTGGTGGATGTAGGAATCCTC
>NZ_VICE01000126.1 GCF_006546775.1 Marilutibacter aestuarii
CGAGACGCTGTGGGCGTCGAAGGGGCGCTCGAGGCGGTAGTCGGTCTGCGTGCGCGGGGCGGTAGTCAGGCCGATGACCTGCTTGCCGGTGGCATGCAGTCGAAGCCAGCTCATGGGACCGTACATGCTGTCCATGTCGACGACGACATAGTCGGCCTGGCTTTCCGGCAACAGTTTCCAGGCGCGGCCGATACGGTCGTTGGCGGCGTTGATGGCGTCCGTCAGGCCGGATTCGGTGTTCGGGTCCATTCCGGTCAGGCCAATGGTCAGTGGCATACAAGATCCATGTTGCGCGCTGCATGCGCTGATATGTCGGGCGAGTTTTGCCAAGCTGGGCCTTGGCGTCAATCTTCGGGCGACGAATATGCGTCCGCGGCGCCGTTCCGTCGTCCCGAAACGACGCACGGTGCCTGCATGTGACGCGGGAGGGCGCCACTGCGACATTCCGGGTCAGTCGCCCCGCACGGCGCTGCCGGGGGCCCGCGGCGCCGATGTTGCTCCGCCGCATGAACCTGCGTGGGGCTCAGGCGTTGACGCGGCTGTCGCGCGGCAACTGGGTCCGCAGGAAAGCCATCTGGTCGGCCAGGATGTTCCGGTTCGACAGGATCAGGTGTTCGATCCAGCTGGGCCGGTAGGGAACCGCCAGCAGCGGCATGTTGGCCTGGTGCGGCGTCCGGTTGCCCTTGCGGGAATTGCAGTTGAAGCACGCCGACACCACGTTCTCCCAGATGTCGCGACCGCCCTTGGACACCGGTTGAACGTGGTCGCGGGTGAGTTTCGGGCGGGCGTACTTCTGGCCGCAGTACAGGCACAGGTGGCTGTCGCGCGCGAACAGCGCGCTGTTGGTCAGCGCGGGCGTGGGATCCAGCGCGCCGGCGCGCGCATGGCCGCGCGCGGCGATGATCGGCGGCAGTTCCAGCAGGCTTTGCTGGCCGGTGACGCGATTGATGCCGCCATGCACGCGCAGGCAGGGTTCGCCCAGCGTCCAGGCGACGGCATCGCGTGCATACAGGCAGGCGGCGTCCTGCCAGCTCATCCAGTCGAGCACGCGGCCGCAGGCATCGAGCGACAGCAGTCGCACGGCGTCCAGGCGTTCGAAGGAAGGATCGGGGACGGCTCGCAGGCCGGGCGACGGCGAAGCATCCAGGCCGCTCCGAAGCGAGGCTTCGGGCGTCCCGGCGTGGACCAGGCGTAGTGGCGCTCTATCGGTCTCCATCGGGACACCAGCTTATACGCCTTTGTTGACGTTTTGTGTAGCTCGCCCCGATCGCGGGCCGGCCTAGCGGCCCAGCGGCTTGCCCATCCTCAGCAGGTCGACGTCGAAACCCTGCGACAGGTACAGGCGCTGTGCGCGTTCGTTGCCCGGGAACACCGACAGGGTCAACCGGCTGCAGTCGCTCGCGCGGGCGAAGGCATCGGCGTGCGCCAGCAGTGCGCGCGCGAGGCCGCGACCTTCGAAGTCGGTCGCGATCGCGAGGTCGGAGACGTGGCAGGTGGCGCCGCCGTCGAAGAAGTCGGTGTCCATGAGCAGGTGCACGAACCCCGCGGCGGCGCCGTCGACCTCGATCACGAAGAAGTGCGAATGCGCCGGTCGCGTCGCCAGGTGCCGTGACAGGTCGCCGCGCACCCCGGCGCCGACGGTCTCCCGGCTGCGGCCGGGGGGGAGCGGGAACTCGCTGAAGCGATCGACGAAGCCCAGGATGAACGCGTCGTCCGCACTGGTGGCCGGGCGGATCGCGTGCCCGACCCGGCCTGGACCCTGGCTCATGCCTCGCCCAGTTCCGGCAGCGAGGCGATGCCGCTTTCGATCGCGGCCGCGTGCGCCAGTGCACGCGGCAGGATGCGTGCGAAATAGAACGTGGCGGTATCGCGCTTGTCCTGCTTGAAGGCGTCTGGATGCGAGGAGGCGTCCGCCGCCGCCACGCTGCGCGCCCACCAGTAGGCCAGGGCCACGTAGCCCGAGTACATCAGGTAGTCGTAGGCGGCGGCGCCGATCTCGTCGGCATTGCCGGCGGCGGCCTTGGCGATGCGCGTGGTCAGCTGCTGCCATTCGGCGGCGCTGGCCTGCAGCGGGCCCACGAACGGGGCCAGGCGTTCGTCCTGCGCGTGTTCCTTGCAGAAGGCCTCGACCATGCCGAGCATGACCTTCAGCCCGGCACCCTGCAGCTGGATCACCTTGCGGCCCAGCAGGTCGAGCGCCTGGATCCCGGTGGTGCCCTCGTACAGGGTGGTGATGCGCGCGTCGCGCGCCAGTTGCTCCATGCCGTGCTCGGCGATGTAGCCGTGGCCGCCGAAGCACTGCAGCGCATGGTAGGTGCACTCCACGCCCCATTCGGTCAGGCAGGCCTTGACGATGGGGGTCATGAAGCCGAGCAGCGCGTCCGCCGCCGCGCGTGCGTCGGCATCGGCGTCGTGGGCTTCATCGAGCAGCAGGGCGCTGTGGTAGGCCATCGCGCGACCGCCTTCGACCAGTGCCTTGCAGGTCAGCAACATGCGGCGCACGTCAGGGTGGACGATGATGGGATCGGCGGGCTTCTCCGGATGGCGCGGGCCACTGAGCGCCCGCATCTGCAGGCGTTCGCGCGAATAGCGCAGCGCGTTCTGCAGGGCGCGGTCGGACAGGCCCAGGCCCTGCAGGCCGACGGCGAGGCGGGCGGAGTTCATCATGGTGAACATGCCCATCAGGCCCTTGTGCGGCTGCCCGACCAGATAGCCTTGGGCGGCATCGAAATTGATCACGCACGTCGCCGAGCCGTGGATGCCCATCTTGTGTTCCAGGCTGCCGCAGCGCACCGCGTTGGCCTCGCGCATGGCGCCCTTGCGGTCGACCCGGACCTTGGGCACCACGAACAGCGAGATGCCCTTGCTGCCCGCGGGGGCGTCGGGCAGACGGGCCAGTACCAGGTGGACGATGTTCTCGGTGAAGTCGTGCTCGCCGGCGGTGATGAAGATCTTGGTGCCGGTGATCGAGTAGCTGCCGTCGCTGCAGGGTTCGGCGCGCGTCTTCAGCAGGCCCAGGTCACTGCCGCAATGCGGCTCGGTCAGGCACATGGTGCCGGTCCAGCGGCCCTCGACGAGGGGGCGCAGGAACGCCTCGCGCTGCCAGTCCTCGCCATGGTGCAGCAGGGCTTCGGTGGCGCCGTGCGAGAGCAGCGGGAAGTTGCCCCAGGACAGGTTGGCCGCGTCGATCATCTCCTTGATCGGCACGCCGGCGGCGTGCGGCAGGCCCTGGCCGCCGAAAGCCTCCGGCGAGGACAGGCCGGCCCAACCGCCGGCGGCGTATTCGGCGTAGGCCTCCTTGAAGCCGGGCGGCGTCGTGACCTGGCCGCTGGCCTTGTCCAGCGTGCAGCCGGCCTGGTCGCCGACCGCGTTGAGCGGCGCGAGGACGGACTCGCAGAAGCGCGCGCCTTCGTCCATCACCGCGTCGAGGATGTCGCGGGTGGCGTCGGTGAATCCCAGTCGCTGGAAGGCGGCGTCGGCATGGAGGACGTCGAACAGGACGAAGCGGATGTCGTCGAGGGGGGCTTTGTAGGTGCTCATCGTGGACCGTGTGCGGGAAGGGGGAGGGCGGGCTCAGCGCAGCACGCCGGGCAGGCCCGGCGCTGGGCTCAGCGCGCTGTTGCGCTCGATGTCGAAATCGCGCGACTTGCTGCTCTCGTCGGGCGTGGCGACGACCGTGCCGGTCAGCGAGTAGGACAGGCTGCGACCGGCCGCCAGCGCGTCCGCGGCGGCCAGCTTGGCGGCGGCGGCCGGGACCAGTCGTGCTTCGACCACGTCGGCCGACTCCGGGCCGATGTCGAGCGCGGGACTGGCGCGCAACGCGCCCGCCTCCTGGCCGCCGGCCTGGAGCACGAGGTCGAAGCGCTCGAAGCGCATCGGGATGCTGCTGTAGTTTTCCAGCCGCACCTGCGCCGTCCAGCTGCCGTCCACGTTGACCGTGAGCTGCTGCAGGCGCGCGGCGGGCTCGGAGACCCGGCGCACCGGTCCGCTGGAGCAGGCGGCGAGCGCGACGAGCAGGAGCGCCGGGATCGCCATGCGTGGAACCTGTGTCCAGGACCGTGTCTTCATGTGGGCCGTGCCTCGTGGGAGTGGAGTCCGGACACGAGAATACTACGGCGCATGGTGGCGCTGGCGGGGCGACGGGTAGCGCGCGCCCGGTCCTCAGGTATCGAAGGCGATGACCTGGCGGATCGCAGTGCCGGCGGCGAGCCGGTCGAATCCTTCGTTGACGCCGTCGAGCGACAACGTATGCGTGAGCAGGCGCTCCACCGGCAGGCGGCCGCTGCGGTGCAGGGCGATGTAGCGCGGTATGTCGCGCGAGGGGACGGCCGAGCCCATGTACGACCCGCGTACGCAGCGCTCCTCCGCCACCAGGCTGACGGCGGGCACGCTGAACATGCGATCCGGCGCCGGCAGGCCGACCGTGATCGTGGTGCCGCCGCGACGCGTCGCGGCGTAGGCCTGGGCCAGCACGCGTTCGTTGCCGACCGACTCGATCGCGTGCTCGACACCGCCGCGGGTGATCTCCCGGATCGCCTCGACCGGGTCGGTGGTGGCGGCATCGATGCAGTGCGTCGCGCCCAGCGAGCGCGCCAGCGCCAGCTTTTCCGGCACCACGTCGACCGCGACCAGGGGGTGGGCGCTCGCCGCGACCGCGCCCAGCAGCGCCGCCAGCCCGACGCCGCCGAGTCCGAAGACCGCCACGCCTTCGCCGGGTCGTACGCGGGCGGTGTTCACCACCGCGCCGACGCCGGTCATGACCGCGCAGCCGAACAGCGCGGCGGTCGTGGGCGCGAGGTCCCGCTCGATCCGCACCGCCGAACGCGCCGAGACCACCGTGCATTCGCTGAAGCAGGACACGCCCAGGTGGTGTTGCAGGCGCGTCCCGTCGGCATCGCGCCAGTGCCGGGCACCACCGAGCAGGCGTCCCTCCGCGTTGGCGAGCGCGCCGGGTTCGCACAGCACCGGGCGCCCGCTGGCGCAGGGGGCGCAGTGCCCGCACATCGGCACGAAGGAGAACACGACGCGGTCGCCCGGCTGGAATCCGGGCGTGTCCCGGCCCACCTCCAGCACCTCGCCGACGGCCTCGTGGCCGAGCACCATCGGCAACGGTCGTGGCCGCGAGCCGTCGATCACCGACAGGTCGGAGTGGCACAGGCCGGCGGCGAGCACCCGCACGAGCAGTTCCCCCGCGCCCGGCCCCGAGAGTTTGAGGGTCTCGACGCCGAGCGGACGCGAGCCTGCGTATGGCGCAGGCCGGCCCATCTCGCGCAGGACCGCGGCGCGTACCTTCATGCCCGCGCCTCCGCCGGCACGTGCAGCGGCAGCAGGGCCTCGCGGATCGCCGCTGGGATGGGATGCGAGCGACGGCTGTCGCGGTCGACGAAGACGTGCACGAACCAGCCTTCGGCGGCGGCCGTATCGCGCCCGGGGCGAAACAGGCCGACTCCGTAGCGCACGCTGGCGTTGCCCAGGTGCTCCACGCGCAGGCCGGCTTCGACGGTTTCGGGGAAGGCCAGTTCGCCGTTGAAGCGGCAGTGCGATTCCGCGCACAGGCCGATGACCGCGCCGCGATGGATGTCCAGCCCGCCGCGCTGGATCAGCCATGTGTTGATGACCGTGTCGAAGTAGCTGTAGTACTCGACGTTGTTGACGTGGCCATACACGTCGTTGTCCTTCCAACGCGTCGGGATCGGCAGGAAGTGGCGGTAGTCGTCGCGCGCGCTCATGCGGCCTCCGGTCGTATCGGCGTGGGTCAGGGCTCGGGGTCGATCGCGGGCGCCGCTGCGGGCGTCGCCTGCCGCTCGGGGCCGACCAGCAGCAGGCACACGCCGATGCCGACCAGCAGGCCCACCCAGGGCTGCAGCAGCGCCAGCGCTGCGCCGGTGAGCATGGCCGCGCCCCGCGCGCTGGCGTCGCGCGGGATCGCCATCCCGATGTAGGCGCAGGCAAAGCCGGTCAGCACCAGGGTCAAGGACAGCGCGATGCCGAGCAGCGGTTTCATCGCCGTCAGCAATGGCAGGATGAAATAGATGAAGGGCAGGCCCATCAGGTAGTAGGACATCATGCCGCTGTGCAGGTCGGGGACGGCGCGCGGCCCCTCTTTCCAGCGCTTGACGACGATCACGTGGACGCCGGTCCACAGGCTGCCCTGGGTGGTGAAGAACGGCGACACCAGGGCCGAGGCGGCGTTGCGGATGGCGAGTGCGAGATGCGATCGGCTGGCGTTGATGTCGACCGGGTCGTCGGGTCGCGATGGTGCGGCCTCGCGCAGGACTTCGTTGCCGGTCACCCAGTCGCCGAACTGGATGACGTAGGTGACCAGCACCAGCGGGATGCCCGCCAGGTACATCTCCAGCGGCGGCCAGCCGATGCTGAAGGGCGACATCTTCGCCATCGCCTCGCCCATCGGCGGCAACAACCAGCCCCACTGGATGTCGTACTGCACCTCGCCGACGAGCGGACCGATGAGCGCGGCCGCGAGGAAGCCCGGCAGCAGTCCCAGCGCGACCAGGAGCGACAGCGAACGATGGCGTTCGACCAGGCGGCGGAACGGCGTGGAGAACACGCACACCAGGCAGATCGCGCAGGCGACCGCGGTGGTCACCGGTTGCGACATCAGCAGCTTGCCGCCATCGTCGACGAACACGCGGCGGAAGGCAGACAGCGCCGCGCCCAACAGGATGCCCGCCTTCAGCGTCGTGGGCAGCCAGCGCATCAGCTTGCGCCCCAGGCCGGTGACGCCAAGCACGAAGACCAGCGCGGCATAGCTGAGCGTCAACGCGGTCATCGCCTGGAAGCGGGTGGTCGGGTCGGGGTAGCCGGCGATCACGTAGGCCAGCGCCAGCGGCAGCGCCGCGGTGGTCCAGCCCGGCGCGTAGGGTTCGCCGAAGATGTACAGCGACGAGACCAGGAAGATGCTGTTGAACAGCACGCAGGCCACGGCCTGCTCGAAGCTCATGCCGAAGTAGCCGCTCAGGACCGGCACCAGGGCCAGCCCGGTGGCGGTCGCCACCAGCGTGCCCTGCAGGAACTCGGGCCACAGCAGGCGCGAGTGCAGGAACGGAATCCGGCAGGTGAATGGTCCCCAGCGCCATCCGGCGGCGGTGGCGCCCTGTCGCGTTTGCTTCATCGTGCCCTCCCGGTCATCGCGTTCCAATCCCCTGCATGTGATGCCGGCCCTGCCGGCGCCGCCGCGCCTAGAAGCGGCCTTCGACTTTCTCGAATACGGTGTTGCGCAGCGCCACCAGCTTGGGCCCGAAATCCTGGACGAGCTTCTCGCGCGTCATCACCGAGATCCGCCCGCTGCAGTTGAACGCGAGCACCCGCCCGCGGTCGCTGGACATCATCGGTACGCCCACCGCGAACACGTCGGGGTTCCACTCGCCCATCGAGAAGCAGAAGCCGTAGGTCTCGTACTCCTCGCGGGCGCGGACGATGCCGGCATGGATTCGAGGCCATTGCTCGGGATCGCAGTCGTCCTTCAGTTCGGCGAGCCGCTGCTCGAACAGCTCCGGCGGCCGCGCGGCGAGGTCGGCGCGGCCCAGCGCCGTGGAGCCGTGCGGCACGCGCATGCCCGGCGCCAGGTTGAGCTGGAAGGTGTGGTCGCCCTGGCAGACCTCCAGCAGGATCATCCGCAACCCATCGGCGGCCCCGAGCATGACCGCCGACTGGGTGTATTCGGCCAGTTCCTTCATCAGCGGGCGTGCAACCGACACCACGTCGTTGTTCTTCATGTAGGCGTGGCTCAGTCCGAGCACCGCGGTGCCGAGCGCGTACTTCTCCAGCGTCGCCGAGTACTCCAGGTAGCCCAGCGATGCCAGGGTGAAGGTCAGCCGCGACACCGTCGGCTTGGGCAGCAGGGTCTGGCGGGCGATGTCCTGGTTGCCCAGGTAGCGCTCGCCGTGCTCGAAACAGCGGAGGATCGCGAAGGCGCGCCCGACCGCATTGACGAACTGGGGGTGGGTCTCGTCGAAGGGCCGGTTGAAGACGTCGATGCTGCGTTTGGGGCTTCCCATGGGGGTTCCTGGATCAGGCGGCCGCGGGCGGGGAGAGGGAGGTGCGGGACGGGGCGGCGGACGGATGGGGTCGCCGGCCGACGGCAGGCAGACGCCGCGGCCAGCCGGCCATGGGCCCCGCCGCCTCCAGGGTTTCCCCTTGTGCCGGCGACGGTCCGCTGTCTATTTCAAATTTCATGATATGAAACTTAATTCCGAAACCGCGATATGCGCCGGAGTTTGGATGCTTGGCGAACAGGCTGTCAAATGCCCTGATGAATGCTGCTTTGCACCATGAAAATGGATACCCCGAGGTATTGAATGCGTGCAAATAGCAGGCTAGATTGTTTCAGGAATCAGAAACTTAGTTTCATAGAGCGGAATATAAAAGCGCGTCACAGGGGGCAATACGGACTTCCGCGGGCCTGCCGGCCTGCCAGCGCCCTGCCTGCCGCTCCCGTCAGCCCACATCACCAAGAGGCGCCATGAATACACGCACCGACATCTTCGACCTCACCGGCCGCACCGCCCTGGTCACCGGCGGCTCCCGCGGGCTGGGGCTGCAGATCGCCGAGGCGCTGGGCGACTACGGCGCACGGGTCCTGCTGTCGGCGCGCAAGGAGGACGAGCTCAAGGCGGCGACCGCCCACCTGCGCGAGCGCGGTGTCGATGCCGACTGGGTCGCCGCCGACGGCGCGCGTCCCGAAGGCGTGGAAGCGCTGGTCGATGCGGCGCTGGAGCGCATGGGACAGGTGGACATCCTCGTCAACAATGCCGGGACGAGCTGGGGGGCGCCGGCCGAGGACCATCCGCTGGAGGCCTGGGACAAAGTCTTCGATCTCAACGTGCGCGGCCTGTTCCTGCTCAGCCAGCAGGTCGCGCGGCGCTCGATGATCCCGCGCAAGCACGGCCGCATCGTCAACGTCGCCTCCATTGCCGGCCTGCGGGGCAATCCGCCGGGCAGCATGCAGACGATCGCCTACAACAGCGCCAAGGGCGCGGTGGTCAACTTCACCCGTGCGCTGGCGGGCGAGTGGGGCGTGCACGGCATCACCGTCAATGCGCTTGCGCCGGGGTTCTTTCCCTCGAAGATGAGCGCCGGACTGATCCAGCACCTCGGTGAAGAGGCGCTCATCGGCAATGCGCCGCTGCGCCGGCTCGGCGGCGACGAAGACCTCAAGGGCGCGGCGCTGCTGTTCGCCTCCGACGCGGGCAGCCACATCACCGGGCAGGTCCTGGCGGTGGATGGCGGCTACACGGCGGTCTGAGGCGATGGAGACGCTGCGCGGCAGGACCGTGGTGATCACCGGCGCCGGCTCCGGGTTCGGCCTGGAGTTCGCGCGCCTGGGCGCACGCGAAGGCATGAAGCTGGTGCTGGCCGATGTCCAGGAGGATGCGCTCGACGCGGCGCGGCACGAACTCGAGTCGGCCGGCGCGGCGGTTTTCGCGCGCGTGGTCGACGTCGCCGACGCCGGCCAGGTCGAGGCGCTGGCCGACGACGCCGAATCCCGTTTCGGGCCGGCGCACCTGGTCTTCAACAACGCGGGCGTCGGTACCGGCGGACTGCTGTGGGAAAACAGCCTGGCCGACTGGGAGTGGACCCTGGGGGTGAACCTGTGGGGCGTCATCCATGGCGTCCGCACCTGGGTGCCGCGCATGCTGGACGCCTCGCGCGCGGATCCGGCCTTCGAGGCGCACGTGGTCAACACCGCGTCGATGGCGGGCCTGCTCAACCCGCCGCTCAGCGGCGTCTACAACGTCACCAAGCACGCGGTGGTGTCGCTCACCGAAACCCTGCACCACGACCTGGCCCTGGTCACCGACCGGGTCCACTGCTCGGTGCTGTGCCCCTATTACGTGCCCACCGGCATCGGCCGCTCGGGGCGCAACCGCCCCACTGCCGCCCATGGCGATGCGACACGCTCGCAACGCGTTGCCGAGGCCATGGTCGAGAAGGCCGTGGGCTCGGGTCGCGTGAGTGCCGAGGACGTCGCTCGGACCACCTTCGAGTCCGTCGCCGCACGGCGCTTCTACATCGTCTCGCACCCGCAGGCACTGGGTGGGGTGGCCCGTCGCGCCGAGGACATCGTCGCGCTGCGCGATCCGGCCGACCCCTTCGCCGCGCGCCCGGGGCAGCGCGAGTCCCTGATCGAGGCGCTGCGCGCGCCATGAGCAGGGCCGTCCCGCGCATGGTTTCGAGGGAGGGAGGCGCCGCCACCAACCCGGTCTGATCGGTCTTGTCCAGCGGATGCGAGGGCGCCCACGGGAGGGAAGGCGCAGGGGCATCCGGTTCCAACGCACAGGTGATTTCCAAGCATGCAACCGCGTACCGGGCCCGGAGTCGGTCCGGACGACCACGCAAGCGCGAGAAGCCGACGCATGGGGTTGCTCATTTCCATCCTGGGAGGGATGCACCATGGCTGTTCGTAACGCTGCCCGTACCGCAACACGTCACCCGAACCGAACCGCGCTGTCGATGTCGATCGTGCTCGCCCTCGTGGCGCTGCCGCTGGTGCCTGCGATCGCGCAGGAACAGGCGCCGGCCACGTCCGCTGCCGCAACCGAAAGCGAGGCGTCGCCCAAGACGCTGGACATGATCACCGTCACCGCACAGAAGCGCGAAGAGGCGCTGCAGGACGTGCCGATCTCCATGACCGTGGTCCCCGAGCAGGTCCTCGAGGACGCCGGCGTGCGCGACATCAAGGACGTCCAGCTGCTGGTGCCGGCGCTGAACGTGACCAGCACCAGCAACGAAGGCCAGACCACCGCGCGCCTGCGCGGCGTCGGCACGGTCGGCGACAACCCCGGCCTGGAATCCTCGGTCGGCATCGTCATCGACGGCGTCTACCGGCCGCGCAACGGCGTCGGCTTCGGCGACCTGGGCGAGGTCGAGCGCATCGAGGTCCTGAAGGGCCCGCAGGGCACGGTGTTCGGCAAGAACACCTCCGCCGGCCTGATCCAGGTGATCACCAAGCGGCCCGACTACCAGCAGTCCGCGGAAGGCGAGCTGACAGTGGGGAGCTACGGCGCAATCGGCGTGGCGGGCTCCTACAACGACGCGCTCGGCGAGAACAGCGCCTTTCGCATCTATGCCACCAAGCGCAAGCGCGACGGCGTCACCGACGTCGAGACCGGTGCGGGCCCGAGGCGCGAGGACGAGGATGGCAACATCAACTTCCAGTCGGTGCGCAGCCAGTTGCTGCTCGAGCCCAGCGACACCCTGGACATCAACTTCATCGCCGACTTCACCAGTCGCGACGAGAACTGTTGCGTGGGCGTGACCACCACCCGTGGCCCCGCCGCGGCCATCGTCGACGCGCTGGCCGGGGGGCAGGGCGTCATTCCCGTCGCCGATCCCGAGCAGCGCCTGGCGTACAGCAACCAGGGCACCCGCACCGACACCATCGACAAGGGCATCTCGGCCGAGGTCAACTGGATCACGCCGTGGTTCGGCGATGCCACCCTGACCTCGATCACCGCCAACCGCAGCTGGGATTCCGTCAACGAATCGGACCTGGACTTCTCCGCCGCCGATATCTGGACGCGTGCCTACGGCGACGATTTGAACTCGGTGAGCTTCGACACCTTCAGCCAGGAGTTCCGGCTGACCGGTTCGACCGATCGCCTCGACTGGATGGTCGGCCTGTTCTACAGCGACGAGGACCTGGTGCGCCGGGACGCGATCAGCATGGGCAATGCGTACGAGCCCTACCTGTCGATCGCCCTGTTGAACAACATCGCCGCGAGCTTCCCTGCGGGCCTGGTCAACACCAATGGCGCGGCGACCTTCCTGGCCGAGGCCGGTGGCCAGCCCTACGGCACCAGCTTCGCCGGACGCGGCTCGATGGACCGTTTCGACCAGAACGCCAAGAGCACCGCCGCGTTCACCAACATGACCTTCCACGCGACCGACGCGCTCGACCTGACCCTGGGCCTGCGCTACACGCAGGAGAAGAAGGAGGTCGATTCCAGCTACGCCAACCCCAACGGCAGCCCCAGCTGCAGCGCGGGACTGGGCAATCCGGCGCAGGTCGCGCAGGCCCTGATCGCACGGGGCGTTCCGGCGCAGTTCGTCGGCAATATCGTGCCGACCGTGATCGGCTACATGTGCCTGCCCTGGGCCAACACCCTGTTCAACGGGCTCGAGACGCACCAGGAGCGCGACGAGAAGGAGTGGTCGGGCACCTTCAAGGCGGCGTACCGCTGGAACGAAGCCTTGATGACCTACTTCTCCGCCTCGCGCGGCTACAAGGCCGGTGGCTTCAACCTCGACCGCGTGCAGCTCGGCGTGACCCCGAGCACCGACACCTCGTTCCCGGGCGAGTTCGTCGATGCCTACGAGCTCGGCGCGAAGGCGACGCTGATGGACGGCAACCTGTTGCTGAACGCCGCGTACTTCAAGCAGGACTACAGCGACTTCCAGCTCAACAGCTTCCTGGGTTCGAGCTACGTGGTGCGCTCGATCCCGGAGCTCAACACCCACGGCGTGGACGCCGACATGATCTGGCAGACCGGGATCGACGGGCTCACGCTGCAGGGTGGCCTGACCTGGTTGCAGGCCGAGTACGGCGACGATCCGCTGCCCGACGCCGCGCTGTCGCGCCTGCCGGGCGCCACGCCGGGCTTCGCGCCGGAATGGCAGAGCAGTGCGGCGATCACCTACGAGTGGGGTTTCAGCGATGACCTCATCGGCCGCTTCTTCCTCGGCGCGAAGTACACCTCCGAATACAACACCGGTTCGGACCTCGCGCCGCAGAAGATGCAGGACGCCTTCACCCTGGTCAATGCGCGCTTCACGCTGGCTTCGAGCGCCGACCGCTGGTCGGTCGAGTTGTGGGGCCAGAACCTGACCGACGAGACGTATGCACAGGTCGGCTTCGATGCACCGCTCCAGACTGGCTCCTACAACGCCTTCCTCGGTGCGCCGCGCACCTACGGCGTCACCTTCCGCCTGAAGTACTGAGCCACGCCCTCAGTCGGAAAGAGCCCGCCATCTGGCGGGCTTTTTTTTGCTGGCTGGGCAATGCCGACCGGCCGATCCGGGCAGCCTGGGTCCCATCCCTGCACCGTCATCCCAGCGAACGCTGGGATCCAGCTCTTGCGTTCCAACTATCGGTGGGTGCGCTTCGCTTACCCGGGCTACGGAGCGAGTCGCCTTTGCGGTTGGCTTGCGATCCCATGCCCCTCGTAGGATGGGTAGCGCGAAGCAAAACCCATCGCGCGTCGTACGTGCAGCTTCGCGACGGTGGGTTTCGCCTTCGGCTCTACCCACCCTACGAGGCTGGGTACCAACCCTGCGCCGTCATCCCAGAACGCAGGATGGGTAGAGCAACGCGAAACCCATCAACCGAAGCGTCAAGAATCTCGATCCGGGCGCACGCTGGGCGCCGACTCTTGCATTCCGGCCTGCCACCGGTGCTTGAGTGCTGCATCGCCCGCGCCTGCTCCCGGACGCAGCAGGCGCGAGGACGCACGCCGCGTCCCGTGTCAGTCGGCTTCCCGTTCGCGCTCGCGGGCCTGCAGTTCGCGCCACTGGACCTTGCCGGTGCCGCTCTTGGGCAGGCGGTCCACGAACTCGACCACGTGCGGCACCTTGTAGGCGGCCATGTGTTCGCGTGCCCAGGCAATCACCTCCGCTTCGGTGGTGGTCTGGCCCTGCGCCAGCACCGCGACCAGCTTGACGCTCTCGCCGCGCTGGCGGTCGCGGATGCCGATCACGCAGGCTTCCTGGATCGCCGGGTGCGCGAACATCAGGTTCTCGACCTCGGCGGGCCAGACCTTGTAGCCGGAGGCGTTGATCATCCGCTTCAGGCGATCGACGATGAAGAAGTAGCCATCCTCGTCGATGTAACCCAGGTCGCCGGTGCGGAAGAAGCGCTCGCCTTCGATCTCGACGAAGGCCGCGCGCGTGGCGTCCTCGCGTCCCCAGTAGCCCTTGAACACCTGCGGGCCGCGGATGAGGATCTCGCCGACCCCGTCGGGCGGCAGCAGGGCGAGCGTGTCCGGGTCGACCACCACCGAGTCGGTGTCCTGGATCGGTATGCCCAGGCACTGCGCCTTCGGGCGCTGGACCGGGTTGGTGTGCGTGGTGGCCATGGTCTCGGACAGGCCGTAGCCCTCCACGTAGGGCAGTCCCCACAGTGCATGGATCTTTTCGGCCACCGCCTTGGGCATGGCCGCACCGCCGCCGCTGAGCAGGCTCAGCGAGGACAGGTCGAAATCGGCGAGGTCGGGCTGGGCGAGGAAGTCGAACAGCATCGTCGGGATCGCGGTCCAGGTGCTCACGCGGTAGCGCTGGATGAGCATCGCGGCACAGCGCCGGTCCCAGCGCGTCATGATGGCCATGGTGCCGCCGGCGAAGACGACGGCGTTGACGCCCATCTGCAGGCCGGTGACATGGAACATCGGCAGGGCGGCAAGGGCCACCTGGTCCTTGGCGATGCGGCAGAACTCCGCGGCGCCGATCGCCGGGTGCATGACGCTGCGATGGGTGTGCATGCAGCCCTTGGGCGCGCCGGTGGTGCCCGAAGTGTAGGGAATGATCGCCAGGTCGTCGGGGCCCACCTCGACCGGCATGGGCGCGATGCCGGCCGCGACGGCCTCGTGCCAGGGCGTCGCGCCGTCGATCGCCAGGCGGTCCTGGGCGACGACCTCGGGCACCGGCAGGTCGGTGTCGGCGTGCAGGTAATCGCGGTAGCAGGCCGACAGTCCATGCACCAGCGCGCTGCCCAGCAGGGGCGTGACGTGGGCCGCCAGTTCCTGGCCGAAGATGGCGACGCGCGCACCGCAGTCGGTGACGATGTGCTCGACCTCCGCGGCCAGGTTCATCGTGTTGACCGGGACCACGACCGCGCCGGCACGCAAGATGGCGTGATAGGCGACCACGAACTGGGGGCTGTTCTGCAGGTAGAGCACGACCCGGTCGCCCTTGGCGACGCCGAAGCGCGCCTGCAGGAAGCCGGCGAGCCGGTCCACCTCCTGCCTGAGCGCCGCGTAGGACACCTCGCTGCCGTAATAGGCGATCGCGGTGCGGCCCGGGTAGCGGGTGGCGGCGACGTCCAAGTTGAAGTACAGCGAGGTTTCCGGGATGGCCATCCGCAAGGGGACCCCGGGCGGCCAGTGGCGCATGTTCTTGTGCATCGGCATTCCCTCCCAAGGGTGCGCAATGGCATGTGGATGCGACCGCGCCCGTGCCGGCGCGTGCCGCGGTCAGTCCGCTTGCTGCGGCAGCACCACCAGCTTGCCGATGGCCTCGCGCGCCAGCAGCGCGTCGAGCGCGTCGGCGGCACCGGACAGCGGGTAGCGCCGCGATACGTGCGGCCTGATGCGTCCTTCCCCGAGCCAGCCGAACAGGGTCTTCATGTTCTCGGCGTTCCGCTTGGGCTCGCGCTTGACGAACTCGCCCCAGAACACCCCGACCAGGGCGCTGCCCTTGAGCAGCAGCAGGTTCACCGGCAGTCGCGGTATCTCGCCGGCGGCGAACCCCACCACCAGGTAGCGCCCGCGCCAGCCGACGCAGCGCAGGGCCGGCTCGGCGAAGTCGCCGCCGACCGGGTCGTAGACGACGTCCACGCCCTTGCCGTCGGTCAGCGCCTTGACGTGCTCCTTGAGGCCTTCGCTCCCGTAGTCGATCACTTCGTCGGCGCCGTGCGCGCGCGCGGCATCACGCTTGGCTTCGCTGGACGCCGCGGCGATGACGCGCATGCCCATCAGCTTGCCGATCTCGACCGCAGCGAGGCCGACGCCGCCGCCGGCGCCCAGGACAAGCAGCGTCTCGCCTTCCTTCGCCTCGGCGCGGTCCTTCAGGGCGTGCAGCGAGGTGCCGTAGGTGAGGACGAAGCTGCCGGCGATCTCCAGGGCGTCGTCGCCGATGTCGGGGGGCAGGGGCACGATGTGGCTTTCGTCCACCGCGACCTCCTGCGCGAACGCACCGAATGGCGTGAGCCCGACGACCTTGTCGCCCACCGCGACGCGGGTGACGTCCGCCCCGGTGGCGATGACCTCGCCGGAGAGCTCGCCGCCGGGCGAGAACGGCAGCGGCGGGCGGAACTGGTACTTGCCGGCGACGATCAGGGCATCGGGGAAGTTGACCGCCGCCGCGCGGGTGCGGACCAGCACCTGGCGCGGGCCGGGCGTGGGCGAGGGCACCTCGGCGACGCGGAGGGAGGACGGCGGTCCCCAGGCTTCGCAGAGAACGGCTTTCATCGGGCGTGGCTCCTCATCGGTGCGGGGGTGGCGGGCAGTCAGAAGCGTCCTTCGGTGGCCTGCAGGACGCGGTCGCGCAGCGCGACCAGGCGTGGGCCGAAATCGTCGATCAGGCGTTCGCGGGTCATCACCGAAACGCGGCCGCTGCAGTTGAACGCGAGCACGCGGCCGCCGTCGGCGGACACCATCGGCACGCCGATCGCGAACACGTCCGGGTTCCAGTCGCCCATCGAGAAGCAGAAGCCGTAGTGCTCGTAGTCCTGGCGCGCGCGCACGATGCCGGCGCGCAGGCGCGGCCAGTAGCCCGGTTCGCATTCGTGCTCGAGCTCGCGCAGGTGGCGCTCGAAGACGTCCAGCGGGCGCGCGGCAAGGTCGGCCCGACCCAGGGCGGTGGAGCCATGCGGCACGCGGGCGCCCACGGCGAGCTTCATCTCGAACATCGGGTCACCCTGGGAAACCTCCAGCAATACCATCCGGCCGCGATCGGCTTCGCCCAGCATGACCGCGGATTGCGTGTACTCGGCCAGCTCGCGCATGAGCGGGCGCGCCACCGCGACGACGTCGTTGCCCTTCATGAAGGCATGCGCCAGCGACAACACCGCGGTCCCCAGTGCGTATTTCTCGGCGGACTCCGAGTAGCTCAGGAAGCCCAGCGACGCGAGGGTGAAGGTCAGGCGCGAGACGGTGGCCTTCGGCAGTCCGGTCTCGCGCGCGATGTCGCGGTTGCCCAGTTGCGTCGGGCCGTGCTCGAAGCAGCGCAGGATCGAGATCGCGCGTCCCACCGCGTTGACGAACTGGGGGTGGCTCTCGTCGATGGAGAGGCTGAGGGTGTCGATCTTTCTTTTCGGGTTACCCATGGTCTACCTGTCGTGGCGTGGCCCGGCGCGTCAGGGCGCCGGGGCCATGGCGGCGATGCGAGCCAGTTCCAGGCGCGCGATGGTGCCGCAGTGGACTTCGTCGGGGCCGTCGGCCAGCCGCAGGGTGCGGATGCCGGCATACGCGGCGGCCAGCGGGAAGTCGTCGCTGACGCCGGCGCCGCCATGGGCCTGGATCGCCCAGTCGATCACCTGGCAGGCCATCTGCGGTGCGACGACCTTGATCATCGCGATCTCGGTGCGCGCCTCCTTGTTGCCGACGCGGTCCATCATCCAGGCGGCCTTGAGCGTCAGCAGGCGCGCCTGCTCGATCATGCAGCGCGCATGGGCGATGCGTTCGTGCCACAGCGACTGCTCGGAGAGGGGCCGGCCGAAGGCCACGCGCGACTGGAGGCGCTGGCACATCAGTTCGAACGCGCGCTCCGCCGCGCCGATGGTGCGCATGCAGTGGTGGATGCGGCCGGGCCCCAGCCGGCCCTGCGCGATCTCGAAGCCGCGGCCTTCGCCAAGCAACAGGTTGGACGCGGGCACGCGGACGTCTTCCAGCGCCACCTCCATGTGCCCGTGCGGGGCATCGTCGTAACCGAACACCGGCAGGTGCCGCACGATGCGGATGCCGGGCGTGTCTGCCGGGACCAGGATCATCGACTGCTGCTGGTGCCGCGGCGCGTCGGCGTCTGTCTTGCCCATCACGATGTAGACCGCGCAGCGCGGGTCGCCCGCGCCCGAGGACCACCACTTGCGTCCGTTGATGACGTAGTCGTCGCCATCGCGGCGGATCGAGCAGCGGATGTTGGTCGCATCCGAGGAGGCCACCTCCGGCTCGGTCATCAGGAAGGCCGAGCGGATCTCGCCCGCGAGCAGCGGCTCCAGCCAGCGGCGCTTGTGCGCCTCGCTGCCGTAGCGCTCGAGCGTTTCCATGTTGCCGGTGTCCGGCGCCGAGCAGTTGAACACCTCGGGCGCCCAGGGCACGCGCCCCATGATCTCGCACAGCGGCGCGTACGCCAGGTTGTCCAGGCCCTCGGGCGCCCGCGGCGAGCGGGGCAGGAACAGGTTCCACAGGCCCTCGGCGCGTGCCCGCGGCTTGAGTTCCTCGATCAGGGGCAGCGCCTGCCAGACGTTGCCAGCCTCGCGGTGGCGGCGGATCTCCTCGTGATAGCGCCCTTCGTTGGGGAGGATGGCGTCGTCGAAGAATCGCAGCAGGCGGGTGCGCAGCGCTTCGACGTCCGGGGAATGGGAGAAGTCCATGCGGGCCTTTTCATGATCGCAACTAGAGTTCCACGGAACGGAACTCGTGATGTTGCCGGTATCCGAATCCTAGGCTATGTGGAAACGCTGGGCAATACGCGATCACGGGCTTGATCAAGGCAGGCGCTGTGGCTAGGATGGGTCATTATCGAAACATTAGTTCCGCTATATGGAACTTATGGATCGACCGACGAGCGGCGCGACCGGCGCCCAGGCCAAGCGAGGACCGATGCGCAAGCTGCACGTGCTGTTCAAGAGGGAGGAGCTCGACCCCACCCGGCTCGCGGGCAAGGTGGTAATCGTGCTGGACGTGCTGTTCGCGACCTCCACCATCGTCCACGCCTTCGGACAGGGCATCCGCCACGTGTGGCCGGCGCGCGACGCCAGCGACGCACTGCGCATCGCCGGGAGCCTGGATGCGCCGCTGCTGGCCGGCGAATACCTCGCCCGTGGCCTGCCGGGGTTCGGGCCCGCCACGCCGCTGGCGCTGGCGACGGCCGGCCTGCACGGCGCCACCCTGGTCTACGCCACCACCAACGGTACCGTCGCCCTTGGCGATGCCGCCGGCGCCGCGCATGTCTACGTCGGCGCCCTGCTCAACGGTCGCGCGCTGGTGGAGCATGTCGTGCGCGAACATCCCGACGCCTCGGTGCTGGTGGTCTGCGCCGGTTCGGCGAACCGCTTCAACCTCGAGGACTTCTATGGCGCCGGCCACCTGGCCTCGCATTTCGAAGCGCTGGGGGACTACGCGCTCACCGACGCCGCCATCGCCGCGCTGTTGCTGTACCGCGGCTGCGCGGCGGGAACCGCGCTCGGTGCCTCGCGCGTGGGCCGGCTGATGCGCGACAACGACCACCAGGCCGAGGTCGACTGCGCGGCGCGGATGGACTGCCTGGACGTGGTACCCCGACTGCAGGACGGCTGCCTGCAGCTGGTGGCGGCATGAGCGCGGCGACCCGGCCGCCGGTCGCCGGCGCGAACCTCGACGACGCGGCGATCGCGCGCCTGTCGGCCTACCTCGACGATCGCCTGGGCGGACTGCCGGGGCCCCTGCTTGCCAAGCGCTTCGAGGGCGGGCAATCCAATCCCACCTACCTGCTGCAGGCCGGCGACCGCCGCTACGTGATGCGTTCCAAGCCGGCACCGGCGGCGCAGTTGCTGCCATCGGCGCACGCCATCGAGCGCGAGTTCCGGCTGCAGAGTGCCCTGCGCGACTCGCCGGTACCCGTGGCGCGCATGCATTGCCTGTGCGAGGACGAATCGGTCATCGGCCGCGCCTTCTACCTCATGGACTTCGTCGACGGCCGGATCTTCTGGGATCCCTCGCTGCCCGGCATGTCGACCGCCGGACGCGGCGCGCTGTACGACGAGCTCAACCGCGTCATCGCCGCCCTGCACACGACCGATGTGGCCGCGCTGGGGCTGTCGGACTACGGCAAGCCCGGCAACTACTTCGAGCGGCAGATGGCACGCTGGACCCGCCAGTACCGCGCCAGCGAAACCGTCCGCATCGAGGCGATGGAACGGCTGATCGACTGGCTGCCCGGGCACATCCCGGCGGACTCGGGTTCGATCGTCTCGCTGGTCCACGGCGACTACCGGCTCGACAACGTGATCTTCCATCCCAGCGAACCGCGGATCCTCGCCGTCATCGACTGGGAACTCTCCACCCTCGGCCATCCCTTCGCCGACTTCGCCTACCACCTGATGACCTGGCACCTGGCGCCGGCGCCCTTCCGCGGCACCGCCGGGCTCGACCTCAATGCGTTGGGCATCCCCGACGAAGCGTCGTATGTCAGGACCTACGAAGCGCGTACCGGACGCACCGTTACCGGTGACTGGAACTACTACCTCGCCTACAACGTGTTCCGCCTGGCCGCGATCATGCAGGGCATCGTCAAGCGGGCCGGCGAGGGCGTCGCCAGCAGCCCGCAGGCGATGGCATACGCACGACAGGTCGAGCCGCTCGCCGAACTGGGCTGCCGCTTCGCCGACCGGGTCGGTTCGCGATGAGACGCTTTACCGCCGCCACGCCTTTCCCGAACCACCTCGCACACAGGGTTCCCCGCACATGCCAGTGAACTACGAGATCCGCGATGGCATCGCCATCCTCACGCTGCACAACCCGCCGGTGAACGGCCTGGGCATCGCGACCCGTCGCGGCCTGGTCGAGTCGCTGGACCGCGCCTGCGACGACGACGCGGTCAAGGGCGTCGTCGTCACCGGCGGCGCGCGTGCCTTCTCCGGCGGCGCCGACATCCGCGAGTTCAATCGCCCCGAGGCCAGCCAGGAACCGACCCTGCCCACCGTCATCACGGCATTCGAGGCCAGCCCCAAGCCGGTCGTCGCGGCGATCGAGGGCATGGCGCTGGGCGGCGGCCTGGAGCTGGCGTTGGGCATGCACCATCGCATCGCCGCGAGCGGCGCGCAGATCGGCCTGCCCGAGGTGAAGCTTGGCCTGCTGCCGGGCGCTGGCGGCACCCAGCGCTTTCCGCGCGCCGTCGGGCTGGAGACGGCGGTCAACATGATCGTTTCCGGCACGCCGGTGGCGGCGTCGCGCCTGGCCGACACGCGCCTGTTCGACGCGGTGGTCGAAGAGGGCGTGCTCGATGCCGCGATCGCATTGTGCCGCGAGGTCGCCGAGTCGGGCGCCACGCTGCCGAGGGTGCGCGACTGGACCATCGAACATCCCGACGCCGAGGGGTTCCTGGGCTTCGCGCGCAACGGCGTGGCCGCGGCTTCGGCGCATTACCCGGCGCCGCTGAAATGCATGGACGCGATCGAGGCGGCCGTGAAGCGCGACTTCGAGGCGGGCCTGGCGGTGGAGCGCGAGGCTTTCGCGCAATTGCTCGCCAGCGACGAATCGCGCGCGCTGCGGCATGCGTTCTTCAGCGAGCGGGCGGCGGGCAAGGTCGCCGGACTCGACGCAAGCGTGGTCCCGCGGTCCATCGACGCGGTCGGCATCGTCGGTGCCGGCACCATGGGCGGCGGCATCGCGATGAACTTCCTCAACGCGGGCATCCCGGTCACCCTGCTCGAGCTCGGGCAAGAGGCGCTGGACCGCGGCCTGGCCACCATCCGCCGCAACTACGAGAACAGCGCCCGCAAGGGCAAGCTCACCGCCGAACAGGTCGAGGCGCGCATGGCCCTCCTCACGCCGACCCTGTCGTACGACGACCTCGCCCATGCCGACCTGGTGGTCGAGGCGGTATTCGAGGAGATGGGGGTCAAGGAGGCGGTGTTCGGCCGGCTTGACGACCTCGCCAAGCCGGGCGCGATCCTCGCCAGCAATACCTCCACGCTCGACGTCGACCGCATCGCGCAATTCACCCGCCGGCCTTCCGACGTGCTCGGCACCCACTTCTTCAGCCCCGCCAACGTCATGAAGCTGCTGGAGGTCGTGCGCGGCAAGGCCACGGCACCCGACGTGCTGGCGACGGTGATGGCGCTCGCGCGCCGGATCGGCAAGACCGCGGTGGTGTCGGGCGTGTGCGACGGCTTCATCGGCAACCGCATGATCGAGCAGTACAGCCGGCAGGCCGGCTTCCTGCTGGAGGAGGGCGCGCTGCCGCAGCAGGTCGATCGCGCGATGGAGGCGTTCGGCATGGCGATGGGGCCGTTCCGGATGGGGGATCTCGCCGGCAACGACATCGGCTGGGCGATCCGCAAGCGGCGTGCGGTCGACAGCCCGGAAATCACCTACTCGCGCACCGCCGACCTGCTCTGCGAGATGGGGCGCTTCGGCCAGAAGACTGGCGCCGGCTGGTACGACTACGCGCCCGGCGATCGCACCGCGCGTCCCTCGCCGGTCGTCGACGCGATGATCGAAGCGTACTCCGCCGAGCAGGGGATCACCCGTCGCCGGATCGACGACCAGGAGATCGTCGAGCGCCTGGTCTACGCCCTCGTCAACGAAGGCGCGCTGATCCTGGAGGAGGGCATCGCCGCGAAGGCGTCCGACATCGACGTGGTCTATCTCACCGGTTACGGCTTCCCGGTCTGGCGCGGCGGGCCGATGTTCCATGCCGACACCGTCGGGCTCTACAACGTGCTCCGCTCCATGCGCCGTTTCGCCAAGGGGCTGCATGGCGACGCGTGGGAGCCTTCGCCGCTGCTGGTGGAGCTGGCCGAAACCGGCCGCTCGTTCAACTGACTGCCCCAGGGCCCTGGACTGGATGATCAACGTGAAAGAAGCCGTCATCGTATCGACCGCGCGCACCGGACTGGCCAAGAGCTGGAAGGGCGCGCTCAACATGACCCACGGCGCGACCCTCGGCGGCCATGTCGTCGCCCACGCCGTATCGCGCGCCGGCATCGATCCCGGGGAAGTGGAAGACGTGCTGATGGGCTGCGCGAATCCCGAGGGCGCCACCGGCGTCAACATCGCCCGCCAGTCGGCGGTGCGCGCGGGCCTGCCGGTCAGCGTGCCCGGTGCCACCGTCAATCGCTTCTGCTCCTCGGGCCTGCAAACGATCGCCATGGCCGCGCAGCGGGTGATCGCCGGCGAGGGCGAGACGTTCGTCGCCGGCGGCGTGGAAAGCATCTCCTGCGTCCAGCCGTACATGAACCAGCACATGATCGCCGAAGGCTGGCTCAAGGCGCACAAGCCCGAGATCTACTGGCCGATGCTGCAGACCGCGGAGACCGTGGCCAAGCGTTACGGCATCGACCGCGAGCGCATGGACCGCTACGGCGTGGAAAGCCAGCTGCGCGCCGCCGCCGCGGCCGAGGCGGGCCGCTTCGACGACGAGATCGTGCCGATCACCGTGCTGGCCGGCAGCGCTGATCCTCGCACGCGCCAGCTGCTCACGCGCGAGGTCACGCTCTCCAGCGACGAGGGCATTCGTGCGGACACCACCTATGAAGGCGTCGCCCGGATCCGCACTGCGGTGCCCGGGGGCGTCGTCACCGCCGGCAACGCCAGCCAGTTCTCCGACGGCGCTTCGGCGTCGGTGGTCATGGACGCGGCGGTGGCCGCCCGCCGCGGCATCCCGGCGATGGGCGTGTTCCGCGGCTTCGCCGTGGCCGGCTGCGAGCCGGACGAGATGGGCATCGGCCCGGTCTTCGCCGTGCCCAAGCTGCTCAAGCGCGCGGGCCTGTCGGTCGAAGACATCGGCCTGTGGGAGCTCAACGAAGCCTTCGCCGTGCAGGTCCTCTACTGCATGGACACCCTGGGCATCCCCCACGAGCGACTGAACGTCAACGGCGGTGCCATCGCGGTCGGACACCCCTACGGTGTCAGCGGCGCGCGGCTGGTCGGGCACGCCTTGATCGAAGGCAAGCGGCGGGGCGTGAAGTACGTGGTGGTGACCATGTGCGTCGGCGGTGGCCAGGGCGCGGCCGGCCTGTTCGAGGTCGTCTGAGGCCCGCATGGCATCCCTGCTGCTGTCGCGTCGCGACCTCGACTTCCTCCTGCACGACTGGCTCGATGTCGGCGCACTTTCCGCCGCGCCGCGCTTCGCCGACCACAACCGCGAGACCTTCGATGCGGTACTCGATGCCTGCGAGCGGGTCGCCAGCGAGATGTTCGCGCCTCACTACCAGAAAGCCGACCGCGAGGAGCCCCGCTTCGACGGCGAGCGCGTGCACCTGATCGACGAGATCAAGGCCGCGCTGGATGCCTTCTGCGAAAGCGGGCTGATCGCCGCGGGGCAGGATTACGCGCTCGGCGGCATGCAGTTGCCCCTGGTGGTGGCCAATGCCGGGCTGGCCTATCTGTACGCGGCCAACATCGCCACCAGCGCCTATCCCATGCTGACCCTGGGCAACGCCAACCTCCTGCTTGCCCACGGCACGCCGGCCCAGGTGAAGGCTTTCGTCGAGCCCGAGCTGCAGGGCCGCTTCTTCGGCACCATGTGCCTGTCCGAGCCGCAGGCCGGCTCGTCCCTGGCCGATATCCTCACTCGCGCCGAACCCGATGGCGACTCGCCCTTCGGGCCGCGTTACCGGCTGACCGGCAGCAAGATGTGGATCTCCGGTGGCGACCACGAGCTGTCGGAGAACATCGTCCACCTGGTCCTGGCACGCACGCCCGGCGACGACGGCCGGCCGATCCCCGGCATCCGTGGCCTGTCGCTGTTCGTGGTCCCGAAATTCCTCGTCGACGAGGCGGGCGCGCTGGGCGAGCGCAACGACGTGCAACTGGCCGGGCTCAACCACAAGATGGGCTACCGCGGCACGGTCAACACGCTGCTCAGCTTCGGCGAGGGGACCCGTTACAGGCCAGGGGGCAGGGCGGGTGCGATCGGCTATCTCGTCGGTGGCCTGCACCAGGGCCTGGCCTGCATGTTCCACATGATGAACGAGGCCCGCATCGGGGTCGGGCTCGGCGCCACGGCGCTGGGCTACACCGGCTACCTGCATGCGCTCGACTACGCGCGCGGCCGGCCGCAGGGGCGGCGCATCGACACGGGCGGCAAGGATCCCGGCTCGCCCCAGGTGCCGATCATCGAACACGCCGATGTCCGCCGCATGCTGCTGGCGCAGAAGAGCTACGTGGAGGGCGCGCTTGCACTCAACCTCTACTGCGCGCGCCTGGTCGACGAAGCGCGCGTCGCCGACGACGACGCCACTCGCGCCGAGCTGGAGCTCTTGCTCGACATACTCACGCCGATCGCGAAGAGCTGGCCGTCGCAATGGTGCCTGGCCGCGAACGACCTGGCGATCCAGGTCCACGGCGGGTACGGCTACACGCGCGAGTACAAGGTTGAACAGTTCTATCGCGACAACCGCCTCAACCCGATCCACGAGGGCACGCATGGGGTGCAGGGCCTGGACCTGCTGGGGCGCAAGGTCGTGATGCAGGACGGCGCAGCCCTGCGCCTCTACCTGGCGCGCGTGCGCGCAAGCATCGAGCGCGCCGGCGGCGATACAGACCTGAAGCCGCATGCGCAGGCGCTGTCGCGGCGCGTCGACCGGCTCGCCAGCGTCACCGCGGAGCTGTGGCGCGATGGCGACCCGGGCCTGGCGCTCGCCAATGCCAGCGTCTACCTGGAGGCCTTCGGCCACGTGACCGTGGCCTGGATATGGCTGGAACAGGCCATGGCCACGCGCGGGCGCGACGACGATTTCCACGAGGGCAAGCGACGCGCGGCGCGCTTCTTCTTCGACTGGGAGCTGCCCAGGGTGGACGCCCAGTTCGACCTGCTCGCCCGCCGCGACCGCGGGCCGCTGGACATGCCCGATGCCTGCTTCTGAGCCGCCACCACGCCGACCGCTCCCGGAAGACACGAGACCCGCATGAGATCGCTCGACAACCTCGACGCACTCGCCGACTGGATCGGCCGCGAAGTCGCCTGCAGCGACTGGTGCACCATCGACCAGGCGCGCATCCAGCGTTTCGCCGACGCCACCGGCGACCAGCAGTGGATCCATACCGACCCGGAGCGCGCCGCGCGCGAGTCGCCCTTCGGCGGCACGGTCGCCCACGGCTACCTCACCCTGTCGCTGCTGCCGCACCTGCTGCAGTCCTGCCTGCACATCGGCGGCATCGCCATGGCCGTGAACTACGGGCTGGACCGCGTGCGTTTCCCGGCCCCGGTGCCGGCCGGCAGTCGCGCGCGCGCGCGCCTCACGCTCGATGCCCTGACGCCGCTCGACGGCAGCCTGCAGGCGCACTGGTCTTCGAGCATCGAGATCGAGGGCGGCGACAAGCCGGTCTGCGTGGCACGCATGCTGGTGCGCTACTACCCCCTGACATCCCAGGCCCCTGCCCCATGAGGACGCTTCGACATGGACCTTGATTTCACACCCGCCGAGCGCGAATTCCAGCGCGAGGTACGCGCATTCGTCGAGGCCTCGTTGCCGGACGATATCCGCGAACGCGTCCGCAGCGGCGACGACAGCCGGCTGCGCGACGACATCCAGGCCTGGCAGAAGATCCTGCACGCCAGGGGCTGGGGCGCCCCGATGTGGCCGCGCGAGTTCGGTGGCACCGGCTGGTCGAAGACCGAGCAGTACATCTTCGAAAGCGAGTGCGCGGCCGCCGACGCGCCGCCGCAGTTGGCCTTCGGGCTGAAGATGGTCGCGCCGGTGATCATGCGCTTCGGCACGCCCGAACAGCAGCAGGCCTTCCTGCCGCGCATCCTGTCGGCCGAGGACTGGTGGTGCCAGGGCTATTCCGAACCCGGTTCCGGATCGGACCTGGCCTCGTTGAAGATGCGTGCCGAGCGCGATGGCGACGACTACGTGCTCAACGGCCAGAAGGTGTGGAACACGTTGGGGCAGTTCGCCGACTGGATCTTCTGCCTGGTCCGGACCGATCCCACGACCAAGCCGCAGAAGGGCATTTCCTTCGTGCTGGTCGACATGAAGAGCCCGGGCATCACCGTGCGGCCCACGCGCCTGCTCGACGGCACCTGCGAGGTCAACGAGATCTGGTTCGACAACGTGCGCGTGCCGGTGGCCAACCGCATCGGCGAGGAGAACCTGGGCTGGACCTATGCCAAGTTCCTGCTCGGCCACGAGCGCACCAACATCGCCGGGATCGGCGCGTCCCGGCGCGAGTTGCGCCGCCTGCGCGAGGAGGCCGCGCGCATCCGGCGCAACGGTCGCCCACTGCTCGACGATCCGGTGTTCGGCACGCGGCTCGCCCAGGTGGAGATCGAGCTCAAGGCGCTGGAGATCACCAACATGCGCGTCATCTTCGACGAGGTGCGCAACAAGACGCCCGGCCCGGAGGCCTCGATCCTCAAGGTCCGCGGCACCGAACTCATGCAGCGCATCTCCGAACTCCAGGTCGAGGTGCAGGGCGAGGCGGCATTGCGGCAGGGCGGCGCGGGGGAGGGCGCCCGCGCGGCCGCTGCCTACATGAACCTGCGCAAGCTGAGCATCTTCGGCGGCTCCAACGAGATCCAGCGCAACATCATCGCCCACCTGATTCTCGGACTCTGAGGTCGACCATGGATTTCTCATTCACCGACGAGCAGCAGATGCTGCTGGACACCACCCAGCGCTTCATCGCAGAGCGCTACGACTTCGAGTCCCGCAACGGCGTGCGCGCTTCCGGCGAAGGATGGTCGCGTGCGGTCTGGACCGAACTCGCCGAACTCGGACTGCTGGCGCTCGTCCTGCCGGAAGCCGAAGGCGGCATCGATGCCGGCCCCGTCGGCACCCTGCTGGTGTCGCGCGCCATCGGCGGGGGCCTGCTGCTCGAGCCTTTCCTGTCCAGTGCGATCGTCGCCAGCCAGGCCATCGTCCGGCTGGGCTCCGACGCACAGCGCGCCGAGTGGCTGCCTGCCATGGCCGCGGGCGAGCTGGTCGCCGTCCTCGCGCACGAGGAAACGGGACTGGCGCCCGGCAGCGTTGATCTGGACACCACAGCCACGGCCGACGGCGATGGCTGGCGGATCGACGGCGCCAAGCACGCCGTCTACCACGCGCCGCTGGCAGGCCTCGTGCTGGTATCGGCGCGGGTCGGGGACGGCATCGGCCTCTTCGCGGTGCCGCCGGATGCAGAGGGCCTCGCGATGGACGCCTACGCGAGCATCGACGAACAGCGCGTCGCCGACCTGCGCTTCGATGGCGTGCGTGTCGGCGCACAAGCGCGCCTGGGCGACGAGGCGACCGAAGCGCTGCTCGCCGTCGTCGACATCGGCCTGGCGGCCCTCTGCGCTGAGGCGCTCGGGGCCATGGAGCGGATCCTGCGGGCGACGATCGAGTACACGCGCTCGCGCGTGCAGTTCGGCATGCCGATCGGCGGCTTCCAGGCGCTGCAGCACCGCATGGCCGACATGCTCATGCACCTGGAACAGGCGCGCTCCATGGCCTATCTCGCCGCAGACCAGGCCGGCACGACGGATCGCGACGAGCGCCAGGCGCAGCTGTCCGCGGCCAAGGGCCTGATGGGGCAGGCGGCACGCTTCATCGGCCAGCAATCGGTGCAGTTGCACGGCGGCATGGGCATGACCGACGAGCTCGACGTCAGCCATTACTTCAAGCGCCTGCTCGCGTTCGAACTCCGCTTCGGCGGCACCGACGAACACCTCGAGCGCTACCGGCGGCTGCGCATCGCCCACTGAGGGGCAGGGGGGCGGTCGGGTCCACTTCCCCGGCCCGCTCGCGGGGTCACATCTGCTCGATGCCCTCGGGGAGGCGCACCCAGCCGTGCTTGCGATTCCCGTACACCGACACGACCGGGGGCGGGAATTCCGGGTCGGCGAACGCGCCCACCGGGATCGCCACCATGTCGGGAAGGGCCTCCATCAGGTAGTAGACCGTGCCCCCACAGGCCGGGCAGAAATGGAAGTGCGCGCGCGTGCCCTCGTCGCCGACCAATGAGTGCGTCCGACTCTCTCCCCCCAGTTCCACCGCATCCCGCGGGAACCGCGCCTGCGCACTGAACACGCCGCCCGTGCGCCGCTGGCAGGCCAGGCAATGGCAGATCGACACACGTACCGGTTCGCCCCGCGTCCGGGCCGTGAGCTGGCCGCAACTGCAGGCGGCCACGCGTTCGTTGGGAGTGTCCATGCGGTCTCCATGCAGGGATATGGCCGAAGCCCGGCGGTGGATCGATGCCTGGTCCACCCCGGTCTGGACAGCCTGACGCAACATGATACGGCCATGTGCCTGCCAGCTGTTCAGAACAGCCGCGCAATGCGCTTCGCTTGGCCGCATTCTTGTCGTTGGCGATAGCGCACCCCACGCCGTCATCCCCTAAGAGGACTTTCATGTGATGCCTATCGCCTGAACCAAGCCGCGTCGCGAAGCGGCGTTGGCTTGGATGAGTAAAAAGGAGACTTCCCGCCCTTGCGGATCACCGCTCGGCCTCAAGGGCCATGATGGCATTCACCATCGGTACGTCTGGAGAGGGAAGTC